>JBKPSJ010000178.1:0-3755 GCA_046765875.1 Actinomycetota bacterium
GGAGACCTACGGCATCGGACCGGCCGGCGCCGCCCGGACCCTCGCCGATGTCGGCGACATCGCCCGGTTCGCAGACCGCAACCGGTTCGCGTCCTGGACCGGCACCGCACCCCTGGACGCATCCTCCGGCGAGCAGATCCGGCACCGGCTGTCCCGGGCAGGGAACCGTCGGATGAACCACGTCATCCACATCGCCGCGATCGTGCAACTGCGCCGCGCCACCGAAGGCCGCGCCTACTACCGCCGCAAACTCGCCGCCGGAAAGACGCCACTGGAAGCGCTGCGTTGCCTCAAACGACGAATCTCAGACGTCATATACCGCCGGCTCCTTGCCGACGCCCGTGCAGCCGACCCGACCGAGCCTGGAACGGGTCCGGGAGGGCACTGCGGGGCGACTCAAGAATCCAGCGCGGTCGACCTGCCCCCGCACATCGACACTTCGGATCAGCCACTTCCCGGACCCGCACCCACGACGCTACCCCCGCCCAGCATGAGGCGAAAGACAACCCAGACCCCGGCGGTCAAACACCGCCCCTTGACATAGAGGGGAGCCAGATCCGTACGTTCCTGCACTGCGCAGGCTGAGGCATGCTGTCGCCATGCACAGGTCTGACGTTCCGGAGGCTCAGCCAGATGATGTCGCGTTCCGGTTGTCGTGGCGCGCGGAGTCGGGGCATCTGACCGGTGAGCTCGAAGCGACCAATGTCTGCGACCATGCAGTGCGACTGTCGGGCAAGCCGGGGCTAACGCCGATCGGAATCGACGGTGAGGCACTGGCCGCTGAGACGACCGTGACCTTGGAGTTGATACCGCCGGGGTATGTCGTGTTGGCGCCGGGGGAGCGAGCACGGGCTCCGGTGGGTTGGGGCGGCTGGGACGGACCACAGGCCAGCGGTACGGTGCTGGTCACGTGGGCGGGCGGCCGGGCCAAGGTCACGGCAGATGGTCCTGTCCAGCCCGAGGCGGACGGGCCGGCCACCAATCTGTGGAGTTCTTGGTTTGAGCGCTTCGGATGACGTGGCCGCTGCCGCGGCTGTCTGTCAGGGCCAGAGTGGGCCCTGAGCCCAGGCAACCTGGGATCGCTGAAGGTGCCTCTTACAGGGTGGAGGTGCTGCAGAGTGCCCTACGGGACGTTCGACGATTTCGCCCGGCTCGGATCGCCGCGACTGCTGGGGGCTGCGCGGCTGCTGCTCGGTGATCGGCAGATCGCTGAGGATCTGACGCAGGAGACCCTGATCCGGGTCTACCGGTCCTGGTCGTCGATTCGGGTCGACGCGGCCATCGACTCCTACGCGTATCGGACCCTGGTTCGGCTTGTGCAGCGCCGCCGCATGCGTGGATTTGATCGGCGGGAGGTTCCGACTGGGGTGGTTCCCGAGCAGGTCGTCGACGAGGTCGACGGTGGGGTCGACGGTGACCACCGAGCGCCGTGGGTGCGTGCATGTCTACTGCAGCTGCCGGCGCGACAACGCGCGACGTTGGTGCTGCGCTTCTATGCCGATCTCAGCGTCGAGGACACGGCCACGGCGATGCGCTGTAGTCCCGGCACCGTCAAGAGTCAAACCGCCAAGGGCCTGCGCAATCTCAAGGCGCTCATGAGCCCCGACGAGGCCGGGGAGTTTGCCCAGCAGGGAGAGACCAGATGATTCGCGATGAAGAGCTCCAATCGCTGATCGCGACCAGCCTCGACGACAGCCAAGTGCATGCCTTCGATCCCGCCGAGGTCGCCCGAATCGCCAACCGGCGCGACCGGCGCGCCCGACGCCGCAACCTCTTCCTCGCCGGACTCGGTGCTGTCGGCCTGGTCGTGGCCGCCGGTGTGGTGTCGGCGGTCTACCTCGGCAAGGACCCAGCTGTCAGCACCGTGGCGGAGCCGTCCGCATCGACCAGGCCGCCAGCGCGGATGCGGCCCGGCTGCCTGTGGGGGATTAGTGCACGGCTGCTCAGTGGGGTGAGCGGCCCTGGCCAAGATGAGTTCCCGATCCTTACCAGAACACACGTGGGACACGCGACCAGGACCGTGGTCGAGATCACGAATGATCGGCCGGCGGCTTATTCGTCACGTGTCGTGCTTGGATACCTCACCGTCGCCAAGCCGGGCAGCTCATACGACGCCGGCGACCCGGCGGGGCTGCCGCCAGGTTCGGTGGTGCGGCCCGAGAATCAACTGGCCCGCAGCGATCCCCTGGTCGACATCATCCCGACAGGACAACGCCTGTCAGTCACCTTCCGCGCGACCCAGCCCGGCACCTACGGGGTCTACTTCATAGCTGAGTTCGCCAAAACCTCCGGCGACCTGTGTGACCGCGCACCAGCCCCACCCCCGGGAACACCAGCCGACGGCGGAATGACCCAAAAGATCGGCGACATCATCGTCAAGTAACAGTTGAGTAGCAGCCCTTCACGACGGCGGTCGAACGCACTCAATTCGGCATGAGCGCGTTTCACAGTCGGCGGCAATTGAGGGCGTCGCAATCGATAACCCGGCGGCGCTCGTTCTGACCTAGTGGGCCGTGGTTGAGATCTTTGGACGCTTGGCGTTCTTGAGGATCTCGTCGGCGGTTTTGGTCCAGACGAAGGGGTGGCAGGGGTCGTTCCAGCCGGTGATGAAGGTGCGGATCTTGGCGACCAGGTCACGCACGGAGCGGACGGTGCCGCGGTGGATGGCTTGGCGTTCGATGATGGAGAACCAGACCTCGACCAGGTTCAGCCAGGATGCCGAGGTGGGGGTGAAGTTGACCTTGATGCGGGGGTTCGCGGCCAGCCAGTCGCGGACCTCGGGCCGCTTGTGGGTGGCGTAGTTGTCCATCACCAGGTGCAGCTCAGTTGGCTGGGTGCCGGAGCCGGTGTCGGGGTAGGCGCGCGCGACCTGCCTGAGGAACCGCAGGAACTCCTGGTGCCGGTGCCGCGGCTGGGACAACCCGGTGACCTTGCCGGTGGCGACCTCCAGCGCGGCGAACAGCGTGGTCATTCCGTGCCGGACGAGGTCAACACGGTCGTGGGTGCGCCGTTCGGCGCGCCCGGGTTGCATCGGCAACACCGGCTGGGTGCGGTCCAGGGCCGGGATCTGCGACTTCTCATCGCAGCACAGCACGATCGCGTTGTCCGGCGGCGCCAGATACAAACCCACCACATCGATCACCTTGGCGACCAGTTCGGGGTCGGTGGAGAACTTGAACGTCTCGGCCCGCCACGGCTGCACCCCGTAGTCCCGCCAGGCCCGCGCGATCGTGGTGTTGCTGACCTTCAGCCGCGCCGCCAGCAGCCGGCTCGACCAGTGCGTCACCCCCAGCCTGCTCGGCGGCGGCTTCAACGTCGCGGTGATGATCGCGGCATGATCAATCCGCCGCGGCCGACCCGACCGCGGCGCATCACGCAAACCGTCCAGGCCCCGCCGCGCATAGCTCGCCCGCCGCGACACCACCGTCTGCCGACTCACACCGACCCGTGCCGCGATCTCAGTGTTCGTCAACCCGTCCGCGGCCAGCAGCACGATCCGAGCACGCTGCGCCAACCCGGCCTGGACCGTCGTCGATCGAACCCAAGACCGCAGCACCTCGGCATCGCCATCACGCAGCGCCAACGCCGCAGCAGGAGGATGAGCCATGCCCCATCCTCGCAAACACAACCATCCAATCATTTACGCCACGCGGCACTAGGTGGGCCTTGGCCACAGCGTGGACTTCGGCCATTGGTCAGCTCAGGGCGACGAAGCCTGCCTGCCAATCCCGAGCCACACCCGGCAACATCAAGAC
>JBKPSJ010000179.1:0-16365 GCA_046765875.1 Actinomycetota bacterium
CTCGTCCGCAGCCTGCAGCTCCTCCGCGGTGCAACCCGGTCTGCAGTTGACCATGGGTAGCGATGTCGAGCTCGCCGCAGATCCAGACGTGGACCTCGTTGCCATGTTGCCTGGTTGTGTGTTCGACCTCCAGGCGGACAGCTGCGCCGAGGGGAGTGACGGTGCCGAAGGTTCGCATAGTTCGCATGGCATGCCGGGCTTTCTGAGGCGGGCCGCGATGCCTGCCTCGTGTCGTCGAATCGCCGGGGATTGTTTCGTGTCGGCCGGCGGCGCACGAACAACCCTCGGTAAGTCCACATTGGGCCGATCGCCGCGCCGGTGCGACGGCTGCGGCGGGCCCCTATGCCCTGCAAGCAAGATGTGAGTGCGCGCTCAACTCGAAGATGTGTCCAGGTCGTTGGGTCATTGTGCGTGGGCCCGTCTGCTCGCCGAGGCGGGCGTGTTTGGATCCCCGGACAGTCCAGCAGCACGGCACAGCGCGGCGAAGCCGTCGTCGGTGCCGGGCCAGCGGGCGCGGAGCGGTTCGAGGCCGAGCCGGCGTACGACGCTGCGCAAGACCGCGACCACGATGATCGCATCGTCGGCGTAGCCGAGCACGGGAATGAAGTCGGGGATCAGGTCGATCGGAACCGCCAGATAGACCATCAGCAATCCGAGCCGGATCCGTACGCCGCCAGGCAGGGTCTTGTCGGTGGCGAGGTTTTTCAGTAACCGGATCAGGTCTGGCAGGATCCGCAACGCCTCGCGCAACACGTTGCCTTTCGGGCGGGCGATCAGCAGTGCCGCGACCAGCAGCAACCAGGTCACCAACACGGTGATACCGAGTCCGATCAAGGTGTCACGCCACCACATCACGACTCTCCTTCGCGGGGTGCCGTGAGCCGCAGCCGCGGCCGGCCAGATGTGGGATCAATGTTTTCGATCCCGGTGTCCGCGGCTAATGCGGCGGACTCGAACGCGCTGAAGGCAGCGCGGCATTGTTTGATCGCATCCCGGGCGGCCCGTCCACCCGCCGCGGAGAAGTAGTCCCTGGCCGCGATCGACGCCATCCATCGCTCAAAGCGCTCCAGGTCTGCCTCGGATTCCTCGACCTCGGAGTACGTGGCTCGCCCGCGCGCGGTTTCCTTGGCGATCTCGTCGAGGAAGGCCGGAATCCGTTCCAGCACCTCGCCGTACTCGACATCCCGGTCGGTGCGCTGCTCGGCGACCACTGCGGCCTCCTCGGCCGGGTCGATCAGCTCGGTGTGCAGTATGCGCGCCTTGCCTCCCGAGGTGTTCACCCGAGCCGCCAGGCGCTGCACCGTGTGCGGCACCTGCCCGAGGCCCGGTAGCAGACATACCGAGTTCTGTAGATACACCGCGCCGAGCTTGCGTAGCTGGCGCCAAACATAGACCCGCAACGACGCGTCTGAGCCGGTTGTCACGCTGATCAGCAGCCATCGAACCCGTGCTTCATCTGACATGTTACGAGCATAACATTACACTGATACGCTCACATCGCCCGCCTCGCCTCACCCAGACCGTTGCGCGAGACGCGCGTGCACGATCTGCCCGCCGGCTGCCTTGAGCAGGCCACGGATGACGGCAGGTGTGAGGCATCCGCGCCCGAGTCCCAGTTCCACAAGGTCGTCGAACACGCGCTGATCGCCCGCTGCCGCGAGCATGCCCGGCTCGAGAATCTGTCCGACCGTCGCGAGTTTCGCGGTGAGTGCGGTGTGCCTGAGGTGGCCGGCCAGGAAGGAACGGACCGCTCGGCTGTAGCGCCGCCCGAGGTGCCGGGACTCTCCGGGTCCTGCGGCCGCGACGATGCGTCCCGCGATCAGTCCGGTCGCCACGGCGTGGTAGATGCCTTCGCCGGTCATCGGGTTGACCAGGCCGGCGGCGTCACCCGCGAGGAGGACCCGACCGTCCGGGTGGGGCCAGCGCCAGGCGGACAGTGGAAGGTGGTGGGCTCGCCAGGCGGTCGCACTGGCGGTGGATCCGGGTAGTAGGTCCTCCAGCCGAGCGATCAGAAGCTGACGCGATGGGCGCGGATGACCGTGGGACAAGACCTCCCCGTAACCGATGTTCGCGAGTCCGTCGCCACGGTCGAATGACCATGCGTACGAGGGCCGCCGGTTGAGGCCGAACACGATCACCTGTGCTGCTCGACGGGCCGCTGTCGTCGGAGCGTAGCCACGCAACGCCAACGCCATCGGGCCGTTCTGCAGGCCGATTGCCGCGCGGACCCGAGAATGGGCGCCATCGGCGCCGACAACGGCCCGCGCGGTGATGATGCCGTCTACGAACACCGACGCCGGACCGAGGGTGAGGTCGCGTACCCGGTGCCGGACCAATCGAGCGCCGGCCGCGCAGGCCGCGGCGACGAGGCGGTCGTCGAAGATCGAGCGCGGCACGACATAGGCCGGCCGGCGCATCCTGCGATCGACGGTGACGTCCCCGCGGCCCAGCCGTAGCAGGTTCACAGGAACGCGGTCGTCCAGCAGCCCTGTGACGCCCACGTCGCCGAGCAGATCCAACACATGCGGGGCGATGCCATCCCCGCATGCCTTGTCGCGTGGGAACCCAGCGCGGTCGATCAGCAGGACTGACAGATCCGGCCGCGTCCGCAGAGCACCCAAAGCCGCGGCCGCACCGGCCGGGCCGGCACCGACGACCGCCAGATCCCAGACCCGATCCGCGCCCGTCACACGCCTCGCACGCCCAACATCAACCGCGCCACCCGCGCCCTCCAGGACTCCGTGTCCTACATCCGTTGCGTTTGCACCATCGGCGGTTCAGCTAATGCGATGTCCCCCACGCTACGAGAGCATGCCCAGCGATCCTTGTTGTAGCTCGAGAAGTGGCTCCAGGCAGTCAACTGTCTGTGTCGCACCTCCTGCACCGATCTCGACTGCAACCCCTTGCGGCGATGCGGAGGTGGATCCCGCCGACTTCGCCGGTATCGCCATCCGAGGCTGCTCTCGTCCGACGATGCTCCCGAAAGGAGACAGCAGTACTTGATCGGCGATGGCCTCGGTCCCCTTGTAGACCAAGGGGACCGAGGCCGTCGTGGTCGGTTCGACGCGGCTAGCCGTTGATGAACACGTAGTCGGCTTGGTAGGGCACGCCGACGATCGGCGTGGCTTGCGGGTCACAGGTACCGGTCGGGGCGACGCCGCCAGCCGTGTTGAGGCGCAGTACCTCGACGACATTCGCCAATAGCCCGGTGGGGTTGCCGATCTGGGTGGCGTCGAGGTCGAGTTCGGCGATGTTGCCCGCGCCGTTGGTGTTCCTGGCGACGACCTTGCCGGAGACCGCGCTGCCGTCGGCTGCCTGCCACTGCGGCGGGCCGGCGACCGGCTGGACGAAGGTGTGGTGGATACCGCCGATCAGGTGCGCTTCGACGTCGCGCTGGGTGAATGCGAACGACCCGTCGAGTTGCGGTGTGCACGCGTAGATCTGGCTGCCGCTTGCCACCGAAAACTGCATTGCGGCCACTCCACTGGTGCTGACCGCATGGCTGAGCAGGTGCAGCTGTGCGCGCACGGCGCCGGCCGGGAACCCGGTGGTGTGCAGGTCGGCGTAGAAGCCACCCGGGTTGGAGCGCATCGCATCGAGCACAGTCGGGTCGGCAACGGTAACGGTTCCGGAGGCGAAGCCGTCGGCCGTGCGCGGCGTGGTGAACAGCGGCACGACGACGGGGCCGTCCACGCCGCGAGCCCCCGCGTGGATGTGTGCCTCGGTCGGCGTGCCGAGACCGCTCCAGGACACCGAGTAGGTGAGCCTGTTGCCCTCGATGCCGATGAGTTCCAGAGCCTGCCCGGCCGGAGCGCCGGCCGTCACCTCGTTGCGGCCCTCCAAGCTCGCGACCAGGACGGCGGGTGCTCCGGTCGAATCGGCCGGCACGGTGATCCCCGCCGCCGGTGTCACGTCGCTACTCGCTGATGCCGCGCTGACGGCGAGCATCGCGGAGGTGGCGGCCACGGTCGCCGCGGCGAACGCGGCTCGGACGCCGCGGGCGAGGCGGCGTGTCGTGCTGCTGGTCATGGTGCGTGTCCTCTCGGATCTGCGGCCGGCGCTGGGTGCGCGGCCCGCACCAGGAGCACGTCCACGAAGCCCGGGTGGCCCAGTCGGACACAGCGAGAAAGGTCACAGCCGTCCGACAGATCCGAATCAGCTCCGCAAACGTAGCGCGATCGAGGCGTAGCCTGGCGGCTCGCCGATGTCGCCCGGGAGGGCTGGTCAAGCCAAGGACAGGACGTCGCGGAGCGGCCGAGGGCGTTGCTGGCGTTCGGGGCTGAGTGTTCGGGCGTCGTAGTACGGTCGGCGGGTGTTGTATGGCCGCGAGCCGGAGCGGGCGGAGCTTGCCGCGCTGGTGGTTGAAGCGCGGGCGGGACGCGCTGGGGTGCTGGTCGTGCTGGGGGAGCCGGGCGTCGGCAAGTCCGCTCTGGTGCTCGACCTCGTTTCGGATCTGCGGGCGGCGCGGGTGCTGCGTACTGCGGGGGTGGAGTCTGAGTCGCCGTTGCCGTTCGCTGCGCTGCACCGGCTGCTGCGTCCGGTGATCGATTTCGAGCGGCTGCCGGTTCCTCAGGCTGGTGCGTTGCGGGTGGCGTTCGGGCTTGAAGGCGGGCCGCCGGTCGAACCGTTCTTGGTCGGGACGGCGACTTTGTCGGTCCTGACCGACGCAGCAGTTGAGGACGGCCTCGTCGTGTGCGTGGTGGACGACGCACACTGGCTCGACTCGGCGTCAGCGGACGCGTTGTTGTTTGCGGCCCGTCAGCTCGACGCTGACCCGGTGGTGATGTTGTTCGCCGCCCGCCGGCCTGTCGGTGACGCGGATGCGGGATCGTTCAGGCCGCAGGGTTTGCCGGTGCTCGGGCTTGGCGGACTCGATGAGGGAGCTGCCCGTCAGTTGCTGGACCAGCGCAGCGGGGAGTTGTCCGGCGAGGTCGCCGACCGGTTGGTTCGCGACACCGGCGGGAATCCGCTCGCGTTGCTGGAGTTGCCCACTGCTTTGAGCGCGGCCCAGCTGTCCGGGGCGGCCGCGTTGCCGCAGCAGTTGACGTTGACTGCGGGCGTGGAGCGTGCCTTCCTCGACCGTTGCCGCCGGTTGGGTGAACAGGTGCAGACGTTGTTGTTGGTGGCGGCTGCCGACGACACCGGCCGGGTTGACACGGTGCGGGCGACGGCGCAACGGCTGGGTGTGGAGGCCGCGGCGTGGGAGGACGCCGAACGGTCCGGTCTGCTGACCGTCACCGGTAATGCCGTGGCCGTGCGGCACCCTCTGGTTCGCTCCGCGGTGTACCAGGCGGCCACCAGCTTCGACCGTCGGCGTGCGCACCGGGCCCTGGCGGATGCGCTGCGTGACGGTGACCCGGACCGGGCGACGTGGCATCGTGCCGCAGCGGCGGAGCCACAGCGCTGGGCCGCGGCTCCCGCACTCGCCATGGGACTAGGCGGCCTTGCCCTGATCGGCTTCGGCTCCTCGGTGGACAAGGTGCTCAACTGGATGTGGCCCGCCGCGATGCTCGCGTTGGCGATCTGGATGGTCGTCCGCGTCCACCGACAGCTGCGTAGCCCGAGCACACGCCGGCTCCTCTACCCGGTGATCGCGATGTTGGCCCTCGCGTCGATCGGCGGCGGCTACGAAACCCTGCGCGAAGCCGCTGATGCCAAGGCCTACCCGATGCCCGGTCAGCTGATCGACGTCGGCGGACACAGCCTGCACCTCAACTGCACCGGCTCAGGCAGTCCCACAGTCGTGCTCGAGCCGGGCGGAGGCGAGATGTCGTCGAATCTCGGCTGGATCGCGCCGGCCGTCGCCCGCGACACCCGGGTCTGCGTCTACGACCGTGCAGGTCGCGGGTGGAGCCAGCCGTCCGACACCCCGCAGGACGGCACGCAGATCGCGACCGACCTGCACACGTTGCTGCACCGCGGAAACGTGCCAGGACCCTACGTGCTCGCTGGCCATTCCTTCGGCGGCCTCTACGTGCTCAACTTCGCCGCCCGCCACCCCAATGAGGTCGCCGGGATGGTGCTCGTGGACTCCACCGCGCCAGCATGGGCGGCGAAGCCGGGGGCACCATCGCCCGGCGACCAGGGCTCCGACCAGCTCCTGGCCCGTGTCTCCACACTCATCTCGACCTCAGCTCGGCTGGGTCTGGGCCGTCTGTACAGCCAACTCGCCTACGGCAGCCTGCCGCCACGGTCCCGCGACGAGGTACGCGCCAGCAGCGCAACCGCAAGCAACCTCCGCAGCACGATCGACGAATACGTCCAGGCAAACGCATCGATGGAACAGGCCGCGTCGCTCAAAGACTTCGCCGACAAGCCATTGGTAGTCCTGACAGCCGGCACTGGAAACGACGCCGCCTGGACAACCGCGCAGAACCACCTCGCCACCCTGTCGACGAACAGCGTGCACCGCGTCATCGAAAACGCCACCCACGAAGCGCTGGTCGGGGACGAAGAACACGCCACCGCCACCACCCGAGCGATCCTCGACGTCGTCTCATCGGTCCGCAGCGCAGCGCCGCTCACCAAGTGATCCGCGTACGCATATCCGCAGCTGACCTCAACGACGGACGGGCGCCGGTCACAGAAGCATCTGGCCGGCGCCTGTCCGCGCTCTCATTCGTTCGATCATCGAGTTCGTTTGCTGACTGCCCGTCGCACGTGCCTGGCTGACAGGCTCGGGCCGACCCAGGTATCCCGCCGTGCCGGTCGCGGCCTCCGCCTGAAACCCCGGGCAGAACGTGGCTGTGGGTTTCATGACGAAGGCCGCTGGATCGCCGGCGTGGTTAACGATCCGCACCGGCAGACGGTGTGATGTTCTGGTTGAGCTGGAACAGGTTGGTGGGGTCGTAGCGGTCCTTCACCGCCGTCAGCCGGGTGTGGGTGGCCGATGGGTAGGCCGCTTGTACGTGTTCCTCGCTTGCTTCGCCAGTGAAGTTCACGTACGACGCCGCGTCCGGGCCCAGTGCGGCGGACGCTGAGCGTGCCCATGCGACGACGTCGTCGAAGCCCTCCGCGCCTGGTGTCCGCGCCACGACGTTGAGGATGTAGTCCCGGTCGCGAGTGGCGAACGCGGTGGCGTCGGCCGGTACCCGGGCCATCGCGCCGCCGACGTGGTGGATGTGAAGTTCGGAGACGCCGTTGGGCTTCGACGTGTACGCCGAGACCAGGGCGTCGACGGTCGTGTCGTCGAGGTCGGTGAAGAACGCCGACCGGAAATAGTTCCACATGCCGCGCGGGTACAGCGGATCGAGGAGCGACTGCATGGCGACGTACGGCATCGGGCTGAACAGGTCGGCGACGACCGGCGCGAGCCCGCGGAACGGGCGGGTCGCCGAGTCGCCGTCCTCGGCGCGCCCCGACCAGACGCCGAGGACGGCGACGATTGGTTTGCCGTGGATCTCCTCGGGGAGGAACGGCAGCGGTGGTGCGGTGGTCAGGTTGATCGCCAGTGACAGCTCGTCGGGCGCGTTGGCTCCCGCTTCGCCGAAGCCGTGCAGCACCGTAGCTGCGTCCTCGCCGCGGTAGAACACGATGCCGGCGAAGACCGTCGGGCCGACCTCGTGCGCCTGGAATTCGAAAGACGTGACAACGCCGAAGTTGCCACCTCCGCCACGCAGGGCCCAAAGGAGTTCGGGGTTCTCGTCCTCACTGGCGTGCAGGTACTGGCCGTCCGCGGTCACGATGTCGGCCCCGACGAGGTTGTCGCATGTCAGTCCGCAGCGGCGAACGAGCCAGCCGATCCCGCCGCCCAGCGTGAATCCGGCGATGCCGGTCGTGGACACCAGGCCGCCGGTGACGGCCAGCCCGAACGCCTGGGCCTCGGCGTCGACGTCCTGCCACAAGGCTCCGGCCTGCGCCACGATGCGGCGGCGGTCCGGGTCGACCCGGACGCCGTTCATGAGGGACAGGTCGAGCACGATGCCGTGATCGGTGGTCGAGAACCCGGGGATGCTGTGGCCACCGCCACGGATTGCCAGGGGCAGGCCCTCGCTTCGGGCGAACTCGACTCCCTTGAGTACGTCGGCCACGCCCCGGCAGCGCACAATGGCGGCCGGCTTCTTGTCGTGGGCGCCGTTCCAGATCGATCGTGCCTCGTCGTAGGAGGGGTCTTGCGGGCCGATGAGCTCGCCGCGCAACGCCTGCGCCAGCTCCCCGAGGGTGGCCTCTCCCAGCGTGTCGTGGCGCGCTTCGGTAGTCGTCATGTTGCTCTCCAGTGGTCGTGCGTGATTCGTCGTACATGGACGAGCACGACGCTAGAAGCGACTCCTTCGCACCGGCTTAGCGCGCCTTAGCACGCGGTGAGCGAGCGCTTCGCGAGACCTTGTCGGGATGGGGGAGGGCGGCTGCCCGCGCCGTACCGATGCGGCAACCCAGCCGGGCGAACAGCTCAGCCGCCGGACGGCCGTGCCTGGTGAGGGCGTCCGTGTCGCCGTCGTCGCGGGCCAACTCGGCGGCGAGGAGCCGCGCCCACGCTTCGAGCCGTACGTAGCCCTGCGGCTGAAACGCCTCCACAGCCTGTTCAGCGAGGACCCGGGCCGCGTGTCTTTCGCCGCTGAACAGCTCGACGACGGCGAGGTTGAGCAGCGCACCGGCTACCCCCGGCCCGTCGTCGACAGCCTCGCCCCTGTCCAGCGCAAGGCGGGCGAACCGCCGGCCCGCTGTCACGTCGCCCGCGGCCGCGGCCAGAAGTCCGAGGTTGGCAAGGCTCACGTTCTCTCCGCGACGATCGCCCAGCTGCTCGCGGATCCGCAACGCCTCTTGCAGATGTTCGTCGGCGGACTCGAACATCAGCTGGTCGCGCTCGATACATGCCAGATGGTTCAGAGCGTGGGCCAGCCCCGCCGCGTCGTCGATGTCTGCGAACGCGTCGACCGAGCGACTGACCGCGTCGAGTGCGTTGTCCAGGTCGCCGTCCAGCCGATGGGCATCGGCGAGTGCCGACATCGCGTAACCCTGCCCCTGTACCGCACCGACCCGGCGGCCGAGCAGCCATGACTCTTCGAACACCGGGACCAACGATTCGCCGACCGGGACGAGCGGCAGCGACAAGGTCATCGCCGGAAAGAACGGGGCGGTCGTCGCTTCGAGCACACTCAGTTGTTCAAGGCAGTTGGCGAACCGCTGTCGTGCCCGCGCGGCGTCCTCGCGGAACAGGGCAGCCATAGCGGCCAGACCGCCGGCCGCGGCCGCGACCGGCGCCGCCCGCAGGGACTCGGCGTCGGCGAGCGCCTCCGAGGCGGTCCGCTCGACCTCGTCGAGGTCGGCGCTGCCCAGCAGGAGGGTGCCGCGCAGAACTCGCGCGTACACGACATCGGCCGGATCACCTGACTGCTCCGCGACCGCGACGCCGGCGTCGCCGAGAGTCGATAGCCGGTCACCCAGACCTCTGCGGGCGTCGAGGATCGCCAGTGCGAGCAGCGCGCGGGCCCGCTCGGGTGACGGTGCGAGCGCGACCTCGAGAACCCTCTCGAGCCAACCCGCACCTTCGACGAAGTGACCGCGCGCCAGCCAGTACGGCCACAGACTGACGGCCATCGACAACGCCCGTTGATGGTCGTTCCGTAGGGCCCAGCCGAGCGCGGCACGAAGGTTGTCGTGATCGTTGTCGAGCGACTGGGGGTGCTCGACAACGACGCCACCCGCCCGCTCCGGGTCGTGGTCGCGCGCGAGCTCCAGGAAGTATCGACAGTGGGCGGCCTCCAGCGTCTCGACCTCGCGTGCGGTGACGAGTCGCTCGCGGGCGAACTGTCGAATGGTCTCGAGGAGGCGGTAGCGGGAACGAGGACCCGCGTGTTCGACCTGGACCAAGGACTTGTCGACCACACGGCCGAGGCAGTCCAGTACGTCCTGGCTGGGAAGCCGCGCGTCCGCGCACACCTGCTCGGCAGCGGCGAGCGAGAAGCTGCCGGCGAACACGGCGAGCCGGCGCAGCATCACCTGCTCATCCTCGGACAGCAACGTGTGGCTCCATTCGAGCGCGGCCCGCAGCGTCGCATGCCGGGTGATCTGTCCGCGCCGGCCGAGCAGAGGGAGGGCCTGGCTGAGCCGCTCGGCGATCTCGGCCGGTTCGAGATGCGAAACGCGTGCGGCCGCGAGTTCCAAGGCGAGCGGAATGCCGTCGAGGCGACGGCAGATCTCCACGATGGACCCGGTGACGCTCGGGTCGAGGGCGAAGTCCGGCCGGACATCCTGAGCACGGTCGAGGAAGAGTCGAACAGAGGCGAGGTTCCCGAGCCGATCAAGGTCGCCGGCATCCTCAGGCTCCGGAAGTTCGAGTGACGGCACCCGGAACGTCACCTCGCCCGGAACACGCAGCGGCTCTCGGCTGGTCGCGAGCACCGTGACGCCGGGGCAGCCGCGGCGTACTGCGACAGCGACTTCCGCACACGCGGCAAGCAGGTGCTCACAGTTGTCCAGCACCAGGAGCAGAGTGCGCGGGGCCAACCGGCTTACCAATGTGCGCAACGGATCGGCGCCGGCTGCAGGATCAAAGCCGAGGGCGGCCGCGACAGTGTCGGCGACGAGGCGCGGATCGGCGACCGGCACCAGATCCGCCACCCAGACCCCGTCGGGATATGACTCCAGCAGCCTGTGCGCCGCCTCCTCCGCGAGCCGGGTCTTGCCGGCACCGCCCATGCCGGTGAGCGTGACCAGCCCGCCTCGACTCAGCAGGAGGTGGACGTCTGCTATCTCCCGTTCGCGCCCGACGAAGCTCGTGAGCGCCGGCACGAGATTGTGCCGGGCCCGCCCAGGCGACCGGGGCTCCTCGACGTCGAGACCGCCGGTCAGCAGGTCACGGTACAGCCGCCGCGACTCGGGGTCGGGGTCGGTGCCGTACGCCGCGCCCAAGTCATCGCGGAGCTGCTGGTAGCGTGCCAACGCCTCCGAGTGCCGGCCCATCGCAGCGTGCAGCCGCATGAGGCTCCGAACTGCGCGCTCGTGTAGCGGGTCCAATGCAAGCACCCGCTGCAGCGCGTCAAAGGTCTCAGCCTGGTGATCGGACGCGCCCACTGGGTCGTTCGCCGCGGTGTCTGCGAGGTCAACGAGGAGGTCGCAGAACCTCTCACGGAGTTCCTCACGCGGCCGCGTGGCCCAGTCCTCGAAGCGGTCCTCCGGAAGCAGATCGCCGCTGTACGCGCCTACGGCAACGCGCAGATCGGCGAGGTCACCGCTAGCCCGGGCGAGTGCCGCCAGTTGCTCGAAACGCAGGACATCGACCTCGACCAGACCACCGGCGCGCAGCGAAACGACATCATCACGCAACTCCAGCAGCCCGTCGCTCGGCCCCTCACCGGCAAGCGCGCGACGGGCGACGTGTAGCACCTGATGAAAGTTGTTCGCCGCGGACCGTGGGTCACGGCCCGACCACAACGCGTCCAGAAGCGCCTCGCGGTGCATCCGCTGATCACGCGTCAGTGCCAACAACTTGACCAGTGTGCGGGCCTTTCGCAGGCGCCACGCCCTGTCCTGGACGGGCTGACCGCCTCGATCCACACCAAACCCGCCCAGCAACCGGATCTGCACGCTCGACCTCCCCCATCGAGCGTAGGGCTACGGCCGCCGTTTCGAGCGCCAATCGACAGTTACAGATCTCGGCGCAAAGCTCGCCCGGCCGGGCAACCACGCCAGAGCTCGCTGCGTGGCGCGGTCGCCGCGTGTTCGAAGCTGACCCTGGCGATCCCCGGCCAGGGCCGCTCGACGGCGACGGTGCGGCAGGTTTCTGCCCCGAAGGAGGGGACGGGGCCGTTTGCTTTGCGGCTGACTGCGACGGTCGGACCGCTGGAGGGTTGGAGGTGTCGATGGTCACCACCGGCCTCGATGACGTCGAGCTGTCCTGGACCTTCGTCGCCGCGGTGCCGGACCGGATCGATGCGCGGCGTCCTCGAGGCGGTCTGACATGGTTAAGGTCGAAGACGAACCGCACGCCGACCACGAGACCCGCATCCGCCGTGTGGAGCGCTGGACCTCAATGATGACCGGTCCCTGCTCGGCCACTGAATCGGAGGACGCTGATGCCGTGGTTCCCAGGCGCGATCCGCACACCGGTGACACGGCACCGGACGCCGATGTCGCGGCACCGCGGTCTGTGCCTGCACGTAGCTGTGAGACCCAGGGCGGCGTACACAACGTCGACACGGAGCCGTGGACACCGAAGCAGGTCGGGTCGCTGGCCCGCATCGCAGCCTGGTGCCATGACGTGCACGGCATCCGGCTCGCGCTGATGCCGGACTCTCGCCCGCAGTCCACCGGCGTCGGGCCGCACCGGCTCGGTATCGACCCGTGGCGGGTCTCCGGCGGCGAACGCTGGTCGGCGTCGTACGGCAGGATCTGCCCGGGCGCGGGCAAGATCGCACAGATACCACGCCTCATCGCCCTGGCAAAAAGAGGAGGAGACGAACTGACCGAGGCACAGGCCAACCGCATCATCCAACTCCTCGAGGAGCTCACCGCTCAGGGCCGGCTCATGGCCGTTCGGATGGACAGCATCACCAACCGGCAACTCCCCGGCCTTCGCGCGGACGCCGACCGCGCCGCCGACGTCATCGCCGGACCCGACGACTCCACGCCGTGACATGACGACGCCACGGCCATAACGGCCGGGGCGTGGTCGCACTGCGCCGTTGACAACGGCGGTCAGTCGTGTTGTTGGAGTAGGCAAGGTCGTCGAGCAGCCCGGTTTGGCCGGCGTCGGCAGAGCCGCTCGGCTGCCGCGGTTTGTGCGGTACGTGACAGGAGATCACATTCGGTTGTGTCGTTGGCTATCTGGACACGGGCGGCGTCGATATCCTCGGGGATGCGGGTCCCTGCCAGCCGGCGTCCGAAACAGCGCCTGAGCACGGTCGAGGGGCGCAGTCTCGTCTGGCGCGGGTGAGGTAGCCGTACTCAGAGCCGCGGAGGAGGCCGAGATGGTGATCGGGGAAGCCGGAGGGCCTCCCGAGGGTACGAGCCAGGAGTCCAAGAAGGGCTTCCGCCCGGACCGGCGCTCACTTGGCTGGATCGGTGCGGCCGCCGGCGTCGGCGCGGTGATCGGCGCGGTGGTCGGTGGTCTGATCGTCGCGGCGGTGGATGGGGGTGGCGACAACGGCTCGATCAGCAACCAGGCGAGTACCGGTGAGGCGATGTGTGTCGCGACCCCGATCGCCAAGGACGTACTGCCGTCCATAGTGACGATCTCCGCACGCCAAGGCGGCAGGGCGGGCACGGGTTCGGGACAGATCATCCAAGAAGGCGGCTACATCCTCACCAACGACCACGTGATCTCCGTCGCCGCGAACGGCGGCGCCGTGTCCGTGCTGTACAGCGACGGGCACACCTCCGACGCCAGCATCGTCGGGCGTGATCCGAGCACGGACCTCGCGGTGCTGAAGGCCGCCGATGAGTCGAAGGGCTTCCCACCGATCCAGATCGGGTCCTCGGCCTCGTTGCAGGTCGGCCAGCCGGTCGTCGCCCTCGGTGCCCCACTCGGCCTGGACAGCACGGTCACATCCGGCATCGTCAGTGCCCTGGACCGGTACGTACCGGTGCCCGGCGACGAGGTGACCCACCACCTGATCGGTGCCATCCAGACCGACGCGGCCATCAACCCGGGTAACAGCGGAGGCGCACTCGTCGACTGCGCCGGACGCCTGGTCGGGATCAACAGTGCGATCGCCACCGTGCCGAACGCGGCCGGCGTCTCCGGTGGCGGCAGCGTCGGCCTCGGCTTCGCGATCCCGGTGGACCTGGCCAAGGCGATCGCCGCTGAGCTGATCCGGACCGGGCAGGCGAACCACCCGACGACCGGACTGCAGGTCAAGGAGATATCGCCGCAGCTCGCCCAGGCCACGGGGGCCCAGCCGGGGCTCTTCGTGGTCACGGTCGACGCCGGCGGACCCGCGGAGAAGGCCGGTATGAAGGCCGGCGACATCATCACCAAGATCGAGGACCAGCCGGCGGTCAGCAGTGAGCAGCTGGTGCTGGTGACCCTGACCCGGAACGCAGGGGACAAGCTCGAGCTGACGTACGTGCGTAACGGCGCGACCGCGACCGCCACTCTCACGCTGGCCGCTCCCTGATCGGGTTCAGAGGTACAGGCCGATTCCCACGGTGACGGCCCAGGCCAGTCCGGTGAGGAGCAGGACCGGGTCGCGGAAGAGATCGGCCTCGGGTCGTTCGCCGTGTCCCGCGGAGACGAGCAGGGCGTAACGCAGTAGTCCGGTCAGGAACGGTACGAAGGACAGCGCCAGCGGAGCGCTGTGCATGTCCGGGCCAAGGTACTGGTACGCCCAGAGGCCATAGGACAACGAGGTCCCCAGTAGCGAGACTGTGAGGAGCTGGTCGAGCCAGGTCGCCGTGTACGCCGGACCCGCGAACCGCTTCGAGCCCAGTTGCGCACGGCGTTTGCCGGCCACCAGGAACAGCGCCCCGAACAGCGAGACCGCGAGGAACCAGGTGGACAGCGGGATTCCGGTCGCCGTGCCTCCGGCGACGGCTCGCAGCACGAATCCGAGTGCCACCACGACGACGTCGACGACTGCCACCTGCTTGAGCCAGTAGACGTACAGCAGACTCGTGACCAGGTAGAAGGCGCCGATTCCGAGCGTCGGGGTGCCGAGCGTCGAGGCACAGGCCAGGCCGACGAGGCCGGTGACCAGTCCCCAGACCCAGGCCGTTGCGGGTGAGACCGCACCGCCGGCGACCGGCCGGTTTCGCTTGCGTGGATGGCGGCGATCGTCGGCGGCGTCCTGGACGTCGTTGAACGCATAGACCGCGACCGACAGCAGTACGAACGAGAACGCTGCGACGGTGGCTCTGAGCAGCAGGTCCGGCCGGTCGAGGACGCCTGCCGCGGCCGGTGCGGCGTACACCATCAGACCTTTGTGCCACTGCTGCGGCCGGCTTAGCCGGACCAGCGACCACGCGGTCGACGGCCGCCGTACCTCGACCTCCTCCAGTACACGGGCGGTGGTCATGGCTTGGCCGTGACGTAGAAGAAGTCGCGCTGGTCGGCGTCGAGGTACCGATCGGCCGGCGAGTTCATCGAGTCGAGCAGCCGGCGGCTGATGATCGCGCCGTCCCTGCCCTGCCGATGGATGCCGAAGCTGACCATCGCGGGACGGATGTCGAGCTCCATGCCCTGTTCGATGCCGGCGGCACGCATCGCGTGGGCGAAGGTCGCCAGGGTCATTCCATGCCCGGCGACGTACACAAGGTTGCCGTGGGCATCGGTACCGACGCCGGAGCGCCAGGTGTACTGGAACTGGCTGCGGGCCGATCCCCAGCGCCCATCGGCGGTGTTCGCCAGCCCGTCGGCGATCTTGCCGTTCACGATCACCATGTCGAGGTTCTGCCGTACAGCGACCACGCGTGGCGTCATCGCGACATCGTGGTTCCGGGCGCCGATCCGCGCCGATCCGTCGGCATAGATCACGATCGAGGCCCGGTCGTCGACGAGCGGCACGGCATGGCTCCACGCGGTCCACCAGCCACCCTTCGCGTCGCGAATCTTGAAGCCGGAGTTGAAGGTCGCGACCAGGTCCGGCAGCGCGCGCACCGGGACGCTGTATCCCAGCGGTGAGGGCATTCCGGGTACGGGTTGGCGGGTGCCGGGCATCAGGTGGATCGCGTCGACCGTACGGGGGAAGAGCGCTGCGGCCGCGATCACCGGAAGATGCCGCGGATCCGGCCGGAGCCAGGTCGTCCACAACACGGCCCGGCCGTTCCTGCGCTCGGCCGTCCAGTGCCCCTCACCGGCCAGCGATTTGACATCGGGTACCAGACCGACCTGGGGAAGACCTGCGCGCCCGGCAGCTCGCGGCGGCAGCGAGCCGACCGGGTCGCGTACCTGGTGGAGCCGGATCATGTCGGCAGTACAGCCGACTGACGCTGAGAGATTCCGGTGAGAGTGGACACGCTGGGTGCACCGGCCGAGGCATAGGCCCGCAGATGCTGGTCGATCACGACGTCCCAGGACATCGCGGGCAGGGTCGCACGGTTGTGTGCCTGCATCCTCCGCAGCAGGGCCGGTTGCGTCAGCATCGCTACCGTCGCCGAGGCCAGCGCCTGGTCGTCGCCGGCCAGGAACCCCTCGACTCCGCCGCGGACGAACTCACCCACGCCGCCGGACGCCATGGCCACGACCGGGAGTCCGGCACAGCGCGCCTCGAGCGCGGCGATGCCGAACGACTCGAGCCGCGCCGGCGCCAGGTAGACGTCCGCCTGCGAGTAGATCCGCTGGATCTCAGGCCTGCTCAGCCTTCCGGGCAGCCCGACCCAGGACGACAACCCCAGCCGCCGAACGGCGCGTTCGACGCCCCCGCGCCGCGGACCGTCGCCTATGACGACGGCCCGCAGCGGTACTTCCGGTGGAACCTGCTCGCGGAT
>JBKPSJ010000180.1:0-47595 GCA_046765875.1 Actinomycetota bacterium
GTCCACGGAGGCGATGTCGATCGCGCCGGAGAACGCGTCCAGCACGAACCCGGCCAGCCGCGGCGAGAACACCGCGTCGCCCTCGGCCACCCGGCGGATCGAGTCGACCAGTTCGGTGCCGGTGATGTTCTTGGTGACGTAGCCGCGGGCACCGGCGCGGATCACGCCGATCACGTCCTCGGCCGCGTCCGACACCGAAAGGGCCAGGAATTTGACGTCCGGGTGGCGCTGGTGGACCTGCTTGATCACCTCGGTGCCGCCGCCACCCGGCAGATGTACGTCGAGCAGGACCACGTCCGGCTCACCGGCCACGATCGCCTTCACCGCACTGTCGACGTCGTGTCCCTCGCCGACGATCTCGACCGACGTACCGATCTCGCTACGGACGCCCGCCCGGAACATGTCGTGGTCGTCGACCACCACTACCTTCGCGCTCATCGGTCCATCTCCAGTCGTACCTCGGTCCCCATTCCCGGTGACGATCGCACCTGGGCGCGACCACCATGTCGTTCCATCCGTCCGATCACACTGTGCCGCAGACCCACCCGGTCCTCCGGTACCGCGTCGGCGTCGAAGCCCTTGCCACGGTCCCGGACGAACATCTCCACCCGGTCGCCGTCGACCTCGACGAACACGTCGATCTTGTCAGCTCCGGAGTGCTTGGCGGCGTTCACCATCGCCTCACCGGCCGCGCGGACCAGCGAGGAAAGCTCATCGGTCAGGTCGCAGTCCCCGACCGTGACCACCTCGACCGGTATCCCGTGCCGGTCCTCGACCTCGGCCGCGGCCCGTTTCGCCGCGCCGACCAGGGTCTGGTCGGCCTGGTCCTTCTCGTCGTACAGCCACGACCGCAGGTCGCGCTCCTGGGTGCGGGCCAAGCGCATCACCGCGCGCGGGTCGTGGGCCTGCTTCTGGATCAGCGTCAGCGTCTGCAGCACCGAGTCGTGCAGGTGGGCGGCCATGTCGGCACGCTCCTGGGTCCGGATCCGCTCGCTGCGCTCCGCGCTCAGGTCCCGGGTCAGCCGGTGCACCCACGGACCGGCGATCACGCCGATCCCGATGGTGGCCAGCAGCAACGACACCAGTACGTCGCCGGCCATCGAGAGCTTGCCGTTCTGGACCAGGAACACCGTCACCGCGGTGCCGACCAGGATCAGCCCGATCGCCACCCGCAGCAGCGAGGTGAACCCGCCCTTGCCGAGCAGTACGCCGAGCAGCGGGAACCGCGGCGAGGTCTTCTTCCACTCCTCGCGCTGGGTGTCGTCGGCCTGCTTCCAGATCAGCGCCAGGCCGGTGACCGCGAACACCAGCGGCCAGAACATCTTGCCGCTGATTCCGAGCCCGGCCGACTGCAACAGCAACAGCAACCCGGCGCCGAGCACCAGCAGCGCGGTGAGCTGGCCCAGGTCCTCCTTGCGGCTGCGGGTCCGGGTGGTGCGCCGCCCGGTGTGCTCGGCCCAGGCCGCGCCCGGCGTCTTCGGGGCCGGCGCGGTTGCCGGCGGCATCAGGAACCACAGCGCGGCGTAGATCAGCACGCCGAACCCGCCGAAGACGGTCATCAGGATGAACAGCAGCCGGATCGTCCGGTCCGGTACGCCGAGATGGTCGGCCACACCGCCGGCGACGCCTGCCAGCACCCGCCCGTCCATCCGCCGGTAGGCCCGGCGTACCGGCGGGGTGCCGGATCCGGTCGGCGGCGCGCCTGCGGGCGGCACGTAAGCCCCGCCGGTGGGAGTTCCACCGGGTGGCGTTGAGGCATGGGCCGACTGAGTCATCCCCATGATCGTCACACGCGCGCGCGGCGGAAACCAGCAGGTTGCACCCCGATCGGTACCTCACCGTGGCTGTGCGGCCCGCCAGGGTAGCTCAGGGGTGATCCCCTATGGCACCGCCCGAAGGTGGGTAACACTATCGATGCCATGGACCAGGAACCGAACGGCCCGGGCGGCGTCGACGCCGACCGGTTGCGCGACGTGCAGAGCTGGCGCCGCAGCCGCTCGGACCGGATGATCGCCGGCGTCTGCGGAGGGGTCGGACGTGCGCTGAACATCGACCCGGTGCTGATCCGGGTGCTGATCGCGGTGCTGACCATAGCGGGCGGCGCGGGCATCCCGATCTACATCGCGGCATGGCTGCTCATGCCCGAGGAGGGTGCCGAGAGTAGCCCCGCCCAGGAGATGTTCGGCCGTCGTGCCAGGCCGGACCACCCGTGGCTGTGGCCGGTCGTGATCGGGCTCGGGATCTTCTGCGCCGTCGGGATCTCGTCGTCGCTGAAGATCTGGCCGTTCTCGTTCCCCGGTCCGCTGCTCGTGGTGATCGCGATCTGGATCCTGCTGGCCCGTCGTAAGAACCAGCGGCGTGCCCGGATGCACCAGCACAGCAACTGGGGCGGCCACTGGCACGGCGCCTCCCAGACCGGTGCCGAGACTGATGCTCCCACCGGCGCCCAGACCGGTGCACCGGCCGGTGCGGCAACCACGGCTTCCCCGGCGGACCCGTCGTACCCCGCGGGTCCGGCGTCCTCGGCCACACAGCGCATCCAGGATCGTCCGCAGGACCGTCCCCAGGACCGTCCGGCGGACCGTCCACAGGACAGCGCAACCGTCAGCGCTGAGCCGGCCGCCGCCGGCGGTCCTGTGTGGACCGAGGACGACCCGCTCGGGCTGTACATCGACGAGCCGGCCTTCTCGCCCCCACCCGCGGCCGAGAACGCCGAGAAGGCACGGTCCGGGCGCAGTGGGCACGGCGGACTGGTCAAGTCCGCCGTGATGGTGCTCGCCGCCGCCGCGGTCGGGATCGCCTTGCTTGCTACCGCGACCCTGCCGATGGCACTGGCGATCGGCCTGCTCACGCTCGGTGCCGGCATGCTGCTCGGCGCGTTCTTCGGGCGCACCCGCGGGCTCTTGCTGCTCGCGGTGCCGCTGGCGGCCGCCGTCGGTGCCACCTCGACGTTCACCACCGTGCCGGACTTCGGCGACCTGGTGGTTTCCCCGACCACGCCCGTCGGCCCGGCCGACCCGCCGTACGATATCGGCGTCGGCACGCTCAAGGTCGACCTGACCAAGGCGACGTTCGAGCCGGGCGCGACGGTTAGGATGCATGCCGATGTGGGCGAGGTCACGCTGGTGCTGCCGCCGAACGTCGACGTGGTCGGGCACGCCTCGGCCGATGTCGGCGAACTGAACGTGTTCGGCCAGCGCACCGACGGCCACAAGCCGGTGCTGAACTTCAACGATCCCGGCCAGGACCTGAAGACCGGGCCGGATCAGGTGACCGTCGACATCGACGTCAAGATGGGCAGCATCGTGGTGGAGCGCGGATGAGCACGACACCCGAGACTCCGCTGACGAACCCGAAGCCGCAGCGCAAGCGGCGCCGGCCGGACATCGCCGGGCTGATCGCCGGAACGCTGATCGCGGGCGGCGCGACGATCTGGATCCTGTACGACCAGAACGTTGTCGGGACTCACGAGATCGGCCTGTCGATCGCGCTGTTGCTGGTCGTGTCGGGCGTACTGGGTCTTGCCGCATCTGGCCGGAACTGACCAGATGGGGCTGGCCATCGTCCGATGACTGTGGGATAGGCTGTGGAGCGCTTCGCAACACCAGGCCATGCTCGGTTGGGTGTTCGAGCGACACCGAAGGAGCCCGAGTGAGCCGGGTTCCGCCGAGTAGCAACAGGAGTTGTGTGATGGTGCGCGGCACCGTGAAGTGGTTCAACGCTGACAAGGGTTACGGGTTCATCGCCGTCGAGGGTCAGGACGACGTGTTCGTCCACTGGAGCAAGATCAAGACCGACGGCTACAAGACTCTCGAGGACGGTCAGGCGGTCGAGTTCGAGGTTGTCGACGGCCCGAAGGGCCGCGAGGCGCACGAGGTCACGCCGGCCTGAACCGAAGCATCTCGTTGACGGTAAGGCCCCGACCGGCAACCGGTCGGGGCCCTGTCATGTCACGGTCATGTCAGCGCGGCGGACCTGTACTCGGTGGCCGCGTCCAGTAGCCAATCGCCCAGGTAACCGGCGAACGACGACCTGACCAGGACGAGGAACTCGCCGGCCTCGTCGATCAGGATCGCCTGCGTACGGGCGACCATCGTCTGCGCGCAGCGGCCGGTGAGCACCTGCGGATGCAGGTCGAGCGCACACCCCCTGGCCAGGACGTCCCGAACAGCCGAACCGGACAGCCTCAACGCAGTGCGCTGCGCGGACACGTCGATGACCGCGCCGCCGGGCGGCAGGTCCGATCTCAGCCGCCGTTCGAGGTCGTCGGTGTCGGGCGGCGCAAGCACCAGCCATTCGTCCGGGCCGAGCCACAGCACCAGCAGATCCCCGTCCCTGGCGTAGGTGTTCGGCTCCGCAGGCAGTGGCACGCCGAGTGAGGCACCTGCCGTCGCTCGAACGTTGAGCTGGGTCAGGAACGGGACCTCAGCGATGCGCAGCGCACCGGCGGTCTCCGATTCCAGGGCGGCGAACGCATCGGCCAGCCGGGTCAGCGGACTGTACCTGCCGTCAGCCATCGCGCCGCGCTCCCTCCGGGTCGTACAGGACCGGTCCGGCCACATCGACGGGCACCGGCACTCCGCCGACAGCCACGTACAGCCGCTCGCCGAGCCGGTCCCGGCCGCTGCGTACCAGGGCGAGCGCAAACGTGCGGCCCAGGGCGGCGCTGTGGTAGCTGGAGGTGACGTGCCCCAGCATCGGTACCGGCGGCTCCGGCAACGTCGCCGTGGCGACCACCTGCGAGCCCTCGGGCAGCAGTAGGTCCGGGTCCGTCGGCAGGAGGGCGACCAAGTGCTTGCGATCGGCCCGGCTGGTGTCGTCGCGCTGGTGCGAGCGCTTGCCGACGAAGTCCTGCTTCTTCTTCGAGACCACCCAGCTCATGCCGAGGTCCTGTGGCGTCACCGTGCCGTCGGTGTCCTGGCCGATGATCGGGTACCCCTTCTCGGCCCGCAGGACGTGCATCGTCTCCGTTCCGTACGGCGTGATCCCGAACGGGGCGCCGGCCGCGTACACCGAATCCCACAGCCGAAGGCCGTCCCAGCCGCGCACGTTGATCTCGTACGCCAACTCACCGGAGAAGCTGATCCGGCAGACCCGCGCCCTCAGCCCGGCCACGACCGCGTCGCGCCAGGTCATGAACGGGAACGCGTCGACGCTCACGTCCAGATCTGGGGCAAGCCCGGCCAGCACCTCCCGGGACCGCGGGCCGACCAGCGCGATCGTGGCCCAGTGGTCGGTCACCGAGGTGAGCCGCACGTCGAGGTCGGGCCACTCGGTCTGCAGCCACTCCTCCATCCAGTCCAGCACGATCGCCGCGTTGCCGGTCGTGGTCGTGGTCAGGAAGCGGTCCTCGGCCAGCCGGATCACCGTGCCGTCGTCGAACACCATGCCGTCGGCCTTGCACATCACGCCGTACCGGATGAAACCAGGCTTGAGTGTGCTGATCATGTTCGTGTAGAGCCGGTCGAGGAACTCGCCGGCATCTTGGCCCTGGACGTCGATCTTGCCCAGCGTCGAGGCGTCCATGAACGCCACGCCCTCGCGCGCGGCCCGGCACTCCCGCAACACGGCCGTGGTCATGTCCTCGCCGGGCTGCGGGTAGTACCAGGGCCGCTTCCACTGCCCGACGTTCTCGAACAGCGCGGCGCGCTCGACATGCCACGAGTGGATCGGAGTGACCCGCACCGGGTCGAGCAGCGCGCCGCGGTCGCGGCCGGCCAGGGTGGCGAACCCTACCGGCGTGTACGGCGGCCGGTATGTCGTGGTGCCCAGTTCGCCGAGCGGCACGCCGAGCGTCTGCGCCAGGACACCGGCGGCCAGCACACCTGAGGTCTTGCCCTGGTCGTGCGCGGTACCGGCCGTGGTGTACCGCTTGACGTGCTCGACCGAGCGCAGGCCGGCACCGGTGGCGCGCAGCAGGTCGGACACCGTCACGTCGCGCTGGAGATCGACGAAGCGGGTGTCCGGTACGCCGGACCCGCAAGGCACCACCCAGAGGTTGACCGGTGCCGACTCGGAGACGGGGATCCCGGCCGCTGCGCCGACGACTTCGACCGCCTGGTCGCACTTGTCGGGCACGAACGTGCCGTGATCGGGATCGGTCCGCAGCCGGCCGCCGGCCTGGCTGTACAGATTCACCACCGGGTTCCAGCCGCCCGACACCGCCAGCAGGTCCGCGGCCAGCACGTGCTCGTGCGCGGCCGTACCGTCGACGAGCGCACAGACGCCGACCGACGTCACCTCCGGCTCGCCGTGGACTGAGACCACCTGGTGACCCGGGAGCACGGTGAGCCCCATCTCGCGGGCCCGCTGAGCTTGATCGCCCGGCTCCGATCTGGCATCGACCACAGCCACCTCGGCCCCGGCGGCGACCAGGTCGAATGCGGTGGCGTACGCGCTGTCGTTCGTGGTGAACACCACCGCCCGCCGGCCGGACAACACCGCGTATCGGTTCAGGTAGGTACGGACGGCACCGGCCAGCATCACGCCGGGGCGGTCGTTGTCCGGGAACGCGATCGACCGTTCGTGCGCGCCGGTGGCGAGCACCACATGGCCCGCGCGGATCCGCCAGACTCGTTCCCTCGAGACGTTCAACGGCGCCGCGGTACCCAGATGAGCGGTACGCCGTTCCACCGCGACCAGGTAGTTGTCGTGGTAGTAGCCGAACACGGTCGTCCGCCGGAGCACCCGCACCTCGTTGCTCAGGGCATCGATCTGCTCGTTCGTGTTGAGCAGGCTGCCGCCCAGCTCGGGCTGCTCGTCGGCGAGCATGACCCGCGCGCCGGAGGTCGCCGCGTCCTGGGCCGCGGCCAGACCGGCCGGACCGCCGCCGACCACCAGAACGTCGCAGTGCGCATGCATGGTGTCGTACCGCGCGGTGTCCGGCTCGGTCGCCAGCCGGCCCCGGCCGGACAGGCTGCTCGCCACCAGGCCGTCGTACAGCTCGATGGTCGTTGCCGGGAGCATCGGTTCGGGGAACGGCGCGTCGACCTGGACGACCGCGGACGGCTCCTCGCTGCCGGCCGAGACGATGCCGCGCGGCCGGTCGAGCGCGACGCTGCGCGCCACCACCCGTACGCCGTTGGCCAGCAGCGCCGACGCCAGCGTGTCACCGGCGAAGCCCTGATACGCCTTGCCGTCGAACGTGAACCCGATCGGCGCCGACCGGTCCACCCGGCCACCGGACGCGAGCCGGAGATCCCCGGTCATGGGGTCACCGGCCGAGGCTCGTCCAGCTTGTACACCACAAGGATCCGATCGGTCGAGGTATCGCGCAGTACGTTGAACCAGCGCCGGCAGCCCGCCGAGTGGCACCAGCGCTCGGCGAACGGGCCACGCGGGTTGTCCCGGAAGAACAGGTACCGCGCCCACTCCTCGTCGGACAGCATCACCGGGTCGGCCGGGTACGGCACGTGCGCCTGGCCGCCGTAGTGGTACTCGGCTTCGTCACGGGGCCCGCACCACGGGCACGAGATCAGCAGCATCAGTGCGCCACCGCCGCGGCACCGTGCTCGTCGATCAGCGCGCCGGTGGTGAACCGATCCAGCGCGAACGGCGCGTTCAACGGGTGCGGCGCGTCGTGCGCGACGGTGTGCGCGAAGCACCAGCCAACCCCGGGCGTCGCCTTGAACCCGCCGGTACCCCATCCGCAGTTCAGGTACAGCCCGTCCACCGGCGTCAGTCCGACGATCGGCGACGCGTCCGGGCTGACGTCGACAATGCCACCCCAGGTACGCAGCACGTGCGCCCGCGCGAAGATCGGGAACAGCTCGACCGCTGCGGCCATCTGCTGCTCGATGACGTGGAAGGCGCCGCGCTGGGTGTAGGAGTTGTACGCGTCGATACCGGCACCGAGCACCAGCTCACCCTTGTGCGCCTGGCTGACGTACACGTGCACGGCGTTCGACATGACCACGGTGGGGTGCACCGGTTCGAGAAGTTCCGAGACCAAGGCCTGCAGAGGGTGGCTCTGGATCGGCAGCGGCAGACCCACCATCGCCGCGAGCACCGACGAGTGCCCGGCCGCCGACAGCGCGAGCCGGCCGCAGGCGATGTCGCCACGGGTTGTCCGTACGCCAATGACCCGGCCGTCACGGACGTCGATCCCGGTGACCTCGCAGTTCTGGATCAGGTCCACGCCCAGCTGGTCGGCACGACGGGCGAACCCCCAGGCGACGTAGTCGTGCTTGGCGATCCCGGCCCGCGGCTGGTACGTCGCCCCCAGCACCGGATAGCGCACATCCGGCGACACGTTGACGATCGGGCAGACCTGCCTGACCTCGGCCGGGTCCAGCCACTCGGCGTCGACGCCGTTCAGCTTGTTCGCCTGCACGCGGCGGACGCTGTCACGCACGTCCTGCAGGCTGTGCGCCAGGTTCAGCACGCCGCGCTGGCTGAACAGGATCGGGTAGCCGAGGTCGTCCTCCAGCCCCTCCCACAGCTTCAACGCGTGCTCGTAGATACCCGAGCTCTCATCCCACAGGTAGTTGGACCGGATGATCGTCGTGTTGCGGGCCATGTTCCCGCCGGCCAGCCAGCCCTTCTCCAGCACGGCGACGTTGGTGATCCCGTGGTTCCTGGCCAGGTAGTACGCCGTTGCCAGGCCGTGCCCGCCCGCTCCGACCACGACGACGTCGTACGAGGGCTTGGGATCGGGGTTGTGCCACAGGAAGTCGGGGTGCTCGGGCAGTTCCTCAGGCACGGATCCGCTCCATCGCCGGGTCGAACAACGGCTCCTCGGCGACGACAGCCGGCACCCGCTGGTCGAAGTACCCGATCTCGACGGCCCGGCCCGGTTCGGACAACTCGGCCGGCAGCCAGGCGTAGGCGATCCCCTTGCCGATCGTGTAGCCGTACGCGGCACTGGTGACGTAGCCGACCTGGGTCGCGCCGTCGTACACCGGCTCCTTGCCCATGACCACGGCGACCCGGTCGTCGATGGTCAGACAGCTCAGCCGGCGGCGTACCTGCTCGGACCGTGCCGGCAGTGCCTCCTTGCCGATGAAGTCTTCTTTGTCGAGCTTGACAGCGAACGCGAGCCCCGCCTCGTACGGGTCGTGCTCGTAGGTCATGTCCGCGCCGAACGACCGGTAGCCCTTCTCCAGCCGTAGGCTGTTGAAAGCGCCACGGCCGCCGGCGATCACGCCGTACTCCTGGCCGGCCTGCCATAGGGTGTCCCACAGCTTCAGGCCAAGGTCTGACGTGGTGTACAGCTCCCAGCCGAGCTCGCCGACGTACGACAGCCGCAGGGCGGTGACCGGGACGCTGCCGACGTTCGCCTGCTTGGCGCGGAAGTACTTCATGCCGGTGGCGGAGAAGTCCTGATCGACCAGGGGAGTGATGACGTCGCGGGCGTGCGGGCCCCAAAGGCCGATACAGCAGGTGCCCGCAGTGGTGTCACGGATCTGTACGGATCCGTCGGCGGGCAGGTGCCTGAACAGCCAGTCCTGGTCGAGGTGGCCGTTGGCGCCGATCTGGAACCGGTCGGGCGCCAGCCGGGCCACCGTCACATCGCTGCGGATGCCGCCGTCGACGTCCAGCAGCAGGCAGTACGTCACCGAGCCGACGGACTTGTCGACGTTGCCGGTGACCATGCGCTGCAGGAACGCCGCCGCGCCGGGACCGGTCACCTCCAGCCGTTTGAGCGCGGTCATGTCGTACATGGCGACGCGTTCGCGGGTGACCTGGGCCTCGGCCGCGACGATGGGCGACCAGTACCGGGCCGCCCAGGGGTTCGGGGTGATGATGTCGCGCCCATCGACCAGGCCCGCGTTGGTCTCGTACCAGTGCGGCCGCTCCCAGCCGACCGCCTCGAGGAACTGCCCGCCGAGCTCGATCTGGCGCGGGTAGAACGGCGACGTACGGATCGGCCGCAGGTTCTCCGGCGGCTGCAACGGATGCAGGATGTCGTAGACCTCGACGAAGTTCTGGCAGTCGCGCGTCTCGATGTACTCGGGCGAGAGCTGGTGCGGCTCGAACCTGTTCACGTCCATCTCGTGCAGGTCGAACGTCGAGCAGTACCCGTCCACCAGCAGTTCGGCGACGGCCCGGCCGACGCCGGCCGAGTGGGTCACCCAGACCGCCTCGGCGACCCAGAACCCGGACACCTGCGGCGACTCGCCGAGCAGCGGCATGTTGTCGGTCGTGAACGAGAACAGCCCGTTGAAGCCCTCGTCGACCTTCGCGTCGCGCGTCGAGGGCAGCAGGATCTGGGTCTGCTTCCAGGCCTCGGCGAAGTCGTCCTCGGTGAACTCCAGCACCGACGGCATCGTCGGCGTCTCACCCGGCTTGCCGATCTGCTCGGCCGCGACCGGCATCGGCCGGTGGCCGTAGTAGCCGACGGCAAGGGTGTCGAACCGCTCCCGGTAGTACAGGTCCTGGTCCTGGTGCCGCAGGATCGGCAGAACCGCCTCCACTGCTGGCCCTGGACGCCCGGAAAGGGCGGGGACCGGCGAGGTCCAGGCGAGCTGGTGCGCGAGCGGGGTCAGCGGCAGCGACATCCCGACCTTGGCCGCGATCACCGGTCCCCAGATGCCGGCACAGCACACCACGATGTCGGCCGGCAGGTCGCCCTGGTCGGTGACGACGCCGGTGACCCGGCCGCCCTCGACGGTGATGTCGAGCACCCGGTGCCGTGGCAGCAACCGGGCGCCCCGGGCGGCCGCGCGCCGGGTCTGCGCGTCGACCGCCCGTACCGCCTTCACCAGCCCGTCGGTCAGCGTGTGCAGCCCGGCCAGGACCACGTCCGGGTCGAGCAGCGGGTACACCGCACAGGCCTCGGCGGCGTCGAGCACCCTGGACTCGACGCCCCACGAGGTCAGCCAGCCGTGCCGGCGGTGGAGTTCGGCCACGCGCTCAGGGGTGGTGGCGACCTCCAGCCCGCCGACCGGCAGGTAGCACGGCTGCCCGTCCAGCTCCAGCGAGCCGAGCTTGTCCACGGTGTAGCGGGCCAGATCGGTCATCGTCTTGGACCCGTTGCACTGGAACGCCAGGCCCGGCGCGTGCGACGTCGAGCCGCCGGGGGCCGGCAACTCGCCCTGGTCGACGACTGTGACCCGGTCCCAGCCACGCAGCGTCAATTCGTCGGCCAGGGCGGCACCGACCACCCCGGCCCCGATGATCACCACCCGGGGCACGGTCATCGCCGGCACCTCAGCTCGTCGCCTTGACCCAGGCGTCCACCTTGGCCTGGTTCGCCTTGACCCACTTCTCGGCGGCGGCGTCCGGTGACATCTTGTCTTCCGCGATGTACCGCGCGACCAGGTTCTGGTCGTCGTTGGTCCACTGGAAGGCCTTCACCAGCTTGGCCGCCGGGCCGTTCTTGTCCATGAACGTCTTGCTGGCGATCTTGTCCAGGTCGTACTCCGGGTAGTCGCAGGCCACCTTCTCGGCGTCGGCGTCGCAGCCGGCCTTGTACGGCGGGAGCTTGACCTTGACGAGCTTGACCTCCGACAGCAGCCACTGCGGTGAGTAGAAGTAGCCGATCACCGGCGACTTCTTCTGCTCGCCCTGACGGAACGCCTGGATCAGCGCGGTCTCGCTGCCGCCGTAGACGACCTTGTAGTTCAGCTTGAGGTTCTTCACCAGCGCCGCGTCGTTGGTGACGAACGATGGATCGCCGTCGAGCAATTGGCCCTTGCCGCCGGACTCGGAGGTCTTGAATATGTCCGCGTACTTGTTCAGATTCTGCCAGTCGGTGATGTCCGGGTACTTCTGCACCAGCCACGGCGGCACGTACCAGCCGATCTCCCCCTTGACGCCGGTCGAGCCGGCCTCGACCGCGGTCTTCTGGCCCTCGATGTACTTCTTCTTCAGGTCCTCGTGACCCCAGTTCTCCAGGACGACGTCGACCTGGCCGCTGCCGAAGCCCTGCCAGGACACCTCCTCCTTGAGGTTCTTCTTCTCGACCTTGCAGCCGAGGTTCTTCTCCGCGACGTAGGCGACCACGGCGGCGTTGGCCTCGTACCCGACCCACGGGTTGACGGCGATGTTGAAGGTGCCGCAGTCCGTGCTCGACCCGGCGTTGTTACTACCGCCCGTGTCGCCGACCTTCGCGCCCCCGCAGCCGGCCAGCACGAGCGCCATTGCCACAGCCCCTGCGCGTGCCCTGACGTTTCTCACCGTTTCAGTCCTCCTTGTCAGATCCTGGTGGCCGGCGCGCGGCGGCGTGCCGGTGCCCGGATGTGCGAACTCCGCCCCGATCGCTCGGCCGCGGCCTGGCTGATCCGGTCGAGCATGACTCCCAGCAGCACGATCGCCAGACCGGCCGCCAGTCCCTTGCCGTACAACTGCCCCTGCGAGAATCCGGCCACCACGTCGTACCCGAGGGCGCCGGCGCCGACCAGGCCGCCGACGACCACCATCGACAGCACGTAGATCAGGCCCTGGTTGGTGGCCAGTGTCAGGGCCTTGCGCGCCATCGGAAGCTGGACCTTGGTGATGATCTGGGTCCGGTTGGAACCGGCCGCGACCGCAGCCTCCACGGTGGTCCCCGACACCGCCCGGATCCCATCGGCGATGATCTTGATCGCCACCGGCGCGGCGAACACGACCGCCGCGACGATCGCGGTGAACCGGGTCGGGCCGAACAGCGCCAGGAACGGCACCAGGTATACGAACGGCGGCATCGTCTGGCCGGCGTCGAGGGCCGGCCGGATGACCCGGTCGGCGCGGCGGCTGCGGCCCATCCAGACCCCGAACAGCACACCGAGGACCATCGTGAACGCCGTCGCCACCAGGGTGGACGCCAGCGTGACCATGCTGTCCTGCCACAGCCCGGAGGCGACCAGTAGACCGAGGCAGATCGCCGAGATGACCGCGGCCCGGACGCTGCCGATCACCAGCGACAGCGCCACGATGGCCAGCACGACCAGCCACCAGGGCGACTCGGTCAGCAGGTTCTGGAGCGGGTCGATCAGCACGGTCGTGACGAAGTCCTTGATGCCGTTGGTGACCGACGACAGGTTCGTCTGGACCCAGTCGGTCGCGTCCGTGGCTGCCTTCGCGATCTTGGTGCCGATGTCGATGCCGGACGGGAACTCAGCGGCCCACACGTACGTGCGGGACAGGTAGATCGCGAACAGCGTGAGCAGCGCGCCGACGATCAGCGCCGGCCGCCGCAGCTTCGCGAACCGCGACCTGGACCGCCGGGCGTTCTCGCTGCGGACGCTGGCCGCCGTCGTCACCCGGTCCAGCACGATCGCCATGATCACGATCGCCAGGCCGGCGTTGAAGGCGGTGCCGACGTCGACGGTCTCCAGCGCCTGCAGCACGACCTCACCCAGGCCGGGCGCGTCGATCAGCGCGGCGACCGTGACCATCGCCAGCGCGGCCATGATGGTCTGATTGATGCCCAGCACGATGGTCCGCTTCGACGCCGGCAGCAGCACCTTGGTCAGCGTCTGCCGCTTGGTCGAGCCCAGCGACTGGCTGGCTTCGATCATGTTCGGCTGCACCGAGCGGATCCCGTGCGCGGTCAGCCGGATCGCCGGCGGCGTGGCGTAGATCATCGTGGCGATGACCGCCGACGCCGGCCCGATCAGGAAGAACAGCGTGAGCGGCGCGAGATAGACCAATGTCGGCATCGTCTGCATGAAGTCCAGTACCGGCGTGATCAAGCGGTTGAACCGATCGGACAGGCCAGCCACGATCCCGAGCGGGATGCCGATCAGTAGCGCCAGGATCACCGCCGACAGGGTCAGCGCCAGCGTGTCCATGCTCTCGTCCCACAGCCCCTGCAGGCCCATGAACACGAAGCCTGCGGCGGCCAGCAGCGCCACTTTCAGGCCGCCGACCGCGTACGAGATCCAGGTGATCAGCGCGACCACGCCGAACCAGCCGATCTCCGGGATGGTGCTGCCCGCCCTCGGTTGCGCGATCAGGTACTGCACGGATGTCACGAACTCGTCGATGACCAGCCGGATCTCGTTGAAGAAGTACAGGAAGATCGGGCTGCTGTTGCGGTTCGCCCCGATCGAGTCGTTCAGGTCGTTCAGCCAGCGGTGGAGGTCGGTGAGCTGGGCCGGCGCCAGCGGCAGCGTGCTCACTCCGCGGAACACCACGTACAGCACCAGCCAGCCGGCCAGGATCGCGGCGACCAGCACGGCACGGGTGTGCTCCTGCACCCAGGTCCGGATCTCGAGCATCCGGTCGCGTTCGGCGCCGGGCGTTATCGGGATGCTGGTCATCGGGCCTTCGCCTGCTCGTCCTGTTCCTCGGCCACGATCACGCGCAGGATCTCCTCGTCGTCGACCACGCCCAGCAGCCGGCCTTGGTCGACCACCTTGACCGGGCTGCTCGAGGCGAGCACCGCGCGGACCGCGTCACCGACGATCACGTCGGCGCCGAGTTCCGGCCCGTCCATCGGCTCGTCCGGCCGCGGGTCGCGCATCACCCAGCGCAGCGTCAGCACGTGCGCTCGGGCGACGTCGCTGACGAAGTCGCGCACGTAGTCGTCGGCGGGGTTGGCCACCACCTCGTCCGGCCGTCCGACCTGGACCAGCCTGCCGTCGCGCATGATCAGGATCCGGTCGCCGATCTTGAGCGCCTCGTTCAGGTCGTGGGTGATGAACACCATGGTCTTGCCGACCTCGTGGTGCAGCCGGATCACCTCGTTCTGCATGTCCCGGCGGATCAGCGGGTCGAGCGCGGAGAATGGCTCGTCGAAGAACAGCACGTCAGGGTCGACGGCGAGCGCTCGGGCGAGCCCGACCCGTTGCTGCATACCGCCGGACAGCTGGTCGGGGTACGAGTTCTCGTTACCCGACAGGCCGACCAGGTCGACCATCTCCTGCGCCCGTTTGTACCGCTCCTGCCTGCCGGCGCCGCGGATCTCCAGCCCGTAGGCCACGTTGTCGATCACCCGGCGGTGCGGCAGCAACCCGAAGTGCTGGAACACCATCGCGAACCGGCGCCGGCGCAGCTCGCGAAGCCGTGCCGGGCTGGCCTGGCTGATGTCCTCGCCGTCGAGCAGCACCGCACCGGAGGTCGGCTCGATCAGCCGGGTCAGGCATCGCACCAGGGTGGACTTGCCCGACCCGGACAGACCCATCACCACGAACACCTCGCCCGGCGCCACGTCGAACGACACGTCGTTGACGGCGGCCACGCAGCCGGTCTCGGCCATCAGTTCCGCGCGCGGCAGCGACGCCTGCGGCGTGCCGGCGATCTTGTCCGCGCGTGGTCCGAAGATCTTCCACAGCTCCTGTACCGCGAGCGCGGCCTGTCCCTCGGTCGTGCGCGCTCCGGTCTCGACTGGGTCGTCGGTGGCAGTGGACATCGGAATCTCCCGCCTATTCGGGTACGCGGTCGCTGGGTCCGCCGCCGAACCAGTGCCGGGGGCGGGGGCTGAGGTGCTGCCAGATGTGCTTGGTCTCGCGGTACTCGTCCAGTCCGGTCGGGCCGAGCTCGCGGCCGACGCCTGACCGGCCGAAGCCGCCCCACTCGGCCTGCGGCAGGTAAGGGTGGTAGTCGTTGATCCACACCGTCCCGTGCCGCAGCCGGGCCGCGACCCGCTGGGCCTTGCCGGCGTCCTGGGTCCAGACCGCACCGGCCAGGCCGTACTCGGTGTCGTTGGCGATCCGTACGGCGTCGTCCTCGTCGGTGAACCGCTCGACGGTCAGCACCGGCCCGAACGACTCCTCGTGGACGACGCGCATGGTCTGGTCGCACTCGTCCAGCACGGTCGGCAGGTAGTAGAAGCCGGCGGCCAGCTCGGGGTCGTCCGGCGCCCGGCCGCCGCACCGCAGCACCGCGCCCTCCGCGACGCCGGTCTGGACGTACGCCGCCACCTTCTCGCGGTGCTGGGCCGAGATCAGCGGGCCGGTCTCGGCACTGGGGTCGAACGGGCCGCCGAGCCGGATCCGCGCCGCACGCGCGACCAGTTCGTCGACGAACCGGTCGTGCAGCGAGTCCTCGATCACCAGCCGCGCGCCGGCCGAGCAGACCTGGCCGGAGTGCAGGAAGACCGCGGTCAGGGCCATGTCCAGCGCGGTGTCGAGGTCGGCGTCGGCGAACACGACGTTCGGGTTCTTCCCGCCGAGCTCGAGCGCCACCTTCTTCACCGTCGCGGCGGCAGCCGCCATGATCCGCTTCCCGGTCTCCAGCCCGCCGGTGAACGACACCAGATCGACGGCGGGATGTTCGACCAGCGGCGCGCCGACCGCGGCACCCGTACCGAGCAGCAGGTTCGCGACGCCACCCGGCAGGCCGGCCTCCTCCAACGCGCGCATCAGCAGGATGGCCGTCGACGGAGTCAGCTCGCTCGGTTTGAGCACGAAGGTGTTCCCGGCCGCGAGCGCCGGTGCGACCTTCCAGGATGCCTGCAGCAGCGGATAGTTCCAGGGTGTGATCAGCGCAGCCACCCCGACCGGCTCGTACACGACCCGGCTGAGCGCGTCGTCACGGCCGGTGTCGACAAGCCGGCCGGCCGCGGTGCCGGCGATGCCGCCGTAGTAGCGCAAGCAGGCGGCCACGTCGGCGATGTCGTACTCGCTCTCGACCAGCCGCTTGCCGGTGTCCAGCGACTCGGCCCGGGCGAACTCCTTGACGTCGCGCTCGAGGATCGCGGCGGTCCGCAGCAGCAGCGCGCCGCGCTCGGTCGCGGGAGTCGCCGGCCACGGCCCGCTGTCGAACGCGCGCCGCGCGGAGTCGACGGCCGGGCCGACGTCGGCGGCGTCCGCCTCGGAGATCGTGGCCACGAAAGCGCCGTCCGCAGGGCAGCGGATCTCGCGCCGGCCACCCCCCAGCGGGGCATGCCAGCCGCCGTCTCGATAGAGATGATCCGCCACTCCGGTCCTCCAGGCGCGTTGCGCATCCCGCATCGGATTGCCCTGGGTGGAACACACGATCGCCCACCACATGCGCCGAGTCAAGCAATTCGAACCTCTTGACCTTCCGCTGTGATCTCCGCAGGCTGTTGCGTATTACCCACCATGTTGTGTAATACGCATCATCCTCGTGGAGGCTTCAGATGTCACCTCGCCCCCTCCCCGGCCGGGAGTTCGTCCTCATCCTGTCCTGCCCGGACCAGCCCGGGCTGGTGCACGCGGTGACCGGATTCCTGCTCGAGCAGACAGGGAACATCCTGCAGAGCCAGCAGTTCGACAACCGGCTCACCGACCGGTTCTTCCTGCGGGTGCACTTCGAGGTCGCCGACCCGGCCATCGGGCTGACCGAGCTGCGCCAGGGCTTCGGCCCGGTCGCGGCCAGGTACGCGATGGACTGGCAACTGTGGGACGCCTCCACCCCGACCCGGACCCTGATCATGGTGTCGCGGTTCGGCCACTGCCTGAACGATCTGCTGTACCGGCAGAGCATCGGCGCGCTCAACATCGATGTTGTCGGGGTGCTGTCCAACCACATCGACCTCGAACCGCTGGCCGCACAGTACGGCGTACCTTTCCACCACATCCCGGTGACGCCGGAGAGCAAGGCCGAAGCCGAGGAAGGGCTGCTCGGCATGGTGACCGAGTACGGCATCCACCTGGTCGTGCTCGCGCGCTACATGCAGATCCTGTCCGACGACCTGTGCAAGCAACTCGAGGGCCGGGCGATCAACATCCACCACTCGTTCCTGCCCGGCTTCAAGGGCGCCCGGCCGTACGCACGGGCGCACGACCGCGGGGTCAAGCTGATCGGCGCGACCGCGCACTACGTGACCGCCGACCTGGACGAGGGCCCGATCATCGAGCAGGACGTCACCCGGGTCGACCATTCATTCGACCCCGACGAGTTGGTCGCCGCCGGTCGCGATGTCGAGGCCCAGGTGCTGGCCCGCGCGGTGCGCTGGCACAGCGAGAGCCGGATCCTCCTCGACGGCAACCGCGCGGTGGTATTCCGCTAGCCGGTCTTCGAGTGCCGGTAGAACGAAACCGTCGCAGGGGGTAGCGGGCTGTTGCCGAGGATCAGGTCGGCGGCCTTCTCGGCGAGCATCATCACCGGTGCGTAGATGTTGCCGTTAGTGACGTACGGCATCACCGACGCGTCGGCAACCTTCAGCCCGTCCACGCCGTGTACCTCCATCGTCTGCGGGTCCACGACCGATAGGTCGTCGACACCCATCCGGGCCGTGCAGGACGGATGCAGCGCGGTTTCGGCGTCCCGGCGTACCCAGTCCAGGATCTGCTCGTCGGTCTCGACATCGGGGCCGGGCGAGGTCTCGCCACCGTCGTAGACCGCCATCGCCGGCTGCCCGAGGATGTCGCGGGTGACCCGGATCGCCTCGACCCATTCGCGCCGGTCGGTGTCTGTCGACAGGTAGTTGAACAGCAGCGCCGGGTGCTCGTACGGGTCGGTGCTGCGGATCTTCACCGTGCCGCGGGCGTCGGAGTACATCGGCCCGACATGGACCTGGTATCCGTCGCCAGAGGTCGGCTGCGACCCGTCGTACCGGACCGCGATCGGGAGGAAGTGGAACATCAGGTTCGGGTACGTGACGTCGTCGTTGCTGCGTACGAAGCCGCCGCCCTCAAAGTGGTTCGTGGCACCCGGGCCGCGGCGCAGGAACAGCCAGTCCGCCCCGATCCACGGCTTGTACCGGTGCTTCAGGTAGCGCTGCATCGTGACCGGCTGGGTGCACGCGTGCTGTACGTAGACCTCCAGGTGGTCCTGCAGGTTCTCCCCGACGCCGGGCAGGTTCTGCACCACGTCGATGCCCAGCGCCTTCAGCTCGTCGGCCACTCCGATACCTGACAACTGCAGTAGTTGCGGGCTGTTGATCGCGCCGCCCGAGAGGACGACGGTTCCGGCCGACACCCGCTGGACCCCGCCCCTGCCGTGCTTGTACTCCACACCGACCGCTCGGGTGCCGTCGAACAGCAGCTTGCCGACAAAGGCACGAGTCAGTACGTCGAGGTTCGGCCGCGACATCACCGGGTGCAGATAGGCCCGTGCGGCGGACAACCGACGGCCGCGGTGGATGTTCCGGTCGAACTTCGCGAACCCCTCCTGCCGGTAGCCGTTGACGTCGTCGGTACGCGGGTACCCGGCCTGCTCGGCCGCCTCGAAGAACGCCTCGAACAGCGGATTGGTGGCCGGCCCGCGTTCGAGTACGAGTGGTCCGCCGTGGCCGCGGAACTGGTCGTCGGGCGCGGCGGCGAGACAGTCCTCCATCCGGTTGAAGTACGGCAGGCAGTGCGCGTAGTCCCAGGTGCTCATGCCCTCGTCGGCGCCCCAGCGCTCGTAGTCCATCGGGTTGCCGCGCTGGAAGATCATCCCGTTGATGCTGCTGGAGCCGCCTAGCACCTTGCCGCGGGCGTGGTAGACCTGCCGGCCGTTCAGGTACGGCTCCGGCTCCGAGGTGTACTTCCAGTCGTAGAAGCGGCTGCCGATCGGGTATGTCAGCGCCGCCGGCATGTGGATGAACACGTCCCACCGGGAGTCGGGCCGGCCTGCCTCGAGCACCAGTACGGTCGTACCGGCGTCGGCGGACAGCCGGTTCGCGAGCGCGCAGCCCGCGGATCCCCCACCGACGATCACAAAGTCGTAGCGCTCTCGGGTCATCTGCGGCTCCGTCTCGACTCGCGCGGACCGGGACTCAGCATCGTAGACCGCGTCTTGTGATACGCACCAGGTTGCGTTTTGCGCAACCGATTGTGACCTGCGTCGTTGACGAGCGCGCCTATAGTTCCGTCATGAGCAACAAGCCGAACAGCGTCTCGGCAGACGGATCGAGTGCCGGAGGCGTCCAGTCGGTCGACCGGGCGATCAGTGTGCTGGAGATCCTGGCACGCAGCGGCGACGCCGGCGTGAGCGAGGTGGCCGCCGAGATCGACGTCCACAAGTCGACCGCGTTCCGGCTGCTCGGCGCCCTGGAGTCGCGCGGGCTGGTCGAGCAGGCCGGCGACCGCGGCAAGTACAGGCTCGGCTTCGGCATCGTCCGGCTCGCCGGCGCCGTGACCGGGCGGCTGGACGTGAGCCGGCAGGGCCGGCCGGTGCTCGAACATCTCGCGGAGGAGTTCGGCGAGACCGCCAACCTGGCCGTGCTGCAACAGCACTACGCGGTCAACCTCGACGAGGTACGCGGCGCGTCGGCGGTGACGGTGCAGAACTGGGTCGGCCAGCTCACCCCGTTGCACGCGACCTCCAGCGGGAAGGTGCTGCTCGCCCACCTGTCGAAGTCGGCGCGTACCAAGCTCGTCGCCGCGGCCGGGCTGGAACGGCTGACCCCGAACACGGTGACCGTGCGGGCCCAACTCGAGCGCGAACTCGCCGATGTCCGTGCCCGCGGCTTCGCGCTGGCGGTCGAGGAGTACGAGATCGGCCTGAACGCGATGGCCGCGCCGGTGCGGTCCGGCAACGGCGAGGTGGTCGCCGCGCTGAGTTGCTCGGGTCCGGCATACCGGCTCACCGAGGAACGGATGCGCAACCAGTCCCCCGCACTCGTGGCGGCGGCTGACGGGTTGAGCCGGCGGCTCGGCCACCTCGGCTGAACTCTTGTTCGTCTGTGCGGGGCACGTCTACGATCTGCGGAGGGTGCGTATTACGAATCGAGTTTAGCGATGCGCAACAGATCGATCGCGGCCGACCTGCTCCGGACAGTCCGCTACGAGGTCATCCCGACCAAGTCGATCGGCGACAGGATCATCGCCGCCGTACCCGCTGACGTGGCCGTCACCGTGACCGCCTCGCCGGTCAAGGGCCTGGAGCCGACCCTGGCACTGGCCGAGCGCCTGGCCGGCCACGGCTACCGGGTCGTACCGCACGTGTCGGCCCGGCTGGTGATCGACGAGGTCCACCTCAAGGAGATCGTCGACCGGCTCCTCGCTGTCGGGATCGACAACGTGTTCGTACCGGCCGGCGATGCTGATCCCGCCGCCGGGAAGTACCACTCGGCTCTCGGCGTGCTGCGCGCTCTGGACGATCTAGGCCGCCCGTTCGCACAGGTCGGCATCACCGGCTATCCCGAGAGCCACCCGAAGATCGCCGACGACGTGACCATCCAGGCGATGTGGGAGAAGCGCTCGCACGCGACGTACATCGTCAGCAACCTGTGCTTCGACCCGGCCGTGCTGCGCAACTGGATCCTGCGGGTCCGCCGCCGCGACGTCACGCTGCCGATCCAGGTCGGCCTGGCCGGACCGGTCGAGCGCACCAAGCTGATCGCGATGGCGACCAAGATCGGGCTCGGCGAGTCGACCCGCTTCCTCGGCAAGCACGCCTCGTGGTTCCTGCGGCTGGCCGCACCGGGTGGCTATCGCCCCGAGAACCTGCTCGCCCGGACCGGTCCGGTGCTCACCGACCCGGCCTCGGCCGTGGCCGGCCTGCACGTGTTCACCTTCAACCAGGTCGCCGAGACCGAAACCTGGCGCCAACAGGTGCTCGATCAGCGCACGACCAAACAGAAGGGGTGACCTACGGGGTCCTCGTAGACCCGCCAGGGAATCTGCTCGCCGTTCGGGCCGGGTCGTGGTGAGACGCGTTCGGCGACGAAGCGCGCGCCGGCTGCCAGCACCTGCTCGTGTGCGACCTCCAAGTCGTCCACGAGGATGTCGAAGTGCACGCCGTTGCGGGGTGGATCGGCGGTGCCCTGGAAGGACAGCCGCTGGCCGTTCGGAGCCGGTTCCAGGGTGACCCAGCCCGGGTACCACTCCACGGGCTCACCACCGAGCAACCCGGCCCAGAACCGCGCCAGCGCCGGCGGGTCGGGGCAGTCGAGCACGATCTCGCGGATCCAGCCGATCATGGCTCGATCAGGCGCGCCAGAGCCTCCTCCAGCAGCCGGTCGCCAACGTCGACAACCTCGAGCGGGAGTTTGAGGTACGCCGCAGCCTCCTCGGCCGCGTTGGTGAGTTCGGCTGTACGCCGCTGGGCCAGCCACACCAGCCGTCGGTAGTTCCCGAAGTAGTCGTCACGCAGCTGTGGATACCGGTCCAGCCCGAGCTCGGCGATGACCGTACGCCGGAACGACCGGACCAAGAAGTCGGTCAGCACGTATGTGCCCGGCTCGGACACCAGCAACGCGCGCATCCGCTCGACACCGGCGAAAACCTCGTAGCAGTGCTGCCCGGCCAGCATCGGCACACCCAGGTCGGCGCAGACCTGATGCAGCTCGCCGTACGTACCGCAGTCGGCGTACGCGACCGCGACGGCGGCATAACGGTCATCCAGCCGACGGACTGCTTCCGAGACGGCTGGAGCGATCCGGTCCGGATGGTTATGCAGCAACGGCGGCAACGGGTGCACGTCGACTCGCCAACCGCGCCGCTGGGCCACCTGGTCGACATGGGTCGCGAGTGCGCCGCATGCGACCACGGCGACGCGATCAGGAGGGGAAGGCGAGCAGGTCGACGAACCGGTCGTTGAAGTCCGGCCGGTCGGAGAGCTCGACATACAACACCTCCTCCAGCAACGTATCGGCGCCGGCCCGCTCGTTCACCGACAGCAGGGTCATCTTGGCGCCCTCACCAGCGACGTTGCCCGCGCTCACCACACGCAGCACCGATGTCGCCGGGACCAACCCGATCCGGATCGCACTGGCGGCGGACAGGTACGTACCGAACGAGCCGGCCAGCAGCACCTGCTGGATGTCGGCCGTCTCGACGCCCATCTCCTCGACCAGCAGGTGCCACCCGGTCGAGATCGCGGCCTTGGCGAACTGAAGCTCGCGAATGTCGCGCTGGGACAGGTAGACCGCCTTCGCGGTGTCGCCGATGTCGCCCTGCCAGTGCAGGACGAACACCCGCTCGCCGTTGATCTCGGTGAGCCGCGCGGCCAGCCCCGGGCTCTCGGCGGTCTGGACCAGCCGGCCTGAGCTGTCGAGCAATCCGGCGTCCAGCAATGCTGCCACCGCGTCGACCAGACCGGACCCGCACAGCCCGATCGGCTCGAGCTCGCCGATCACCTGGAGCTTGACGTCGTCGTCGCTGATCTTGACCACCTCGATGGCGCCGTCGGCCGCACGCATCCCGCACTTGATCGCGGCGCCCTCGAACGCCGGCCCGGCCGGTGCCGCGGTGGACAGGATCCGGCTGCCGTCGCCGAGCACGATCTCGCAGTTGGTGCCGACGTCGATGAACAGCCGCAGCCGCTTGTCCCGGTCCATGCCGGAGGCAAGCATCCCGGCCACGATGTCGCCGCCGACGTACGCGCCGAGCGCGGGCATGACCACCGCCCGGGCCCGCGGGTGGACATCGACGCCGAGGTCGGCGGCAAGGATCTCCGGAAGTTGCCGGGACGACATCACGAACGGCGCCACGCCGAGCGGCTCCGGATCGATGCCCAGGGCAAGGTGTGTCATCGTCGCGTTCCCGGCCAGCGCGATCTCGTAGATCTGTCGCGGCTCGATCTCGCCCTCGGCGCACACCTCCGCCGTGAGCTCGGCCAGGGTGGCGTGGGCGAGTTCGGTCAGCCGGCCGAGCGCGGCCGGATCGATCATCGTCGCGCTGATCCGGGTGATCACGTCCGCGCCGAACGGCTGCTGCTTGTTGAGCATCGAGCGGACCGCTACCGGCGTACCGGTGCTCAAGTCGAGCAGCGTCGCCACGACGGTCGTGGTGCCGAGGTCGTACGCGATCGCGAACCGCCGATCGGTGGTGTCACCGGGCTCGACGTCGATCAGGACCGTGCCGACCACGACCGCGGTGACCTTGTAGTCGCCGCCGCGCAACACCGTCGGCAGCCGCCGCAGCGCGTGTAGGTCGACGGTCAGCTCGAGGTCGTCGATCGCGGCCAGCAGCCGTTCCAGATCGGTCTGCTGGTCCGAAAGGGTGGGCTCGGCCAGTTCGACATACCGCTTCTGGACCGCGGGGCGCAGGATCACCTGGCGGCCGACGCCGGCAGTGGCGGCCTTGGGCCGAGTGGTCAGCGGCGGTACGTCGACCCGCACCTGGGCGCCATTCGCCTGCGCGAGGCAGGCCAGCCGCCATCCGCCGGCCAGTTCGTCGGGCGAGAACGCCCGTACGTCGAGCCGGGACACCGGCACCGAGCCGTCGACGATCCGGATCCGGCACTTCTTGCAGGTGCCGTGCCCGCCGCAGGTCGAGTCGATCGCGATGCCGTTCCAGCTGGCCGCGTCGAACACGGACACTCCGGGTGGTACGCGTACCTCTCGGCCGCTCGGCTCGAACGCGATCCGGACCCGGCCGGTGCCGTCAGCGGCACCGGCGTGCTGCGTCTGCGGCGGCGGCAGCAGACCTTCGCGGAGGTAGTCGTCGCGGTTCAGGTCGGTCATGTCCCCTGCTGTGCGAGCTTCGCCCGGTACGCCGCGATCCACCGTGCGCCCCACTCGTCGTTACCGAGCAGCAGATCGGCGGCGCGGACGGCCTCGACGATCTGCGGCGTACGGGCGTCCATGATCGCCGAGGTCAGTCCGCAACTCATTGCCATCGGCAAGAAAGTCGCGCCGAGCACGTGCCGGCCGGGCATGCCGAACGACACGTTCGAGGCACCGACGGTCATGTTCACCCCGATGTCGTCGCGGATCAGCCGCATCGCCTCCAGCGTCTTGAGCACCAGGGTGGAGTCCGCGCCGATCGGCATCGCCAGCGGGTCGATGACGATGTCCTCGATCGGGATCTGGTAGGTCGAGGTGGCGACGTCGACGATCTTGCGCGCGATGTCGAGCCGCTTGCGCGGGTCGTCGGGGATCTCGTCCTCCTCGTTCGGCAAGGCGATGACCGCCGCGCCATACCGCTTCACCAAGGGAAGGATCGCGTCCAGCCGCTCCTGCTCGCCGGTCACCGAGTTGACCAGCGCCTTGCCCTCGTACGTCGCCAGTCCGGCATCGAGCGCCTCCACCACCGACGAGTCGATGACCAGCGGCAGGTCGGTGTGCTGCTGCACCAGCTTGATCGCCTGCGACAGCAGTTCGGCCTCGTCCGCCAGCGGCACGCCCATGTTCACGTCGAGCATGTCGGCACCGCCCTCGACCTGCTGGGCCACGTCGAGCTCGATCCGGGACAGGTCGCCGGCCTTCAGCTGTTCCTGGAACTTCGACCGTCCGGTCGGGTTGATCCGCTCGCCGATCACGCAGAACGGCTGGTCGGCCCCGATCGTGACCGTCTTGGTGGCAGAGCTGAGAACGGTGTGCATGCTGGCTCCTCGGGGACGGATCAGACGGCCGCGGCCGCGCGCCGCTGCTGGATGAGTTCCTTGGCCCGCTTGACCGCGCTGGACGCGTCGGCCGCGTAGCCGTCCGCGCCGACCGCGTCGGCGTACTCCTGGGTGACCGGCGCGCCGCCGACCATCACGATCACCTTCTCGCGCAGCCCGGCCTTCTGCAGCGCGTTGATGTTGGCCTTGAACATCGGCATCGTCGTGGTCAGGAACGCCGAGAACCCGACCACGTCCGGCTTGTGCTCCTCGATCGCGGCGACGAACTTCTCCGGCGCCACCTGGACGCCGAGATCGATGACGTGGAAGCCGGCGCCCTCGAGCATGATATTGACCAGGTTCTTGCCGATGTCGTGCACGTCGCCCTTGACCGTACCCATCAGGAACGTGCCGACGGTCTCCGCGCCGGTCTCGGCGAGCAGTGGCCGGAGCAGGTCGAGCGCGCCGCTCATCGCCCGGCCGGCGATCAGCATCTCGGGTACGAAGAAGTCCCCACGCTCGAACCGTGCGCCGACCTCCTCCAGCGAGGGGATCAAGGCGTCGAACAGCATCGACTCCGGGGTCATCCCGATCGACAGCCCCTCGTTGGTCAGCTCGAGGACCCGCGGTGCGTTACCCACCAGGGTCTCGTCGTACAGGGCCTTGAGAATCTCCTCGGGGCTCATGCGGCTCCTTCCTTTCCAGGGTTGTACCCCAGCGTCGCCGAGACCTTGCGCAGTTCGGCGTCGAGCAGCCCGCCGATGCTCGCGGCCTTGCGTCTGGTGATCCGGTTGGTCGGCCCGGACACCGACACCGCGGCCACCACCGAGCCGTCACTGGCCCGGACCGGCGCGGCGATCGCGGCCAGGCCCTCCTCCAGTTCGTCCCACGCGATCGCGTAGCCCTGCTGCTGCACCCCCGCCAGATCCCGCTCGAGCTCGGCGCGGCTGCCGAGTGACGCCGTGGTATGCCGTTCCAGTCGCCCGGACGGAAGCGGCATCGCGCCGTAGGCGTAGAACACCTTTCCCGCGGCCGAACAGTGCGCGGGTACGTCCATGCCGACCCAGTTGGTCGCGCCGAGCAGGTAGCGGCTGTCGACCTGAGACACCTGCAGGATGCTCGACCCGCGCGGCACCGCCAGGTTCACCGTCTCGCCGGTACGTTCACCGATCCGCTCCAGCGCCGGCTGGACAAGGTCGGCCAGCTCGTGCACCGCGACATTGCGGGCGGCGTAGTCGGCGAACAGCAACCCGGGCCGGTACGCGCCGGAACCGTCGCGCTGCACCAGCCGGTTGTGCTCCAGCGCCTGCAGCAGCCGTGAGGTCGTCGACTTGGCCAGCCCGAACTCGTCGACCAGCGACGTGAACGACCGCGAGCCGGACTCCACGATCGCGGTGACCAACGCGGCCGCCCGGTCCACAGCCTGGGTTCCGACCGGTGCCGGCATGGTCGCCTCTCAGCCTGGACAAACGAATGCATGAGGTCTCATATTATGGAACATCAGTTCCAGACCGTCAGAGTAGGATTCCGCGCGAAGCGCCGTCAAGGCCCGTGTCCGGGAGGTCGGATGTTCCGCAACACCATGCCGAGGTACGAGATCCTGTCCGCCGACGCGCTGGGGGTGCTCGACAAGGGCTGGCGCCGGATCGTCACCGAGATCGGTGTCGAGTTCATGTCCGACGAGGCGCTTGCGCTGTTCCGCAAGGCCGGGCAGAACGTCGAGGACAACTGCGTGAAGTTCGACCCGGACTTCGTACTCGAACAGGTCGCCAAGGCGCCGCGCGAGTTCGACGTACAGGCCCGCAACCCGGAGCACTCGGTGCACATCGGCGGCGACGCGATGGCGTTCGGCTGCGTCTACGGCCCGCCGTTCTTCCGCGAGGGCGACGTACGCCGCGATGCCACGATGGAAGACTTCCGCAACCTGACCCGGCTGGCGCAGGGCTTCTCGGCGCTGGACTCGGCCGGCGGTGTGATCTGCGAGCCTAACGACACCCCGCTGGACTCGCGCCACCTCGACATGACATACGCGTTGCAGACGCTGACCGACAAGATCTACATGGGCAACGTGGTGTCCGCGACCAACGCGCGGGACACGATCGCGATGACGGAGATCCTGTTCGGCGGCCGGGAGGCGATCGAGCAGACGCCGGCGACGATCTCCCTGATCAACTGCAACTCACCGCTGCGCTGGGACGACCGGATGCTCGACGCCCAGTTCGAGTACAGCGCGGCCAACCAGGCCGTCGTGATCACGCCGTTCCTGCTGATGGGCGCGATGTCGCCGGTGTCGATCCCGGCCACGCTGGCCCAGCAACTGGCCGAGGCGCTGACCGGTATCGCGCTGTCGCAACTGATCCGGCCGGGCTCGCCGGTGATCTTCGGGTCGTTCCTGTCCAACATCGACATGCAGTCCGGCTCGCCGTGCTTCGGCACCCCGGAGTCGGCGATCGGCCTGCTCTGCACCGGGCAACTCGCCCGGCACTTCGGGCTGCCGGTCCGGTCCGGCGGCGGGCTGACATCCAGCCAGACCCCGGACGCGCAGGCCGCGTACGAGGGCCTGATGACGATGCTGCCGACGTTCCTGGCCGGCATCAACTGGGTGATGCACACCGCCGGCTGGCTGGAGGGCGGGCTGGTCGCGTCGGCGGAGAAGCTGGTGATCGACGTCCAGGTGCTCGAGATGCTGCAGAAGGAGTTCACCCCGCTGGAGTTCGACGAGGCCTCGCTGGCGTTCGACGCGCACGACGAGGTCCGCCACGGCGGCCACTTCCTCGGCGCGGCCCACACGATGGAGCGATTCCGCACCTGCTTCTACCGGCCGTTCCTGTCGAGCTCGGAGAACTACGAACGCTGGATGCGCAACGGCGCGAAGGACACCGCGGCCCGGGCCGCCGAGATCGCCCGCACGAAGCTGGAGGCGTACGAGCCGCCGCCGCTCGACGACGCGATCCGTGAGGAGCTCGAGGCGTACGTCATCCGCCGCCGCACGGAACTGGGTGATTAGGGCGTGTCAGACACGCCCTACGGCCGGATCATCGTTATGCCGGTGGAGTCCATCGCGGCGAGTGCGGCCGGCGCCTCATCCAGCCCGATCGAACGGGCGACCAGATCGGCCGGCCGCAGCTTGCCGGAGGCGACCTGCGCCAGCATCTCGGGGTAGGAGTGCGCGGCCATGCCGTGGCTGCCGAGCCACTGCAACTCCTGGCCGATCAACCGCGACACGTCGAGCTTCACACCACCGGGCAACAGCCCCAGCTGCAGGTGCCGGCCGCGTGGCCGCAACGCCGTCAGCGCCTCCTGTACGACGCTGTCGGTACCGATCGCGTCGATGGTCAGCGCCGCTCCCCCGCCGGTCAGCTCATGGATCAGCCCGGCAACCTCACTGCCGGACTGGAGCACCCGATCGGCCCCGGCCGCTGCCGCATACCCGAGCGCGTCAGGATTGGTGTCGACGGCAACGACCCTGGCACCGCGGGACACCGCGATCATCACCGCCGACAAACCGACACCACCGCAACCGAACACGACTGCCCATTCGCCGGGCCGTACCTTCGCGACCTGTGTGACACCCCGGTACGCCGTGGCGAATCGGCAGCCTAGCGCGGCCGCGGTATCGAAGCTCATCTCGCCCGGCAGCCGGATCAGGTTCACCATCGCGTACGGCACCGCGACGTACTCGGCGAACGAACCCCAGTAGGTGAAGCCGGGCTGCTCCTGGTTCGGGCAGACCTGATGGTCACCGGCCCGGCACTGGACGCAGGTCCCGCAGGCACAGATGAACGGAACAGTCACCCGGTCGCCGATCGCCCAGCCGTCGACGCCGGGGCCGATCTCGGTGATGGTGCCGGCCAGTTCGTGCCCGGGTACGTGCGGCAGCCGGATGTCCGGGTCGTGTCCGAGCCAGCCGTGCCAGTCGCTGCGGCACAACCCGGTCGCGTGCACCCGCAGTATGACGCCGCCGGGCGCCACTTTCGGCTCCGGCACGTCGGTGACGCCCGGCACCTCGCCATACCGCTGCACCAGTACCGCCCGCATGCCTCCCCTTCCGATCGTCGGACCCTTTTGGTCAGCGTTCAGCTGACCAGACGCGTCCGACGAGCGCCAAATAGGGTCAGCCGCCGGCGACGGCCGGGATGATCGACACCTGGGCGCCGTTGGCGATGTTGGTCTTCAGCCCGTCGGCGAACCGGACGTCGTCGTTGTCCACGTAGACGTTGACGAACCGGCGCAGCTCACCCGACTCGTCCAGCACCCGGGCCTTGATCCCCGGATACGACGAGTCCAGCGCGTCCACCACCTCGGCCAGTGTGCCGCCGTCGACGGCGACCTCGGACTCGCCCTTGGTGTACGTCCTCAGGATGGTCGGGATCCGTACCTTCACACTCACTGCAGCCCTGCCTTCACGAAAGCCTCGTACGACGGGGGAATCGTCGCCTTCGGCCCGACCCGGTCCGCGACCGCGTCGAGTGTCTTCAGCCCGTCGCCGGAGTTGATGATGACGGTCTCAGCATCGGGATCGAGAACGCCGGAGTCGACGAACTTCTTCAGGTTCGCGACCGTCGTACCGCCCGCTGTCTCGGTGAAGATCCCCTCGGTCCGCGCGAGCAACTGGATGCCGGCCACGACCTCCTCGTCGCCGACATCGCCGACCACGCCGCCGGTACGCCGGACGATGTCGAGCACGTACGGCCCGTCGGCCGGGTTGCCGATGGCAAGCGACTTGGCGATCGTGTCCGGGCGCACCGGTCGGACCACGTCGTGCCCGTCGCGGAACGCCTGCGCCACCGGCGAGCAGCCGGTCGCCTGCGCGCCGAAGACCGTGTACGGCGTGTCCTCGACCAGGCCCAGCTTGATCAGCTCGCCGAACCCCTTGTCGATCTTGGTCAGCTGCGAGCCCGACGCGACCGGTATGACGATCTGCCGCGGCAACCGCCAGCCGAGCTGCTCAGCGATCTCGAACGCGAGCGTCTTGGAACCCTCGGCGTAGTAGGGCCGGACATTGACGTTGACGAACGCCCAGCCCTCCTCCTCTCCGGCGATCTCGGAGGCCAGCTTGTTCACGTCGTCGTAGTTGCCGTCGACGGCGACCAGCGTCCCGCCGTACACCGCTGTCGTGATGATCTTGGGGCGCTCGAGGTTGCTCGGGATGAACACGACCGAGCGGATCCCGGCCCGCGCGGCGGCCGCGGCGACCGCGTTGGCCAGGTTCCCGGTCGACGGACAGGCGAAGACGGTGAGCCCGAGCTCACGGGCCGCGCTCAGCGCGACGGCGACCACCCGGTCCTTGAACGAATGCGTCGGGTTGCCGGAGTCGTCCTTCACCCACAGCGACTTCAGGCCGAGCTCCTTGGCCAGGTTGCCCGCGTTGACCAGCCGGGTGAAGCCGGGCTCGGTGTTCGGGAAGGTGTGCACGTCCTGCGGTACGGGCAACAGCGACTGGTAGCGCCAGATGTTCTTGGGGCCGGCCTCGATGCGCTCGCGGGTCACGTCCTCGTACGAGTAGGCGACCTCGAGCGGACCGAAGCACTCGGTACAGGCGTAGTACGGCCCGAGCGGCGAGGTTGCGCCGCACGCGCGGCATACCAGGTTGGTGGCGTTGCCGAACGCGCCGTCCCTCAACACGTCGTCGGGTGCGGTGATCAGGCTCATGCCGGCGGATCCCTCCTCATCTTTCCCCCGCCGGATTTCGGCGGCAGGCCGGATTTGGCACCGCTCCGGTCTGGAGCCGGACGGTTGCCGGGACGTCTTCGGGCCGGTCCCTCAGTCCCTCTGGATGAGCAGTGCCAGGCTAACCGAGCCGTCTCGAATCGTGCGACTCGCCTCCGCCATTCGAGACAGCAGGTCTCAGAGGTCTCAGGTGGTCATCGCCAACCGTGCGTCGCGGCCGGGGTATGCGTCGGGAGGGACATGCGGGGGCCGTAGCGGGGGTGGCCGATGCCGGACAGTTCGAGCAGGCGCTGGACGCGGAAGCGGTGGCCGCGGTACGGCTCGATCAGCTCGGCGCAGCCGTCGTCGTCCAGTTCCTCGCCAGTGAGCGCGTACGAGACGCTGCGGGACACGTGGTAGTCGTTGAACGAGAACGCGTCGGCGTCTCCGTGGGCGCGTTGTCTCACCTCGGCAGCGGTCCAGACACCGATACCCGGCAAGGAGCGCAGCCGGTGCTCGACCTCGGCCATGTCGTCGAGTTGCAGCGTGCGCTCGAGTGCCGACGCACGGGTCGCCGCGGTGATCACCACCCGAGACCGGCGGCCCTCGACACCGGCGCGCAGCCACTGCCACGACGGGATCAGCCGCCACTGCTCCGGCGTCGGCGGTACGTACAACCCGGACGGGCCCGGCGCGGGCTCGCCGTACCGGCGGACCAGCAACCGCCAGGCCCGGAACGCCTCCTTGCCGGTCACCACCTGCTCGATCCCGGCCGCCGCCGTCGCCTCGAAGACCGCCCGGGTCCGAGGCACCCGGTACGAGGCGAACCGCCGCGCGGCGGTCACCAGGACCCCGTGCTGCGGGCGCGGCTCGAACCCGTCGAGGCAATCGGCATCACCGAGCAACTCGGGTACACCGTCCAGCGCCCACTCCGCGCCCGGCCCCCAGGCCTCGGCCTCAACCCGGTCGCCGCGGGATCGCAGCCGCAGTCCGACCGGGCCGTCAGGCGTGCGCGTGGCGCGCCAGACGGTCCGCGTCTCCGGCACGAACCGGTACGTCGGGTCGCCACCGCCGTGACGCACACCGGCGAGCACCATATGCGGATCCACCACGCGTCCCCGAGGCGTCCATCGTCGTACCCGTGACTGCACCCGCACAGTGTGACCCACGGTCCCGACAGCGCCCTACGGTGGATGTCATGGTCACAGCGGACGTCGTCGTCATCGGTCTCGGCGCGTGGGGTTCGCAGGCGTTGTGGCGGCTGGCCGCCCGCGGCGTCGACGTGCTCGGCGTCGAGCGGTACGGCATCGGCCACGCGATGGGGTCCACGCACGGCACCACCCGGCTGTTCCGGGTCGCATGCCTGGAGCACCCCGGGCTGGTGCCGATCGCGCAACGCGCCCGCGAGCTTTGGTACGAGCTCGGTGACCTGACAGGTCAGGTGCTGCTGCGGCAGACCGGCGGGATGATGGCCGGGCCGGCATCCGGTCACGTGGTGGCCGGAACCCTCGCCGCCGCCCGGGCGGCCGATCTGGGCGTTGAAGTGCTGGACCGCGTTGAGCTCGCCGCACGGCTCCCGGCCTACACAGACATCGCCGAGGAACATATCGGCGTGTGGGACCCGGCGGCCGGGATCACCTATCCAGAGGCCGGGGTCCGTTCTGCGGTGGCAGCTGCCCAGGCCGCAGGCGCCCGGGTCCGGACCCACACCCGCGTCACGGCTGTCGATGCCGACGATGCCGGCGTCACCGTCACAACCGGCGACGAGGTCATCGCCGCCGAGCACGTCGTGCTCAGCGCCGGGCCGTGGATGCCCCACTTCACCGGACTGCCGCTGGTCGCCCGGCGGGTCCCGATGTTCTGGTTCGAGGGACCGAATCCGGCCGACACCGCACCGGGCGGACGTTTCGACCTCGACGCGTTCCCGGTCTTCATCCGCGAGCTTGCCGACGGCAACGTTCTGTGGGGGCACGGCGCCCGCGGCACCGAGTTCGAGCAGTACGCCGTCAAGGTCGGCCTGGAGGACCGCGAAGGCCTGATCCACCACGCAACCGACGCCGAGACCGTCGATCGCACCGTCCATCCCGGCGACCACGAGGTGTTGTCGAAGGCCATCGGCCACGCCTTCGCCGGACTGGTGAACACCCCGGTCCGATCCGTGGTCTGCATGATAACCGTCTCCCCCGACGGCCTCTTCCTGGTCGGCCGCCCCGGCGGCGATCCTCGGCTCGTCATCGCCACCGGCGACAGCGGTCATGGCTTCAAACACGCTCCGGCCCTCGGCGAACTCCTGGCCCAGCTGGCGACTGGCGAGGAACCATTCACCGACATCACCTTCCTCGATCCCGACCGTTTCGCCACCACCGGCTGAGCCGCCGCGCCATCGGCCGGCCCGGCGCTCGTCACAGCCACGGATCTCATCGCATACTGAGGCTCGGGGGTGGTGGGAATGAACGGATGGCAGCGGTTCAAGCTGGTGTTCAACTTTCTCAATCTGATGACGCTGGCCGGGTTCGCGGTGGCCGGGATCGGGCGGGCAAAGATCAGCCGCGGGCCGCGCGGGCTGTTCTTCGCCAGCGGGTACCGGCTCGCGTTCCCGATCGCCGGTGCGTTCACGATCGGGAATGTGATCCTGACCAGGCACGCGGTCGGCTATCTGGACAGCGAGCAGCTGGTACGGCACGAGGAGCGGCATTCTTGGCAGTACCTATGCCTACTCGGCCTGCCGTTCTGGCCGTTGTACGGAGTGTGCGCCGGGTGGTCGTGGCTGCGTACCGGCGACTTCGCTTCGCGGAACCTGTTCGAGCGGATGGCCGGACTGGTCGACGGCGGTTACATCGAGCACCAGCCGCGGTCGTTGCTGAAAGCAATCAGGTCCGGGCGGCGATCCCGTCCGCCAGCGCTGTGAGGACGGTGACCACGCCGGCCGGGTCGTCGACGACGATGTCGGCCCGCCCGGTCAGTTCGGCGACACCGGACGACCGGGCCGCCACGAGGACGGCCGTCAGCCCTTCCGCGCGCATCGCTTCCACCGTGTTGTATGCCGCGAGGTCACCCAGGTCATCACCGGCGTAGAGCACCGACCGGGCGCCTGTGGTCTCGACCAGCCGGCGCAGCGCGGACCCCTTGTCGACGCCAGGCGGACGTAGTTCGAGCACCAGGTTGCCCGGCTCGAGCCGCAGCCCCTCCGCGTCGGCCAGTTCCGCCAGTGGTTTGCGCAGCCCGGCCAGCGCCGCGTCCGGGTCCGGTAGCCGCCGGGTGTGTACGGCCAGCGAGCTGCCCTTGTCCTCGACATGCGCGTCGGCCCATCCGGCTGCGGCCAGCACGCCGGGCAGGCGGTCCCGGGCGGCCGCCACCCCGGCCGGTACGTCGTCGCTGCTGACGGTGCCGGTCGAGGCGTCGAAGCGCTCCAGCCCGTACAGCCCGAGGACCAGCAGACGGTCCAGCCCTGGGTACCCGTTCACGCCGGACAGTTCGGTGACGACGAGCGCGGGCCGGCCGGTGAGCAGCGCGACCTGCCGGACCCATTTCGAGAGCCGGGCAAGCGCGTCGAGGGCGCCGTCCGCGGGTCGCGAGGTGGCCGGGTCGTCGACCAGCGGGGAAAGGGTGCCGTCGAAGTCGCTGACCACGATCGCGGTACCGGGCTCGGCGACGATCGTCTCCCAGCCGTTGCGGCCGGCAACAGTGGTCAGAACCGGTGTACCCATCAGTGGCGGGTCCAGGATGGTGTCAGCGTCGACTCAGCCCGCGTAGTCGGTTGTCAGGATGACGGTGAGGCGATCCGTCTTCATGTTGCTCAGCGCCGCTTTGGTCCGGCCGATGCCGAGGTCGGAGGCCAACTGGGTGGCGTGGCCGGACATCCCCAGCGGGTAGTACACGGTCGTGGTTGCGACCTTGCCGATCCAGTTGTCGACGCCGGCCACCCGCCAGCCGGCACTCTCGGCCCGGACGGCGGTCCGCTCGGCCAGACCGCGCTCGCGGGTGTTGTTGTAGATCTCGACCGACGGCCGGGGTCCGAGCGCCGGTGGCTTCGTGGCCTGCCGCGGCTCGGCGGTCTTGGTCACCGTCTTGGTCGGCTGCGGCGCCGTGACCGTCGCCGGCGGCGGGGTGGAGACCGGCACGGTGGTCGGCGGGGGTGCGGTCGACGGTGGCGTACTCGAGGGCGGCGCGGACGTGGCCGACGGCGTCCCACTCGTGCCGCCGGAACTGCTCGAACTGGCGTTGTTGGTGCCGCCCGGTCCGCCGGTGCCGAACAGCACCAGCAGCCCGATCACGACCGCGACGACCGCCGCGACCGCGACCACGGACGACATCACAAGACCGCGCTCACCCCGTACCTGCGGCGCCGTAGACATCTGTCCTTTCCTTCAGCTCTCTTCAGCCCTCAAGCGCAGCCGTCATGGTTCGATACCGAGTCTGCGTGCGGAGCGGGCCCGCTGCCGGGCGGCTCGCAGCCGGCGCAGCCGCTTGACCAGCAATGGGTCGTGCGCAAGCGCCTCTGGGCGGTCGATGAGCGCGTTCAGCACCTGGTAGTAGCGCGTCGCGGACATCCCGAACCGGTCGCGGACCGCCTGCTCCTTGGCGCCTGCGTACCGCCACCAGTGCCGCTCGAAGGCGAGGATCGCGCCGTCCCGTTCCGACAGGCCACCGCCCGCGACCGGCGGGTCGGCCGGTTGTGAGGCGGAAGCGTTCGCGGTGTCCATCGCAGTCTGAACTCCTGTGCGGTCGGTCGAGTGGTCGGGCTCACTCTACGGGCGAACGACAGCCATGTCATTCGCGCGCGCCCAGAACATGGCAGGATCTGTGCCGTGACAACATCTCGGCCCAGCGTAGCGATGGTCGAGGCGGCCCTGGCCCGGGCCGACGAGGTCGAGCCGCTGATCGCGGCCATCTGTACGCCGAATCCCGCCGCGCTGGACGAGGCGGCCCGGCTGGACGCGGAGGCCGCCGGGGGTCATGTCCGCGGGCCGTTGCACGGCGTACCCGTGCTGGTGAAGGACAACATCGACACCGCCGGGCTGGCCACCACCGCCGGGTCGCTCGCGCTGGTCGACGTACCGCCGCCGGCCGAGGACGCACCGTTGGTCAAGTGGCTGCGCGAGGCGGGCTGCGTGTTGTTCGGCAAGGCCAACCTGAGCGAATGGGCGAACTTCCGCTCGCCGCGATCCTCGTCCGGCTGGTCCGGGTACGGCGGACTGACCCGCAATCCCTACGCGCTGAACCGGTCCGCGGGCGGCTCGTCGAGCGGGTCCGGCGCGGCGGTCGCGGCCGGGATCGTCCCGCTCGCGGTCGGCACCGAGACCAACGGCTCGATCGTGTGCCCGGCGGCGGTGAACGGCGTGGTCGGGATCAAGCCAGGCGTCGCGCTGGTTCCGCAGCACGGCATCGTGCCGATCTCACACTCCCAGGACACCGCCGGTCCGCTGGCGATGACGGTCCGCGAGGCGGCCGCGCTGCTCACCGCGCTGACCGGCGGCCGGACCGACTATGCCGCCGCCTGTGCCGGCGACGACCTGACCGACGTCCGGATCGGCGTGCCGCGCGAACCGCAGCTTTGGGGGTTCACGCCGGCACTGGACGAGCTGACCGAGCAGGCGCTGGGAATCCTGTCGGAGCGCGGCGCGACGATCGTCGACGAGTTGAAGTTGCCGGACAGCGACTACGAGACCCAGCTGACCGTGCTCTACCACGAGCTCCAGGTGGACCTGGCGGCGTACCTCAAGACCCGCGACGAGTCCGCGCCCCGGTCGCTCGCGGACGTCATCGCGTTCAACAGGCAGAACGCCGCGACAGAGCTCAGGCACTTCGGCCAGGAACTGCTCGAACGATCCGCGGCGACCGAGGGCCTGGCCGCACCGGAGTACGTCGCGGCCCGGCTGGCCTGCCTGGCCGCGGGCCGGCGCGGGATCGACGACCTGCTGAGCGATCACTCACTCGACCTGCTGGTGATGCCCGGGTACCCGCCGGCCTGGACGATCGACCTCGTCAACGGCGACCAGGTCAACGGCGGCAACTGCTCCACGCACGCGGCACTCGCCGGCTATCCCCTGGTCTCGGTGCCGTCCGGGACGGTCGCCGGACTGCCGGTGGCGGTAACGTTCGCGGGTACGCACGGCAGTGAGACAAAGCTCATACGGGTTGCACACGCGTTCGAGCTCGCGAGAGGGTCGGTGCACGGCCCGATCCCGCGACCGGAGTTCCTGCCATGGCTGTAGCACCCGTCCGCTGGGGCATCGTTGCCACCGGCAACATCTCGACCGCCTTCACCCGTGACCTGGCCGAGTTGCCCGACGCCGAGGTGGTCGCGGTCGCATCGCGTACGGCCGAGTCGGCGAACCGGTTCAGTGACGAGTTCGGTATTCCGCACCGGCACACTTCGTACGACGACCTGGTGGCCGACGATGACGTCGACATCGTCTACGTCGGTACGCCGCACCCGCAGCACTACGCTGTCGCCCGGGCCTGCCTGACCGCCGGCAAGGCGGTGCTGTGCGAGAAGCCGGTGACGCTGAATGCCCGCCAGGCCCGGGATCTGATCGACACCGCGGCGGCGCACGGGGTGTTGTTCGCCGAGGCGATGTGGATGCGCACGAATCCGGTCGTACGCGCGCTGTTCGACGATCTCGCCAAGGGCACGATCGGCGAGCCGCTGCAGGTGATCGCCGACTTCGGCTTCCAGTCATCCGACATCCCGCGGCGGCTGCTCGAGCCCGAGCTTGGCGGCGGCGCCCTGCTCGACATGGGCGTGTACCCGGCCACGTTCGCCTACGCCGCACTGGGCCGGCCCGACGAGATCAAGGCGGTGGCCGAGATCAGCGACCTCGGCGTCGACCTGAACACGGCGATGGTGTGGCGGTACGCCTCCGGCGCAGTCGCCGCGCTCACCTGCGGGATGCGTGCACAGTCACCCGGTACGGCCGTGATCAGCGGCACCGAGGGTGCGCTCCAGGTGGCGCGGTATTTCTTCAACCCGGGCCACTACACACGGATCACCTCCGCCGGCGAGGAGCGGGTCGACGTACCGAGGACCGGGATCGGGTACCACTACGAAGCGGCCGAGGTGATGCGCTGCCTGCGTGAGGGGCTGACGGAGAGCCCGCTGCTGCCGCACGCTGACACCGTGGGGGTGCTCGAGCAACTCGACGAGGCAAGGGCGCAGATCGGTGTGCGCTATCCAGGCGACGATGAGCTGGGTACGGGCTAAGCATGATCACGAGGACTACCAGCGAATTCGTCGTCGTCGCCAACCGGCTGCCCGTCGACCGGTTCGAGTCGGAAGACGGCGGGACCACCTTGCGGCCCAGCCCCGGCGGCCTGGTCACCGCGCTCGCGCCGGTGATGCGGCGCCACCACGGCGCCTGGATCGGCTGGTCCGGCGCGGCCGACGAGGGGCTCGACGAGTTCGACACCGACGGGATGCACCTGGTCCCGGTACGGCTGACCGCCGACGACGTCGAGCGGTACTACGAGGGGTTCTCCAACGCGACATTATGGCCGCTGTACCACGACGTAATCGTGCAGCCAGAGTTCCACCGCGAGTGGTGGGAGTCGTATGTCGCGGTCAACCTGCGGTTCGCCGAGGCGACGGCCGAGACGGCGGCCGAGAACGCGGTGGTCTGGGTGCACGACTACCAGCTCCAGCTGGTGCCCGCGATCCTGCGGCGGCTCCGCCCGGACGTACGGATCGGCTTCTTCCTGCACATCCCGTTCCCGCCGACCGAGTTGTTCGCGCAGTTGCCCTGGCGGCGGCAGATCCTCGACGGCCTGCTCGGCGCGGACCTGGTCGGCTTCCAGCGGCCGGGCGCGGCGTCGAACTTCGCCCGGCTGGCGCGCAACCGGATGGGCCTGCGTACCCGCGGCGACCGGATCCACCTGCCTGACGACCGGGTCGTCCGCGCCCGGGCCTTCCCGATCTCGATCGACGTCGGCGAGATGGAGGAGCTGGCCCGGCGGCCGGAGACCGAGGACCGCGCCAAGGAGATCCGCGCCGAGGTCGGCAACCCGGAGCACGTACTGATAGGCGTGGACCGGCTGGACTACACCAAGGGCATCCGCCAGCGGCTGCGCGCGTTCGGAGAGCTGCTCGAGGACCGGCGGGTCTCGGTCGATGAGGCCGTGTTCGTGCAGGTCGCCACGCCGTCGCGCGAGCGGGTCGAGCAGTACCGGATGCTCCGCGACGACATCGAGCTGCTGGTCGGCCGGATCAACGGCGAGCACGGCCGGATCGGCACCCCGGCGATCAACTACCAGCACACGTCGTTCTCCCGGCCCGAGATGGCCGCGCTGTACCGGGCTGCTGACATCGCCGTGGTGACACCGCTGCGCGACGGCATGAACCTGGTCGCGAAGGAGTACGTGGCCTGCCGGTACGACGAGAGCGGCGCGCTGCTGCTGAGCGAGTTCGCCGGCGCGGCCGACGAGTTCCGGCAGGCGTTCCTGGTGAACCCACACGACATCAACGGGCTCAAGGACACGATGATCGAGACGATGAGCGCCGATCCCCGCCAGCTCGGCCGCCGGATGAAGGCGATGCGCAAGCACCTTGCCGGGCATGACGTCAACGTCTGGGCCGCGTCCTTCCTGAAGGCCCTCCATGCCGACGACTAGTCTGCGTAGCGCGGGGGGTCTGGGGGGTCGTCCCCCCAGAGTGTCGAGCAGGGTCTTGGCGCTCGACCTAGGTACGTCGTCCGGGCGGGCGATGGTCCTCGGCGAGGACCTGTCGCCGGTGCCGGACGCACTCGCCCGGCACAAGGTCGAGCCGGCGTACGAGTCCAGCGGCGCGGCGACTCTCGACCTGGACGACTACATCAGTGGCGTGCTCGGCTGCATCGACGACCTGAACTCAAAGCGCCTCCTCGACGGGGTCGAGCACATCGTGCTGTCCTCGCAGTGGCACTCGATCGTTGCCCTGGACAACGACGGAACCCCTCTAACTCCGGTGATTCCGTGGACTGACACCCGCTCGGTGCCGCGGCATACCGGTGACGACTTCGACGAGCACGCGTACCACGTCCGGACCGGGACCTGGCTGCACCGGCTGTACTGGCCCAGGCGGATCCCCTGGCTGCTGTCCGAACTTCCCGCCAAACGATTCGCCGGACTGCCCGACCTCGTCATCGAGCGGCTCACCGGCGAGAAGGTGACGTCGGTGTCGATCGCGTCCGGCACCGGCATGCTCGACCTGGCGACGGGCCGGTACGACGAGGAGTCGCTCGCGATCGCGGGCGTCGGCACGGACGTGTTGCCGCCGATCGTCGCGTCGGACTGGTCCGGCAAGCTGACGCCGGAGTTCGCCCGGCGGTGGCCGGCGCTGGACGGCGTACCGATTCATCCGCCGAGCGGTGACGGCGCAGCCTCGAACGTCGGCACCGGCGCGTTCGACAACGCCACGGCGGCGGTTACGGTCGGCACGTCCGCCGCCGTCCGGGTGGTGCACCCGGCCGACGGCGCGCCGGATCTGCCGTGGCAGCTGTGGCGGTACCGGGTCGACGACGACCGGGCGGTCACCGGGAGGGCTTACTCCGCGGCCGGCAACCTGTACGCCTGGTTGCAGGAGTTGCTCGCGCTCGGGCCGGACGAGCAGGACCCGGTCGGGCTCGACCCGGGCGCCGCCGGGGTGATCGCGATCCCGTTCCAGGCCGGGACCAGGCCTCCGGAGACGGTCCCCAGCGGGTCCGGCGCGCTGTTCGGGCTGTCGTTCGACGCCACCCGCGCCGACGTGCTCGCCGCGATCCTGCAGGGTGCGGCACTCGAGGTCGGTCGCGGGCTGCGGATCCTCGACGACCTGTTCGGCCGTGAGTTGCGCGTGGTTCTCGGTGGCGGCGGGATTCACGCGTCGCCGTGGTGGCGCCGCTGCCTGGCCGGCGCCTTCGCCCGGCCCGCGCAGGTGTGCCCCGAGGCCGAGGTCGGCGCCCGGGGGGCGACCGCGATCGCCCTCGGCCTGTCCCCGGACCCGGGCGGCGACACCGTCGACCCGGACCCGGGCGACATCGAACGCCTGACAGCGCTGCGGCCCGCCTACGACGCCCTCCGCGACCTCGCCGTCCAAGCCGCCCGAATCCGCCTGTCCTGACGGAGCGATGGGGTTTCTGGGCGCGCGTAGGCTTCGGCTATGAGCGACGAGAAGGAAAGCGCGAAGGAAGCCGCCACCGCCTCGCACGACGCCGCCGTACCGGAGAAGCTGCGCGAGTTCATGAACTCGGGCTGGGCCGATACCGAGCGCGCCGATGCCACGCTGACCGACGTCGCAACCTGGGCCGCCAAGCGCCGCGACCGGCTGTCGCAGGCGTTTCCGGGCGAGCGGCTGGTGATCCCGTCCGGCACCTACAAGGTCCGCTCGAACGACACCGACTACGCATTCCGGCCGCACACCGACTACGTCTGGCTGGTCGGCGACCAGACGTCGGACGCGGTGCTGGTACTGGAGCCGAACGGCACCTCCGGCCACGACGCGGTGCTGTACTTCCGGCCGCGGTCGAGCCGCAGCGAGGGCGAGGAGTTCTGGCGCGACCGGACGTACGGCGAGCTCTGGGCCGGTCGCCGTCCATCGCTGACCGAGACGGCCAAGGAGTACGGCGTCGAGACCCGGCACCTGGACGGACTCGCCGACGCGCTGAAGGGTGACGTACCGACCCGGGTCCGGCGCGACGAGGACGAGATGCTAGCCGCGCTGGTCTCGAACGTCGACGACGACCGCGACGCGGAGCTGGCCACCGCGTTGTCGGAGCTGCGGCTGACCAAGGACGCCTTCGAGCTCGAACAGCTCCGCGACGCATGCGCGATCACGCACCGCGGGTTCTCCGACGTCCTCGACGACATGGACCTCGTACGCCGGTACGGTGAGCGCTGGATCGAGGGCACGTTCTGGCGGCGAGCTCGCGCGGAGGGCAACGACGTCGGGTACAGCTGCATCGCGGCGGCCGGATCGCACGCGACCACGCTGCACTGGATCGAGAACGACGGCACCGTCGACGACGGCAACCTGATGCTGCTCGACATGGGCGTGGAGAACAGGCAGCTCTACACCGCCGATGTGACCCGGACCTTCCCGATCAACGGCGAGTTCACGCCGCGCCAGCGCGACCTCTACCAACTCGTGCTCGACGCTCAGAGGGCCGGCATCGCGTCGCTCCGGCCGGGCGTGGAGTTCCTGTCGGCACACCGCGCGGCGATGGAGGTCATCGTCCGCGGCCTGGAGGCGATGGAACTGCTGCCGGTGCCGGCCGAGGAGGCGCTCGATCCGGACAGCAGGATCTACACCCGCTACACGCTGCACAGCACCAGCCACATGCTCGGCCTCGACGTACACGACTGCGCGTCGGCGCGGGCGGAGAGCTACACGAAGGGCACGGTTGACACCGGGTACGTGCTGACCGTCGAGCCCGGCCTTTACTTCCAGGCCGAGGACCAGACCGTACCGGAGGACCTGCGCGGGATCGGGATCCGGATCGAGGACGACATCCTGATCACCGATGACGGCACCGAGAACCTGTCCGGCGCGATGCCCCGTGAAGTTGAGGCCGTCGAGGCCTGGATGCGCTCATAGCCAGTGGCTATGTGATTGAACCTTCCACCGCATGGAGGGCTCGCCTAGCGTGGGCAGCGACCACGCACCGCTAGGAGGGATATGCGCATGTCAGTGCGTCGACATACCCGATTCTTCGTACTCCTCGCGGGTCTGGCCACCGTCGCAGCCGGCGGGGTCGCCCCGGCGTACGCAGACCAGGACAACTCCCCACAGTTCCCGGCCAGGATCGAGCTGCCCAGCGGCTGGCTGCCGGAGGGAATCGCCATTCGGCAGACCACCGCCTTCTTCGGCTCGCGCGCCGACGGAGACATCTACGCCGCCGACCTGCGCACCGGTGCGGGCCGCGTCATCGCTCAGGGCCCGGGTACGCCGTCGGTCGGCGTCAAGGTCGACAACCGCGGCCGGCTGTTCGTGGCCGGCGGACCGGCCGGCACCGGACGAGTGGTCGACACCGGCACCAGCGAGCAACTGCGCAATTACCAGTTCACGACCGCGACGAGCTTCGTCAACGACGTCGTACTGACCCCGGGCGCCGCCTGGTTCACCGACTCGCAGCAGCCGCAGTTGTACCGGGTCGCGCTCGACCAGCAGGGCAACCCGTCGTCGACGTTCACGACGCTGCCGCTGTCCGGCGACTACCAGCACGTACCGAACGTCATCAACGCCAACGGCATCGTGCGCACTCCGGACGGCAAGGCGCTGATCATCGTGCAGTCCGCGACCGGCTTCCTGTTCCGGGTCGACACCCAGACGGGTAACACCACCAAGCTCGACCTCGGTGGCGCGGTGATGACCAACGGCGACGGCCTGCTGCTGCTCGGCCGCACCTTGTACGTCGTCCAGAACCTGCTGAACCGGATCGCGGTACTGAGACTGAACGTGCGCGGCACCGCCGGTACCCAGGTCCGGACGATCACCAGCCCGGACTTCGACGTCCCGACCACCGCGGCCGTCTTCGGCGAGCGGCTGTACCTGCCGAACGCCCGGTTCACCACACCGCCGACACCGGACACGCCGTACTGGGCGACGGCGGTCAGTAAGTAGGCGACCCCGCACCGGGAGTGCGCATCCGAGGACCGGGTGCGCCGGCGTTGGCAGGCGCCAGCGCAGCCACTTCGGTGCTGCTCGGAGCCCGAGATCCGCGTTTGAGCGATCCCGGTAGCGTGGTTGCTCATGACTCAGCAGCCACGGCCGACGGATCCGCGGTTCCCAGGCGAACCGCCCGGCGGCGTACCGCCAGTGGGACCCCCGACGGGCCCCTATCAACCGGTACGCCGCCGTCGGCGCGGCTGGATCGGCCGGTTGATCGGCCTGGTCGTCCTGCTGTTCCTGCTGATCCTGATCTGTGTCCCGCTGTACGCGTGGTCGAAGATCAACAAGGTCGACGCGATGCCGTCGGGCGACCGGCCGGCCGACACGCCGGGCAAGACCTATCTACTGGTGGGGTCCGACAGCCGCGAGGGACTCAGCGCGGAGCAGCGCAGGAAGCTCGGCACCGGCAGTACAGCGGGTCAGCGGACCGACACGATCATGCTGCTGCACGTGTCCGGCTCCGGCGGCCCGCCGGCGCTGATCAGCATCCCGCGGGACAGCTACGTGACGATCCCGGGCCATGGCAAGAACAAGATCAACGCCGCCTTCGCCTACGGCGGCCCGCAGCTGCTCGTCCGTACGATCGAGAACGCCACCGGCCTGCGGATCGACGACTACGTCGAGATCGGCTTCGGCGGCTTCGTCGACGTCATCGACTCGGTCGGCGGCATCAAGATGTGTTTGCCTAAGGCAATGAAGGACAAGGACGCGCACATCAACCTGCCGGCCGGCTGCCAGCAACTGAACGGCACCAGCGCGCTCGGCTACGTCCGCGCGCGCAAGTCCGATCCGAAGGGTGACCTCGGCCGGGTCGAGCGGCAGCGCGAGATGGTCGGCGCGGTGGCGAAGAAGGCGGTGTCGCCGGCCACGATCCTCAACCCGTTCCGGTACTACAGCGTCGCTACGTCCGGTGCGCAGGCGCTGACGGTCGATAACGACACGGGCCCGCTCGACTTGTTCAGGTTCGCCCGCGCCATGCAGAAGGTGTCCGGCAAGGACGGCGTCACACTGACCGTGCCGGTGTCCGACCCGAACCTGAGCACCCCGGTCGGATCCGCGGTGAAGTGGGACAAGGGCAAGGCCCTCGCGTTGTTCAACGCACTCAAGCAGGACCACACCAACGGCCTGTCCCAGTACGCCCAGAAGTAACCACGCGAGTCGAGTCCAGCCGACACGCCGAGGACGGTCGAGAAAGTTCTCGGAACCCCTTGCAACGGCGGATCGCGAGGTATAGAACTAACTCCACGTTCCTCGCTAGAGGGACGGGATCGGGAAGCACGAGGTCCCTGTCGGAGACGCAAGTCTTCGAGTCGCCGGTGACGCGGATGACGGGTCTCGGTGCATCCCGTGAGGTCGAGAGCGTCACCCGAGACCGCACGAGGCCCCGCAAACTCATACTTTGCGGGGCCTCACCTCGTGCGGGCGTAACCGCGCGCACCCAAAGTAGGCGCTGACCTGCAGTGATGCGCCGAACGCAGGACCAAGCGTAGTGGAACAGAAGCAAAACGGTTGCATTTGTGGTTGCAGTTGGCCCGGCGTGTCTCATCCCCACAGCGCCTCCCCCATCCGCTCGGCGGCCGCTCGGGAGAGCTTGCTGGTCACATGTGTGTAGCGCTTCGTGACGGCTAGGGACGAGTGTCCGAGGATCTCCTGGACGACGCGGATGTCCACGCCCTGCTCCAGGAGCAGAGTCGCGGCTGTGTGGCGGGCGTCGTGTGGACGAGCGCCACGTAAACCCGCCGCCTTCAGTAGAGCGCGCCATTGGTCGTAGTCGTCGCGTGGCTCGATGGGCCGGCCGTCTGATCGTGCGAATACCAGGTCCCAGTCCTCCCATTGATCGCCGGCGGCCAATCGCTCAGCAGCCTGAGTCGCTTTGTGAGCTTTGAGCGCAGGGAGAAGGGGGGCGGGTATCGGCAGCGTGCGAGTCTTGCCGCTCTTCGGCGTCCGGAACACCCAGTCACCGCCTACACGGTGGGGACAGTATCGCGCGTGCCTTGCACACCTGGGCGGCGGGCAATGGTTCGCGTGGTACTTCTTGCCACACCCGTGCGGATCATCGCATCCGTGCTGGAACCGTCGACGTTTCAACTGGAATACCCGAGCAACGCCCTGTTCAAGATCAACGTATCGCCACCGAAGGCCGAGTGCTTCGCACTGACGAAGACCAAGGCCGAATGCTACTGACCAACGGGTACCATTCCGTACTCGCGCTGCCTCGTCCAAGATGGCACGCGCATCTTCGCGCTGAATCGGTTCGATTTCTACATCTGTGTACTTCGGGGGATCGATCAAGGTTGCCACGTTGACACCAACGAGGCCTCGTCGCTGCGCCATCTTCAATGCACGGCTGATCAGCCGGTGTGCACCAAGGACTCGACTGTCCCCGAGTCCCTCCTTAGCAAGCTCCAGATGGAGTGCAACCAAGTGTTCCGGCTGCAACCGATCAATACGATGCCTGCCTATTCGCGGTACAACGTGATTCATCATCAACGGCCGGTAAGACTGTTGGATACTCGACTCGCTGGCCGTACGCGGCGCTATGTCGGTGAGCCAGGTTTCGATCCATACCGCTACTGTCGGCTTCTTGCCTGCCTTTGACAGCTTGCCCGCGTCGCGCTGTTGCTCCAGCTCGCGGACCTTCCGAGCCACGCTTGCCTGAGTCGTCCCCCGTCGATGCCGGCGATCGGGTGTCCCATCGGCCTTGACACCGACCGTTACCCAACCATGCCAATATCCGTCTGCTCCCTGGTAGATGGACGACCGTTGATTGGCATTCCGACCCAACTTGATCACCTCCCTACGCGGCGTTGGCTTCGAGATTCTTGACGTAGTCCTTCAGGGCATCGATTGAGATTCGCCGCGACCGTCCGATGTACACGGAGCGAATCTCACCGTCGCCGAGTAGCTTGAACATGTGCGTCCGACCGATTCGTAAGGCCTTTGCGGCCTCTTCGATCGTCAGCAGGAGTTCTGGAGTTTCCCGCTGCATCATTGACCTCCTTTCGATTGACAGTTAGGCGTCAAGTGGTGCGGATCTCGTCGCGGGCAACGAGTCGTCGCTCGCGGGCGCGGGCGGCTGCGGCGTTGGCGAGTGCGGCGTCGCCGGTGGTGTGCCAGCCGATGCCGGCGTAGCCGAGTTGAGTGGCGATCGTGGTCGTGTCGTCGTCGGTCAGGTGGTCGGCGGTGCGGTGCCAGGCGCGGCGTCGCCAGTCTTGGCGGGTCTTACGCAGGGTGCGCAGGGTGACCGAGTAGGCGCGGGATCTGGTGCTGAAGTGGCCGCCGTAGCCGAGCATGTGCGCCCACGCCTGCAGCCGGCCGTATCCGGTGCGCCAGTGCGGAACCGGGCTGTCAGCGTGGTCGAGGTCGGCGTCAAGGTCCCGAGGATCGATGCCGTCGGCCCGCAGCCGACTCTTCTGCTCGATGATCCAGGCGGCCTGGGCGCGGAGTACGTCGGCGGGTGGTTGGCCGAGGTCCCAGGCGGCAGTGATGAGCCGGCCGGGGTGGGTGCGGTCGGTGGCGTGGCTGTCGATCGTGGCTGGGGTGATCCGGGCGGAGACGTGGCCCGCGGCCTCGGTGGCCTTGGTGGCGTACTTGGCCAGGTAGGCGGCGACGGCGTCGTCGTTGATGTGGCCGCTATCGGTGGGGACGCGGACGGGTCGGATGTCGAGCTGGTCACCCCAGCAAATCTCCCACCCATCCGGCGCGGCGGGGTGGGGCGGGGTGTGGAAGCCGATCTCGAGGCCGGCGGCCCGGACGGCGTCCTCGAGGGCGCGCCAGTCCATGCAGGCCGGCGGCAGCAGCTGGTCGGGGTGATCGGGGTCGAGGCCGTCGAGGCGGAAGATCGCGTGGAAATGCACCACGCCACGAGCCTGGAACTCGGCGACCTTGGCGTAGGACACCCGCACCTTGGCGCCGTGCTCACGAGCCTGCCGGGTGAGCAGGCGGCGGACGTGTTGGGCGGTACGCCGCCACAACTCGCCGGCGTACAGGTTCCACACCACCTGGTGCTGGTAGTCGTAGCACCGGCCGCACAGGGCCTGGCCGAGGCACTTCTCGCCCTCGCGGTGGGTACGGTTGCACACCAGGTTGACGCCGTGCGGGCAGTACTCCGGCTCTCGCCGGGGCCGGCAGGGCAGGGCCTTGACCGGCTGGTCCTTGTGGGTGCGCTTCTTCTCGCGGCGGGAGTGGACGTACCCGAACGAGGGGCGGTGAAGGTGGCGAACACGCACGGATGCCCCGCGACCTGTTCGGGGATGCCCTTGCCGCCGCGCAGCCCGGCGAGGATGAGTTGGTAGGTG
>JBKPSJ010000181.1:0-6682 GCA_046765875.1 Actinomycetota bacterium
GTCGGCGCCTCATCGTTGATGATCGGTGCGATCGCACACCCGACCAGGCCGGGCCTCGCGCCACGGCCGCCTCGGAGACGAAGCGCTCGAACAGCCACAGCGGCATCGGAAAATGTCGCGGCGACGCGGCCGGACCGCCGCCGGGCCCTGGCCGGCGTGACGAACACGATGTTCCGCGACCTGGTGATCGCGTCGCTGGCGACGATCTATACCACGGTCCGCGGGGCGCCGGCGTCGCCGCATTCTGCGGAACGGTGCTCTACCTGATGATGTGGAGCGTCGCCCTGCCGCCGCAGACCAACCCGGTGCTCGACGACCACATCCTCGGCGCGCTGACCCTGATCGTGCTGGCCGCCACCTTCGCCGGCAACACCTGGGGCCTGGGCAAGGTCTGGTCCAGCCTCGGCCTCGTCCGCCGCTTCGGCGTACTCAAGTAGGGACGAAGTGATGACTCACACCACGATCGTGGTCGGAGTCGACGGTGCATGGCGCCGGACCGGAGCGGTCGACTGGGCACTCGACCAGGCGCTCCGGTCCGGCGCCGAACTCCGTCTGGTCCATGTCGTCGACGACCGCTTCGCGCAGCGGGCGGCGTCGTCCGGCGAGACCGTCGGCCCCCACGCCGAGGAGCTGGTCAACACGGTGCGCGACAGTCTGCGCGAGCAGGACGCCGGCACCATCGTCAACGCCGACGCGATGGCCGGCACGCCCGGCACGGTCCTGGCCGACGTCGCACGGTCCGCGTCGCTACTGGTCGTCGGCCGGCGGGGTGTCGGCGCCTTCACCCGGCTGCTGATCGGCTCCACCTCGGAGAACGCGGTGAACCACGCAGACGTACCAGTCGTCGTCGTACCGAACCGCTGGGAGCCCCACAAGCACGCCTATGGTCCGGTGGTCGCGGGTGTCGACAGCGCCAACCCGAGCAGTGCAGCGCTGGAGTTCGCGTTCACCACGGCCGCCGAGCGCTCGGTACCGCTACGTCTGGTCCACTTCTGGGACCTGCCGGCCGGGTACGTCTGGGATGCGCTGTACTCCACGGAGGAAGCAAAGGCCTGGCGGCAGCGCTGTGAAGCGATGTTCAACGACATCATCGACACCTGGAGCTCGAAGTACCCCGAGGTCGTCGTCGAGCCGGGCATCTGGCAGGGGCATCCGGTGGAGGGCATCGTCGATGAGGCGGCCGACGTCGACGCCCAGCTCATCGTCGTCGGCGGCCGCCGCCACAACCGGCTGACCGGGTTCGTCCTCGGCTCGGTCGCGCGCGGTGTCCTGCACCACGCGACCCGCCCGCTCGCGGTCGTCCACGACGCGACACATGCATGACAAGGCCGGATCGAGATCAGCCGGATTCCGCTGCGTACGGAGCGCGGAGTTCGAGCAGGGTGCCGTGAGGGTGGACGGCCTCCACCTTCACGGTGCCGCCCAATGCTTCGGCGCGTTCACGCAGATTGCGCAGCCCGCTCCGCCGCCCGGTGTCGGCTAGCCCGATGCCGTTGTCGATGATCCGGGCGACCACGTCGTCTCCGGAGATCAGCACCTCGACCTCGACGCGCGACGCCGCCGCATGCCGCACCACGTTCGACAGTCCCTCACGTACCGCGGCCAGGATCTGCGATCGCACCTTGGCCGGTACGACGCTGTCCAGCGGACCCCGCAGCGTTAGGTCCGGCGTGTAGTCCAGCGTCTCGGCGTACTCGTCGACGACCGTGCGTATGTCGGCCCGCAGGGAACTGCGGGCGTCCGGCGGCTGCTGAAGCTCGAAGATCGCCGCTCGGAGGTCGCGGATCGTCGTGTCGATGTCGGACACCGCCCGCGTGATCCGCTCCTGGCCGTCCGGCCGGACCATCTTCTGCATACCCTGCAGCTGCAGCCCGGTCGCGAACAGCCGCTGGATCACCACATCGTGCAGGTCGCGAGCGATCCGGTCACGATCCTCGAGGACGGCAAGCTGGGCGCGGTCGTTCTGGGCCTCGGCGCGGTCCAGGGCGATCGTCGCCTGGTTCGCGAACGCCGTGATCAGCTCGGTGCTCTCCGCCTCGCCGGCCAGGAGCTGGTCGCGGTGGGCGGCGACGACGAGGATGCCGCCGCTGGTGCGGTCACCCGCAGGCATCGGGACGATGACGGTACGCCCGAGATCCTCGAAGACAGGTAGCGCGGGGACGTCGCCACTCTCCTTCATCGCGCGCTGCAGATTCTCGAGAACGACGGCATGTCGCTGGCCCAGAACGTCACGCACGAGCGGATGGGATCCAGGCACCCGGACGCCACGTAGCTCGTCGGTCTGTGGCCCGTCGACCGCCTCGAAGACCAGCTCGTCGCCGTCCACTAGCAGCACCGCCGACGCCGCGCCTTCGGCGACCTCCTTGGCCCGCTGTGCGATCAACTGCAGGGCCTCGCGCGGGTCGAACTCGTCCATCAGCAACTGCGTGATCTCCGCCGTCGCTTCGAGCCAGCGGCGCCGGCCCTCGGTGTCGGCGTACAGACGGGCGTTGTCGATCACCACACCCGCGGCCGCGGCCAACGCGGTGACGACCTGCTCGTCGTCGGCGGTGAAGTCCGCGCCGTCCCGCTTCTCGGTCAGATAGAGATTGCCGAACACCTGGTCCCGGACCCGCACCGGTACACCGAGGAACGTGTTCATCGGCGGGTGGTTGGCCGGGAAGCCGAACGAGCGCGGGTGCTCGGCGAGGTCGTGCAGCCGCAGCGGCTCGGGGTTGTCGATCAGCAAGCCGAGGATGCCGTGCCCTTCGGGGTACGGCCCGAGGGCCTCGACCTCGTCCGGAGACAGCCCATGGGTGACGAAGTTGGCCAGCCGTTCACCGTCCGGCCGCAGCACACCCAGGGCGCCGTACCGGGCACCGGACAGCTCGCACGCCGCGTACACGATCCGGTCCAGGACACTGGTCAGCTCGAGGTCGGAGCCGACCACGACGACCGCGTCCAGCAGCCGGCGCAACCGATCCTGCGAGTCGAGCATCTCGTCGACCCGGCCCAGCAGCTCCTGCAGCAGCGCGTCCAGCCGTACCCGGGACAGACCCGCGAACTCGAGCGTGCCCCCATCCCAAGGGCCCGCCTCGTCCCCTTCAGTAGTCATCCGGCAACTCACCCCAGCATGGCAGCCCGTCGCAGCATCGCGATAACCGTACGCCGCCGGGCTGACGACCCGCCATGTGCTAATGACCACACACGGTCAACGACTCGGGACCACGGCAACCGGACATGTGGGGAGCACCGTCTGGCTTACTGAGCCCAGTAGAAGGCCTGCGAATCCGACGCGTCCGCGGGTGCCGACCACCACCAGCGCCGCCTGCTTCGACAACCGGACAAGCTGCTCTCCCGGGTGGCCGGACAGGACCGTCGACTCTACGGGGACATCGGTGGGAAGCCGCGCAAGATCGGACAAGTCCACATCGCCCGCGCGGTTGTCGCGGACGGTAGCGATCAGCAAGCTGCCGCGGTGGCGCCGAGTGTGGTCGAGGGCGAAGTCGATCGCCGCGCGGGCTGTGTCCGAACCGTCATAGCCGACGACGACGAGACCGCCATCGTCCGCGTGCTGGTGCAAATCGTCCGGCCGGACAACGACGACCGGGCATTGCGCATGGGCCACCAGAACGACGGCCGTCGAACCGACCAGCACCGTCAGTGTGGCGCCCAGGCCACGACTGCCGATCACGACCGATTCGGCACCACCCGACGCGCGGTTCAGCACCGGGAACGGGAATCCGTCGACCACGGAGCCGCACACCTCGACGGCTGGTTCGACCTTTCGTGCCAGTTCCACCGCCTCGGCGACGATCTCGTCCGCTGCTGCGCGTAACCCGGGCGCCACGTCCGACGGTCCGAGCGGGACCTGGAACAGGGGCCAGACGAAGGCATGGATGACGTGCAACTCGACGCGACGGGCCACGGCCTCCGCGGCCGCCCAGCTGACCGCATGCTGCGAAGCCACCGATCCGTCCACCCCGGCAACCAGCGGTTTCGCAGACATCGGCCCTCCCGTCGGTGAGCGTCTTCAGCGCCACGATGCCGAGCCGGAGGTGCGCCGGCCAGGGACGAAGGTCCTGCGCAGACGCAGCCTCCTGCCCGTCGTCCGGTGGCCCGGGACCCTTCTTCCGCAGTACGCATCTCGCGGATCCTCAAGGGGTGGCGCAGATGCGCCGGAACGTCTTGTCAGGAAGGGAGATCGGCGATGGGTGCCATGCCTGGATATGAGCCGATCGCAGTCGAGGCCGACAGCTCAGCGCAAGGTCTCCGCGTGATCGAGTACGCGTGCCGAGAAGCACGCGAAAGCGGTGCCGACCTGCTGCTGGTCCGGCCGTATCGCGAGACCGTGCCGTATTCACCGATGATGCCGGTGTCCACTCCCACGGACCTCCGGGACGCCGCGATGGCCGACCTGAGGGTCGCCATGGACCATGCGTGCAAGCTGGCCGGAGAGGTCGTCGACGGAATCGTCCTGCCTGGACCACGGCACGCGGCCTTGCTCACCGCGGCGGACAGCGCCCGACTGCTCATCGTCGCCCGGCATCACGCCCATGGCGCGCACCGAGCGATCGCGGCACAGAGCAACCTGAATCTCGCCGGTGAGGCGGACTGTCCGGTGATCGTCGTACCACCCGGCTGGTCGGCGCCGCCCCGGCCCGGCCCGGTCTACGTGGGCATCGACGGATCGGAGCTCTCCCGCGAGGCGATCGAGTTCGCCTACACGACCGCCGCCCACCGGCGCGCGCACCTGGTCGTCGTTCATGCCGGGAGGCCAGCCGCCGGCGCGTCCGGGACCACGTCACCCGAGCTGACGGTCGCCGAGTCGCTGGCCGGGTACGCCGAGCGCTATCCCGAGGTTCGCGTCACCCGGCTGATCACCAGCCAGTCGGTGACCGACGCGCTGGTCGGTGCCTCGGCCCGGGCCGGGTTACTCGTCGTCGGCGCCCATGCCGGCCGTCTCCCCCACGACCCGAACGCCCGGCATGCCATCGCGGGCGCGAGTTGCCCGATCGCGGTCGTCAAACACCCCGCCCGCCCCGGCGAGCGGCACAATGAGTTCATGGGAGCCGACGTAGTGGTACCCACCTACTGAGGATGCGACGGTGCTGCCCGGGATCCGGCGGCTCGGCCGGGCACGCACCGATCTGATCGCCGGGGTCACCGTCGCGGCATACCTGGTCCCGCAGGTGATGGCGTACGCCCAGGTCGCGGGCCTTCCGCCGGTGGCCGGGCTGTGGGCATCGCTCGGCCCGCTGGCGGTGTACGCGTGGCTCGGCTCCTCCAAGCGGCTGTCGGCCGGGCCGGAGTCGACGACCGCGCTGCTGACGGCGACGAGCATCGGGCCACTCGCGGCGGGCGATCCGCACCGGTACGCCGCACTGGCGGCCGCGCTGGCCCTCGTCGTCGGAGTGATCTGCCTGCTCGGCCGGCTGGCCCGGCTCGGGTTCCTCGCCGATCTGCTGTCGCGTCCGGTGCTGACCGGGTACATGGCCGGGATCGCGGTGATCATGATCGCCGGGCAGCTCGGCCGGGTGACCGGCATACCCGTGGCCGGCGAGTCACCGGTGGCCGAGATCAGGTACGCCATCACACATCTGAGCGAGATCGACCCGCAGACGGCCGTGCTGTCCGCCTCCGTACTGGTCTTTCTGCTGCTGGCCGCACGCCTGGCCGCGTGGTTTCCCGGACCGCTCGCTGCGATGCTGCTCGCGACGGCGGTCGTCGCCGTCTTCGACATCGACGTCGGCACCGTGGGCGCCATTCCCGCTGGGCTGCCGACGCCGGCGATCCCGGACGTGACCAGCAGTGACCTGGTCCAACTGCTGCTGCCCGCGGTCGGCCTGACCATCGTCGGGTACACCGACACAGTCCTCACCGCGCGGGCGTTCGCCGGCCGGCGGCACGAGCCGGTCGACGCCAACACCGAGTTGCTCGCGCTCGGCGCCTGCAACATCAGCGCCGGTATCCTGCAGGGCTTCCCCATCAGCAGCAGCGGCAGCCGGACCGCGATCGCCGACTCCCTGGAAGCCCGCAGCCAGCTCTACTCGGTCGTCGCCCTCGGCACCGTCCTGGTGGCGATCTTCCTCGGCCGGGATCTGCTGGCGGCGTTTCCGACCGCGGCGCTCGGCGCCGTCGTCGTCTACGCCGCACTCCGGCTCATAGAGATCGGCGAACTGCGCCGGATCGGACATTTCCGCCTCAGCGAGCTGACGCTCTCCCTCGCCACCGTCGCCGGTGTCCTCGCGTTCGGCGTCCTGTACGGCGTCCTGGTCGCGCTGGCGCTGTCGATCCTTGACATGCTTCGGCGGGTGGCACGGCCACATGACGGCATCCTCGGCTATGCGCCCGGCGTACCTGGGATGCACGACGTCGACGACTACCCCGACGCAAAACCCGTTCCGGGCCTAGTCGTGTACCGCTACGACTCCCCGCTCTTCTTCGCGAACGCCGAGAACTTCCGCCAGCGCGCCCTTGCCGCCGTCGCCGACGCGACCGGGCCGGTCGAGTGGCTGCTGCTCAACACCGAGGCGAACATCCAGGTCGACATCACCGCCGTCGACGCACTCGACAACCTGCTCGACGAGCTCGCCGACCGTGGCGTGGTCCTGGCCCTGACCCGGGTCAAGCAGGACGTCCGAGACGCCCTGGAGCCGTCCGGGATACTGGACCGGATCGGACGCGATCGCGTCTTCTACAC
>JBKPSJ010000182.1:0-3792 GCA_046765875.1 Actinomycetota bacterium
GGTCCGAGCCGTCCCGCCACGGCAGCACCTCGATCCCGAGCTCATCGAGCGGCGCCGCTGCGTACCCGGGCGCCTCGAGTGCCGGTACGACGAGGGCAGGCGGCTCGGACCGTGGCACGACAAGCGCGGTGAGCCGCTCGTACGACGCCTTCCCGGAGCCGATCAGATACCGCAACTCCGGCCCCGGCACGATCACCAGCGCATCGACGCCGGCGGCGTCGGCCGCCTCTCGTACCCGCTCCAACCGGTTTCGCCACACCGCGATCTCCATGGCCCCGACCCTACGACCCGCGCCCGACAAGAAAGTCAGATGTCGCCGGTGAGCTCCAGATCCACGGGCTCAGGATAGGAGCCGGAAGTCGTCGACCAGTGTCGAGATCAGTCGCTCCCGTACGCCGCCCGGATCGGCACCACCCGCGTGCCAGCAGCATGCGACATGCAGCGCAGCCACCCGGCCGGTCGACAGGACGGTGCGCGCGGCCGCCAGCACCGCGTCCGGCGACGGCCCACCCGGTGCCGGGTAACGCAACCCGGGCAGAACCGAGGGGTCGACGACGTCGAGGTCGACGTGCAGGATCAGCTGTCCCTCGGGTAGATCGTCCGCGGGCAACCCCGCGATCGCGGAACGCCGGACGGCGGACGAAGCCAGATACGACTCCTCGGCCGGGTCGAGGTCACGGGCGTCGACGAGCAACGCGCGGTGCTCGGCCGGTGGGCGCAGACCGATGCTCTCGGCCAGGAGCTCCGGCCGGTACCCGAGCAGAAGCCGCAGTGCCATCCCGCCGAGATAGCCCGAGGTCGTGGTCTCCAGCGTCTGGACGTCGCCATGCGCGTCGAACCACACGATCGCCGGATCGGTGCCGGCACGCTGTAGCCCGGCGGTGATGCCGATCGAGTTCATGCAGTCGCCGGAGACGACGATCGGGGGCGGCTCCGCCTGCCGGACGGCGACGGCCACAGACTCGTAGAGACGGGCGAGCCGGGTCCACACGTCCGCGTCCGGAAGATCCACCGTCAGCTCGTCGAAGCCGGACGGCAGCGGTGCGTTCAGGTCGGGGTGGTGGTCATCGAGGTGGTATGGCACGTAGAGCACTGCGGCGATCCTTAACCGGAGTCGAGGAGTTTGCGGAGCAGGCGGCGCAGGTCGGAGCGACCCCGCTCGCCGAGGATATCGGCGATCTTGCCCTCCAGGCCCCGGACCGTGGTGATGCCGGCCGCAATGCAGTCGCGGCCCTTCGGGGTCAGCACGATGAGCTTGGCCCGGCGGTCGGTCGGGTGCGGGCGGCGGACGACGTACCCGAGTTCCTCCAGTTCGTCGACGAGTTCGCCCATCGCCTGCGGTGTCATGCCCGCGCCCCGGGCGAGGTCGCTGAGCCGCGAGCCGTCCGGGCTGATCTGCGCGAATACCGCCGAGTGCGACGGCTTCTGCGGGAAACCCGCTCCGACGACGCCATCGACGATCTGGAAGCCGAGCAGGCTGTACGCCTGGCCGAGCATGGCGATCGTGTTGGGCTCTTGCGGATCTGTCATTGCAGTCTTAAGGTTACCTGAATATCAGGCAGGCTGAGAAACTGCCGGTCCTGTGGGGAGGGGCCGGGATGAACCAGAACGTCGTCCTGGAAGCAGCGGGCATCGTCAAGCGCTTCCGCAAGCGGTTGGTACTGGACGGGGCTGGACTGGTGCTGCGCCAGGGCGAGGTCACCGCTGTCGTGGGAGAGAACGGCTGCGGCAAGACCACGCTGCTGCGCATCTGCGCAGGTCTCCTGGTCGCCGATGCCGGTGGGGTGCATCGGCGATCCAGAGTCGGGTACTGCCCGCAGATACCGGCCGTCTTCGATCTGCTGACGGCCCGCGAGCACCTGGTGCTGTTCGGCCGCGCCACCGGGCTGGACCGGCGCACCGCACTCGAGCGGGGCACGGCGATCCTCGAGGAGTTCGGCTTCCGGGGCGACGACGACATGGTGGCAAAGGCGATGTCGGGCGGCACCCGGCAGAAGCTCAACCTCGCGCTGGCATTGCTCGGCGATCCGGACGTGCTGTTGCTGGACGAGCCATACCAGGGGTTCGATCACGGCACGTATGTCGACTTCTGGGCGCATGTCGACAGCTGGCGCCGACACCGCAAGGCGGTTGCCGTAGTGACACACATGCTTGCCGAGCTCTGGCGGGTCGACCATGTGGTCGAACTGGCCCGGCCGCGGACCCCGAGGGCAGCCAGATGACCGGGCCGTGGCGGACGATCGCGGAGATGCAGGCACGCGACCTGCTGCGCCGCCGGGCCGCGTTGCTGCTGATGGCGGCGCTCCCGCTGAGCTGGTACGCCGCTGAGGCCGCCTCGGGGGACGATTATGCAGTCGGCACCGGCGTACTGGGGATGGCGTGGTCGGCCGCGGCGGCGCCTCTGTTCGCCGTGCTCGGGGCGCGGAACGTCGACCAGCGACTGGTACAGAACGGGTACCGCCCATCCGACATCGTCAAAGGCCGGCTCACCGCTCTGCTCGGCATTTCGACGGTGATGGCGCTCCTGTTCGGAGTGATCATGGTCGCCGGTTCACGACCGGACCGGCCCGCTGATCTGTTCCTCGCGCTGCTGCTGACGACGCTCATCTCGACGCCGGTCGGCTGGCTGATTGCGGCGCTCGTGCCACGCGAGCTGGAGGGCACGCTCCTGCTGATCGCGCTGGTCGGGCTGCAGATCAGCATCCCGGTCGGCGGGCCGGACTGGCTTGTCCCGTACTGGGCTCCGCTGCGGCTCACCGACTACACGCGCGAACCGATCGGCGCCTTGTTGCCGATCCTGCACGCGATCGGATGGTCGGTTCTGATCGGTGCGATCGCGATCACGGTATGGCGGCGCAGAGTCGTGATCCACCCGTCTATGCCGGAGCCGGCGCCAGCCGGGCGCTGAGTGCGGGAGCACCCTCGCCGGTCAGCAGATGAAGCGCCACCGGTTGGGCCATCTCGATCAGCGGAGTCGGAAGTCGCGTACCCGCGCGGAGCCGGCTCACAGGCCCAGCGCCCGCGGCCGTCAGTTTGCGAGCAGCTGCTCGAACGGGACCGGCTCGTCGTACGGGTCAGGCTTGGCCTCGGTCCGACTACCGCGCAGCATCCCAACGACCTCAGTAGCGGCCCGGCCGATCCGCTCATGGAGTCGGGTCGAGCCGAAGTCGGAGGTCGCGGCGTACACGCCGGTCGGGATGACGATCGCCTGCAGGTACGAGAACAGCGGGCGCAACGCGTACTCGAGTACGAGCGAGTGCCGCTCTGTGCCACCGGTCGCAGCCATCAGTACGGGCTTGCCGGCCAGCGCGCCCTCGTCGAGGACGTCGAAGAACATCTTGAACAGGCCCGAGTACGACGCGCTGAACGTCGGGGTGACCGCGATGATCGCGTCGGCCGCGACGACCCGCTCGATCAAGGCGCGCAGGTCGGACGACGGGAAGCCGGTAAGCATATTGTTGGTCAGGTCGTGCGCATGGTCGCGCAGATCGACGGCCACGATCTCGGTGTCGATGGCCTCGGCGGCGAGCACGTCACGGACCGCGGCGGCCAACTGGTCGCCGAGCAGCCGGGTCGACGACGGCTGCGTCAGTCCGGCCGTGACGACGGCGATCGTGGTCATGCGGTCACCTCCAGCTCGTTGCGCTTGGCAACGAGCGTCGCGTGCGTCGGAGCCTCCTTGCCCGGCATCTCCTTGCGCAGCACGGGCAGGACCTGCTCGCCGAGCATGTCCATCTGCTCCAGTACGGTCTTGAGCGGCAGGCCTGCGTGGTCCATCAGGAACAACTGGCG
>JBKPSJ010000183.1:0-7459 GCA_046765875.1 Actinomycetota bacterium
TCCACCCTCTCACCTACCAGACCGACCCACCCCGGTCCGGCCGCCATCGCGGGTCAATCGGACCAGTGGTCCAGCGATCGCCGGTTGTTGCTCGGCGGGGGACCAACGGTCCCGTTGCGCTGGCGCGATCCGTCCGGTCACATGCCCACCCGGATCCTGAAGCGTGAGTCTGGGCGGTCGGGCCATGCGTTCGGATGGGTCGGCAGGGACCGGTGCTCCTGCGGGTCGTGCGCGTCAGGCGGGGCCGATCGATGCGATCTCGTAGCGGGAGACGCCGGCGCCGACGATGTCGGCCGACAGTTCGTCGCGGCCTCGGCCGATGTAGGTACGAACGCGTCCCGTCGTCCAGGCGCTTGCGATGATCACGCGCGCGTCTCCTTCGTCAGGAACGATGTGAGCGCCTGGATGGTCTCCGCGGGCGCCTCTTCCGGAATGAAGTGACCGCAATCAATCGGCCCGCCGGTGACATCGTCGGCCCAGGTCCTCCAGACCTCGAGCGGCTCGTACCAGGCATCGACCGCGCCGCTCACGCTCCACAACACCAGCGTCGGGCAACTGATCTTTCGTACGCCGCGGTCGGCGTCGTCATGCGCCACGTCGAGCGTCGCGGCAGCACGGTACTCCTCGCAGATGACATGGATGGTCGCCGGATCGGACAGCTTGGCGACGTAGTCGGCGCGGACCTCAGGCGGGAAGGCATCCGTTGCCTCGGACAACGAAAGCATGTAGTCGACGATCACGTCCGGCGCCTGCTCGACAAGTCGCTCCGGCACCGGCTCCGGCGCGGCCAGGAACGACCAGATCCAGAATCCGAGGCCGAAGTCCTTATCGGCCCGGCCGTACGCGTCGCCGGTAGGGATCACGTCGAGGACCGCGAGTCGGCTGATGGCGTATGGGTGGTCCAGCGCCATCCGGTACGCACACCGCCCGCCTCGGTCGTGCCCGATCACCGTGAACCGGTCGTACCCGAGTCCGCGCATCACCTCGACCTGCTCACGGCCGATCTCGCGCATGCTGTACGGCGCATGGTCCGCCGTGCTTGGCGGCGTACCGCTGTCGCCGAACCCACGCAGGTCGGTCGCGACAACGGTGAACCGCTCGGCCAGCGCCGGCGCGACCCGATGCCACATCAGGTGCGTCTCAGGAAAGCCGTGCAGCAACAGGACCGGTGGTCCGGACCCACCGCGCCGCCCGTGGATCGTCGTCGCCGAGGTTTGTACGTCGAACACCTCGAACCCGTCGAACATCACTCGCCGTCCGGCATGATCGTGCCCTGGTGGTACAGCGCCTGCCAGTCCGTCTCGGCGGCACGCCAGATCGTCGCTCGACGGGTCCGCCGCGGCCCGGGCTGTTCGAGGATGTACGTGACCAGGTACGTGTCCGGCCCGAGTTGCCGTCCTTCGAAGGCCTCGATCGTCCAGGGGTCGTCGGCGTTCTCGGCGTACCGGCGTTCGAGCGTGGCCCAGATGGACTCGCGATCGTACCGGCGTCCGGATGCGCCGATCTCCCAGTAGTCCTCAACGGTCTGCGCCTCGAAGTCAGCCCGGCTCGCGCCGAATTCATCGGGATGGTGGAAGATCGGCTCCCGCGCGCGCAACACCTCGAGTACCTCGGCATCCATACGCCGACTATGCCCACCCCACCCTCACCCCACTGTCACCGCCACGTCAGTCGAGCGGCGACCATTCCTGCGGTCAGAAATCGCGCCATCGGCTGGCGCACTTAGGGCGGTCGACCGCCGCGGCCGAATTCTGACCGCATGACGGCCTGTGGCTCGGACAAACCGATGCGGGTGACCAGGCGGGGCGGGCGGTCCGGTCGGCGGGTCCGTCGGCGGGTCTGGCCGGCGGATCCGGTCAGTCGATCCGGTCGGCGCCCATGCCGGTCAGTGGCGCTGTCTTGACAACCCACCGTGCGGAGGAGTGCGCGGGTTCGGCTGGCCAGGTCATCGGCCCGGTGGGGTTGGGGGGCGTGTGGCAGTTCGTGGGGTCAGGTGTCGAGGGCGGTTAGGTCTATGTCGCGAACGCGGTCGGGGTCGGCGAGGATGTCGATGGCGACGATCCGGCCGCCGGAGATGGTGAAGCCGACCACGGAGATCGGCTGGCCCTCGACGATGGTGACGGCGCCGATGGTGCCATTGACGAGCGCCACCCGCCCGTACGGTGCGGCCCGGCGGAACGTGACCGCGCCCTGGGCGACGCGCTCGGCCCCGCGGATGATCTGGCTGGCCTGCTCGCCGATGTCGGCCCGCAGTACGACGTCGGGATCGAGCACGGTGAGCAGCCCCTCGAAGTCACCCTCGCGAGCCGCGGCCAGGAACGCTTCGACGACCTCGCGTTGCCGGCTCAGGTCGGCGTCCGGTGCGGGCGCCTCACCACGTACCCGGCGTCGCGCGCGGCTGGCCAGCTGACGAGTGGCCGCGGGGGAGCGGTCGATGATCGTCGCGATCTGGTCGAACGGCACCGCGAACATGTCGTGCAATACGAACGCGAGCCGCTCGGCCGGCGTAAGCGTCTCCAGTACCACCAGTAACGCCAGCCCGACCGAGTCGGCCAGTTCGGCCTCGTGCTCGGGGCCGGTGTCGTCGAGCCTCGTGATTACCGGGTCCGGGAAGTGCACCTCCAGCGGGTCCTCGCGGCGGGACTTGCGGGACCGCAGCATGTCCAGGCACACCCGCGCGACGACCGTGGTCAACCAACCGCCCAGGTTGCTCACCTCGGTCGTGTCGGTACGGCTCAGCCGCAGCCAAGCCTCCTGTACCGCGTCGTCAGCCTCGGTCATCGAGCCGAGCATCCTGTACGCCACGGCGTGCAGGTGCGACCGGTTCTCCTGGAATCGCTCGGCGAGCAGATCGGCGTCGTTCACGGTCACATCCTCCGGTGTGGGCGCTGTCATCTCACTGACGCGTCCCGGCACCCGGATGTGACATGCCATCACTCAGGTGCGCCGCCAGGCCAGGTGCGCCCGGGCCAGGACGTAGGCGACCACAAGGACTACGGCGAGGCCGCCATCGGCATAGAGCACGGTCTTGGCGTCGGTGGCGTTGCCGGCGGCTGCGCCGAAGGCCGCGATGCCGGCCTTGTTCGATGACGAGGCCCAGGCGGCCTGGGATGGGTTCCCGCGGCGGCTGTCTCAACTTGACATAATGTTCATTATCGGACAAACGAAATATGCGCGCTCAGAGCTGGACGAGGGTCAGACCACGGTGCTTGCCTGACCATTCATCGCCACGAAGATCGGCTCTGCCCCGCTCTACATCTCTGCCGTGCGAAGTGATCACTCGAATTACGACAGCTCGCGATGTGGCCATCGGCGGCGTTGGGCGATGTCATGCCCGGCGATGTCATGGCCGGCGTCATGGCCGGCGTCACGGCCGGCGTCACGGCCGGCATTGTCACGGCCAGCGCCGTCGTCGCCGTCGTGACGGTCGGCGTCGCGACGGTCGATATCGACGTCGCGGGCTTCGAGGTCGGTAGGCATGGTCGGTAGGCATGACGGCCATGAGTGGCCGCGATCTGGGTCGATTCCGGACGGCACGGCGTTGGGTGTGGTCCCGAACGCGCAGCGCCGGCTAACTTATGCCTTGACACGAATATTCGCTATAACGAATACTTCTGACTGTGGACCTTCTGTTGAGCGCGCTGGCCGATCCCGCCCGGTGGCGGCTTGTGAGCTTGTTGGCCGAGCGGCCTCGGTCGGTCGGGGTCCTGGCTCAGCTTGCTGAGGCGCGCCAGCCGCAAACGACCAAGCACTTGCAGACTCTCGAGCGTGCCGGTGTCGTCACCTCTTGGCGCAGCGGGCAGCGCAGGATCTACGCGCTGCGGTCCTCTCCCCTGCGCGACCTCGCGACAGCGCTCGGCCAACTCGCAGACACCGCGGACGACATGGGCGGCTCTCGCGAGACCTACGACCGCTACGGGCTCAGCCTCGACGCGGAACGACTCGCGGCCGAGGAACCGGGCTGGGCCGACGGCCGCTCGTTCGAGTTCCATCGGTCACTACCGGCGCGACCAAAGCGGGTCTGGCGCCACCTGACCGAGACGGACCTGCTCAGGCAATGGTGGACGCCCGCCGATCTCCGCGTCTCCGAACTCGTGTTCGATGCACGGCCGGGCGGACGGATCGTCCTGGAGTACCGCGATCGCGAGGACGCCGACGGTTCCGACGTTGTTGTCGGGCGCGCCGAAGGAGTCGTCGACGAGGTACGCACCGGTGAACGCCTCACGTACCGGCTGTCGCCGCACCTTCCCGACGGCGGTGTCGCCTTCACGTCCGACGTCGAGTTCGGCCTACGGCCCACCGACTCCGGTACGGATCTCGACGTCAACTGGCGGCTCACCGACAGCACGATCGACTCCGCCGACTTCATCGCGGGCATCGAGATCGGCTTCGGGCAGAGCCTCGACAAGCTCGCCGAGATCCTCCACGCCAATCAACACAACAAGAAGAAGCGGAGCACGAAATGACCGAACAGACCGGCCGTCGGGTCGTCACCAACATGAACCTGTCCCTCGACGGCCACTACGCCGCGCCGGACAACCCCGTGGACATGAGCTGGGTGATGCCGTACGCCCTCACCGACGTCGCCCGCGACCATCTGACCAGCCTCTGGGAGCCGGCGACAACAGCCCTGCTCGGGCGGGTCAATGCCGAGGGGTTCCTCGGATTCTGGCCGACCGTCATCGACATGGAGGGTGCCGACCCGCGCGACGTGGCCTTCGCGAAGTGGCTGGTCGACGTCGACAAGGTGGTGCTGTCCTCCACCCTCAGCCAAGCGCCGTGGGAGCGTACGACGATCGTCGACAAGCCGACCGCCGAGGTGGCCGCGGACCTCAGGACGACCGGGGGCGGCGACATCGTCGTCCTGTCCAGCGCGAGCGTCATCAAGGCGCTGCTGGCGGCCGACCAGGTCGACCGGCTGGCGCTCACGATCTTCCCGGTCTTCCTGGGCGGCGGGCCGCGCCTGTTCGACGACGGCCTGCCCTCGGGCAAGTGGGCGCTCGCCAGCGAGGCCGCGGGCGAGCATGGCACGCTGGCGCTGGTCTACGACCGGATCCGCTGACCCGGCAAAGCGGCGTCAGGCGTCGATGTACTCCGCGAGGTGCTGACCGGTGAGGGTGGACTTCCCGGATACAAGGTCGTCCGGTGTGCCCTCGAAGACAACCCGTCCGCCGTCGTGGCCGGCGCCCGGCCCGAGGTCGATGATCCAGTCGGCGTGGGCCATCACGGCCTGGTGATGCTCGATGACGATCACCGACTTGCCGGAGTCGACCAGCCGGTCCAGCAGGCCGAGCAACTGTTCGACGTCGGCGAGGTGCAGGCCGGTGGTCGGCTCGTCGAGGATGTACACGCCGCCCTTGTCGCCCATCTGGTTGGCCAGCTTGAGCCGCTGCCGCTCACCACCGGACAGGGTGGTGAGCGGCTGGCCAATCGTCAGGTAGCCGAGCCCGACCTGCGCGAGCCGCTCGAGGATCTTGTGCGCAGCCGGCGTCTTCGCGTCGCCGTCGGCGAAGAACTCGTCGGCCTCGGCGACCGGCATCGCGAGCACCTCGGCGATGTTGCGGCCGCCGAGCGTGTACTTCAGCACCGCCGCCTGGAACCGCTTGCCCTCGCACTCCTCGCAGGTCGACTCGACCGTGTCCATGATTCCGAGGTCGGTGTAGATGATGCCCGCGCCGTTGCACGTCGGGCAGGCGCCCTCGGAGTTCGAGCTGAACAGGGCCGGCTTGACGCCGTTCGCCTTGGCGAAGGCCTTGCGGATCGGGTCGAGCGCACCGGTGTACGTCGCCGGGTTGCTCCGACGGGAACCGCGGATCGCGGCCTGGTCGATGACAACCACGCCTTCGCGACCCGCGATCGAGCCGTGGATCAGCGAACTCTTTCCAGAACCCGCGACACCGGTGACCACGCAGAGCACCCCGAGCGGTAGGTCGACATCGACATCCTGCAGGTTGTGCGTCGTCGCGCCGCGGACCTCCAATGCCCCGGAGGCCGACCGTACCGATTCCTTGAGCCGCGCCCGGTCGTCCAGATGCCGGCCGGTGATGGTGTCGCTCCCCCGCAGCCCCTCCACGGTCCCCTCGAAGCAGACGGTGCCGCCGGCCGTTCCAGCACCGGGGCCCAGGTCGACGACGTGGTCGGCGATCGCGATGGTCTCGGGCTTGTGCTCGACGACGAGCACCGTGTTGCCCTTGTCGCGCAACTGCAGGAGCAGGTCGTTCATCCGCTGGATGTCGTGCGGGTGCAGACCGATCGTGGGCTCGTCGAACACGTACGTGACATCGGTCAGCGACGAGCCCAGGTGGCGGATCATCTTCGTACGCTGTGCCTCTCCCCCGGACAGCGTGCCCGCCGGCCGCTCCAGCGAGAGGTACCCGAGCCCGATCTCGTCGAACGAGTCGAGCAGGTGCTGCAGACCGCCGACCAGCGGTGCCACCGACGGGTCGTCGACCGAGCGGATCCAGTCGGCCAGGTCGCTGATCTGCATCGAGCAGACATCGGCGATGTTCTTCCCCTTGATCTTCGACGACAGGGCTTCCTTGGTGAGCCGGGTGCCGCCGCAGTCGGGACAGGTCGTGAACGTCACCGCGCGTTCGACGAAGGCGCGGACGTGAGGCTGCAGCGAGTCGATGTCCTTGGACAGCATCGACTTCTGGATCCTCGGGATCACACCCTCGTACGTCAGGTTGATGCCCTCGACCTTGATCTTGGTCGGCTCGCGGTAGAGCAGGTCGTGCAGTTCCTTCTTGGTGTACTTCTTGATCGGCTTGTCCATGTTGAAGTAGCCGGAGCCGCTGAAGATGCGGCCGTACCAGCCGTCCATGCTGTAGCCGGGGATCTTGAGCGCGCCCTCACTGAGCGACTTGCTGTCGTCGTACACCGCGGTCAGGTCGAAGTCGGTGACCGCCCCCATGCCCTCGCAGCGCGGGCACATGCCGCCGTGGTACACGACGTTGCGCACGACGACCTTCTCGCCCTTGCCCCTGTCGACGTTCATGGCACCGCTCGCGGTGCGCTTGGGGACGTTGAACGAGAAGGCGATGGGAGGCCCGATGTGCGGCTTCCCGAGCCGGCTGAACAGGATGCGCAGCATGGCGTTGGCGTCGGTGGCGGTGCCGACGGTGGAGCGGGGGTCGGCCCCCATCCGCTCCTGGTCGACGATGATCGCGGTCGTCAGCCCTCGAGCACGTCGACCTCCGGACGCGCCATCGTCGGCATGAAGCCCTGCACGAACGCGCTGTAGGTCTCGTTGATCAGCCGCTGCGACTCCGCTGCGATCGTGTCGAACACGAGCGAGCTCTTGCCCGATCCCGAGACGCCGGTGAACACCGTGAGCCGCCGCTTCGGCAGCTCGACGCTGACGTCCTTGAGGTTGTTCACCCGGGCGCCCAGGACGCGGATCACGTCGTGGGTGTCGGCGGCGTGCCTCGCGGTCGGCTCGGTCGTCGCGCTCATGGAT
>JBKPSJ010000184.1:0-5348 GCA_046765875.1 Actinomycetota bacterium
CACGTGGGCCTCCGGGAGCACGACGCCCAGCGCCGCGCCGACCGCCGTGAACAGGCCCTGGACGACCAGCACGACCAGCGCAGAGGCGGCCACGCCCCAGCCGAGCGAGGCCGCGAACGCGATCGAGGTGAACCCGTCCAGCGTCGCCTTGAGGAACAACTGGTCCGCGCCGCGGCCGAGCCCGTCGGACAGGGCGCCGAGTATGGTCAGCGGCCCGACGCAGAACACCATCGACGCCGACACGAAGCCCTCGACGAACCGGTCCCGGTCCTCGTGCAGCCGTCGCTCGCCGCCCAGCCGGCGTTGCAACCAGCCGCCGAGCCCCTCCAGCCGATCCTCGATCCGCAGCAGCGAGCCGGTGATGCCGCCGATCAGCGCCGCGCCGAGGACGATCAGAACGGGCGCGCTGGAGCCGACCCGGTCCGACAGCGAGTGGTCACGCACCGTCAGCGCCGACATGATGGCGATCAGCAGTGTCACAAGCCCGATCACATCGGTCACCAGGTCCCTGGTCCGGTCACGCAGACGGTGCCCGACGAGCACGCCGAGTGTCGCTCCGACCAGCACTGTTATGACATTCACGACGGTGCCGATGCCGACGAACAACGGCCGCTCCGTTCACACCTGGGTCATGGCCCAAAACTGCCGGTCAGATGGGGTCCGAGCCGCTTTCACAACGAACCCTCCAAGCCCTACTGTTTGCGCTGGGTGAGCATATCCACTCGACCCACCAGTTCCTCGGGGGTGGATCGACCAGGAGAGAGGCCATCGTGCTACCTGTCCTTGCGGTGCGCGACGCCCAGCTCGAGGATGCCGACGTCCTCGTTCGGCTGTGGGGGCAGATGTCGGCCGGCATCGGCCAGTCCAGGCTTCTTGCCGCACCGAGTCCCGCGACCGCCCGCGCGGCGATCGCCCGCTTGGCCGGCGAGCCGTCGGCGCGGTTGATCGTCGGCGAACTGGCCGGTGAGGTCTGTGCGCTGGCGTACCTGCGCCGGACCCCGATCAGCCCGCTGCACGACGAGGACACCGTCACCGTCGAGTACCTGCACGTCAACGACCAGGCCCGCCGGCACGGCGTCGGTCATGCGCTGATCGCCGAGGCGGCCGCCTGGGCCGAGGAGAAGGACAGCCAGCACGTCGCGGTGTTCGCGCCGGTCGGCGAGCGCGAGTCCAACCGTTTCCTGGCCCGGCTCGGGCTGGGTCAGGCCGGCATCGTGCGGTTCGCGAGCACGCACACCGTACGCCGCCGGCTCACCGCCGATCAGTCGCCGAATCTCCTTGCACTGCTGGCCGCACGGCGTACCGCACTGGCACGGCGGACGGCGCTGCTGCGCGCCCGGACTCCGGTCATCCCGCCGGCGGCGCCGGAATCAACTGGCACGTGAGCCGGGCGGTGCAGACCCGCCGGTCCCGGTCGTCGGTGATCACGATCTCGTAGCTGGTCGTCGTCCGGCCGAGATGGATCGCGGTGGCCACGCCGGTGACGTACCCGGACCTGACCGCGCGGTGGTGGGTTGCGTTGATGTCGACGCCGACGGCGACCTTGCCCATCGTGGCGCCGTGCAACGTCGACCCGATCGAGCCGAGCGTCTCGGCCAGTACGCAGGACGCGCCGCCGTGCAGCAGCCCGAACGGCTGGGTGTTGCCCTCGACCGGCATCCGGCCGACGAGCCGCTCCGGCGTCTCTGCCGCGACGATCTCGATCTTCATCGCGTCGAGCAGAGTCGCGGTCCGCATCATCGCCTCGACCGACGAGTAGTCCGGCTGATCAGTCACGCGCGCGCTCTCCATCTCCAGCAAGTTGCCCGGGGCAGAACTGTCTCCATCGCAGACTAGAGTCAGCGTCGTGGCTGCATCTATGAGCTCCGACACGAAGACGACCGACACCAGACCCAGGCTTCTGTTGCTGGACGGGCATTCGCTGGCGTACCGGGCGTTCTTCTCGCACCCGGTGGAGAACTTCTCCACCACCACCGGGCAGCCGACCAACGCGGTATACGGCTTCACGTCGATGCTGATCAACATGCTGCGCGACGAGAAGCCGACGCATGCCGTGGTCGCCTTCGACGTGTCCCGCAAGACGTTCCGGCTGGAGGCCTACTCGGAGTACAAGGCGAACAGGTCGAAGACGCCGAGCGAGTTCAGCAGCCAGATGTCGCTGGTCAAGGAGGTGCTCGATGCGCTGCGGATCCCGACCGTCGAGGTGGACGGGTTCGAGGCCGACGACATCATCGCCACGCTGGCCACGCAGGCCGCCGAGCAGGGCTTCGAGGTGCTGATCAGCACCGGCGACCGCGACACCTTCCAGCTCGTCACCGACGACGTCACGATCCTGTACCCGAAGCGCGGCGTCTCCGAGATCATGCGGATGGACCCGGCCGCGGTCGAGGACCGGTACGGGATCCCGCCGCGGCTGTACCCGGACCTGGCCGCACTGGTCGGCGAGGACAGCGACAACCTTCCCGGCGTACCGGGCGTCGGGCCGAAGACGGCGGCCAAGTGGCTGGTCCAGTTCGGCTCGCTCAACGACGTCGTCGACCGGGTCAACGAGATCAAGGGCAAGGCCGGCGACAGCCTGCGCGAGCACCTGGCCGACGTGATCCGCAACCGGCAGATCAACGAACTGGTCCGCGACGTCCAGCTCGACATCACCGTCGACGACCTGGCCCGGCATCCGTGGGACCGCGAGAAGGTGCACACCGTCTTCGACGGGCTGGAGTTCCGGGTGCTGCGTGAGCGGCTGGTGGCCGAGCACGGCGACTCGTACGACGAGGACATCGAGGAGGGCTTCGACCTGGCCGGCGCGCAGCTCGCGCCGGGCGAGCTGGCCGGCTGGCTGAAGGAGCACGTCGACACCGGCGACCGGACCGGTGTGGCCGTCCAGGGCAGCTGGGGCCGCGGGACCGGCCAGGTGACCGGGATCGCGCTGGCGACCGGCTCGGGCGCGGCCGCGTGGTTCGACCCGGAGCGGCTGACCCCGGAGGACGAGGCGGCCTGGGCGGCGTGGCTGGCCGACCCGGACCGGCCGAAGGCGCTGCACGATGCGAAGGGGCCGCTGCTGGCGTTCCTCGAGCGCGGCTGGCAGCTGGCCGGGCTGACCTCGGACACCCAGTTGAGCGCGTATTTGGTGCGGCCGGACCAGCGAGCGTATGACCTGGCCGACCTGACCGTTCGGTACTTGAGGCGCGAACTGCGCGCCGAGGAAGAGGAGGGCGACGGCCAGCTCAGCTTCGACGACATCGACGGCGGTGCCGCGGCTGAGTCGACGATGCTGCGGGCTCGGGCGGTGGCCGACCTGGCCGACACTCTCGACACCGAGGTGGACAAGCAGGCGGGCGCGAAGCTGCTGGCCGACGTCGAGCTGCCGCTGATCCACGTCATCGCCAAGATGGAGCGCGACGGTATCGCGATCGACCGGGCCTGGCTGGAGACGCTGGAGGAGCGGTTCGCCACCGGCGTACGGGACGCGGCCAGCGCGGCGTACGCGGTGATCGGCAAGGAGATCAACCTCGGCTCGCCCAAGCAGCTCCAGGTGGTGTTGTTCGACGAGCTCGACATGCCGAAGACGAAGCGCACCAAGACCGGCTACACCACCGACGCGGAGTCGCTGCAGTCGCTGTTCGAGAAGACCGAGCACCCGTTCCTGGCGCACCTGCTCGCGCACCGCGACGCCAGCCGGCTGCGGCAGACCGTCGAGGGCCTACTCAAGACGATCAGCAAGGACGGCCGGATCCACACCACGTTCAACCAGACGATCGCGGCGACCGGCCGGCTCAGCTCGACCGATCCGAACCTGCAAAACATCCCGATCCGGACCGAGGAGGGCCGCCGGATCCGGCAGGCGTTCATCGTCGGCGAGGGCAACGAGTCGCTGATGAGCACCGACTACAGCCAGATCGAGATGCGGATCATGGCGCACATGTCGGCCGACGAGGGCCTGATCGAGGCGTTCCACTCCGGGCAGGACTTTCACTCGATCACCGCATCACGGGTCTTCTCGGTCGACCCGTCCGAGGTCACGCCGGCACAGCGGGCCAAGATCAAGGCGATGAACTACGGCCTGGCGTACGGGTTGTCCGCGTACGGGCTGAGCCAGCAGCTCCGGATCGGCGTCGACGAGGCGCGTGAGCTGATGGACGAGTACTTCGAGCGGTTCGGCGGGGTGCGCGACTACCTGCACAGCATCGTCGACGAGGCGCGCAAGGCGGGGTACACCTCGACCATCCTGGGCCGCCGCCGGTACCTGCCGGACCTGACCAGCGACAATCGCCAGCGCCGCGAGGGAGCCGAGCGGATGGCGCTCAACGCGCCGATCCAGGGCTCCGCGGCGGACGTGATCAAGATGGCGATGCTCAAGATCGACGGGTCGCTGCACGAATCCAAGCTGAAGTCGCGGATGCTCCTGCAGGTGCACGACGAGCTCGTGTTCGAGATCGCGCCGGGGGAGCGGGATGCGCTCGAGGAACTGGTCCGCCGCGACATGGGTGCAGCGGTCGAAATGACCGTCCCGCTCGACGTCTCCGTCGGCGTCGGCCACACCTGGCACGAAGCCGCCCACTAGGTCCCGCCCGGTGGCCGCCCCGAACCGGCCGTTCCGCTGAGACCTGGTCCGGCGCGACGAACTCGGTTTGCTACTCGACGGCCCCTAGCACCCCCGACCCGGAGTCCACACCCCGCACGCAAGCATGCCAACCCCCGCCCAGGGTGCGAACCCCCGCGCGGAGTGCGAACCCCGGCGCGGTGTGGCGAATCCCTATGCGTCCCGCCGAACCCCGGTGCGGTGTTGCGTACGCCGGTGCGGTGTGGCGAACCTGGTGCGGCACGGGTGCGGCGCTGCGAACGCTCGGTCCGGACAGCCCGGAAAACGCCGTTCCACCGGCACTTGTCGTGGCTCAGCACCCCATTCCAGGGTTCGCACCCCCGCACACAGATGTGCGAACCCCGGACCGGGGTGCGAACCCCGATGCCGGGTGCGAGGTGTGAGCTGGTGTGGAGCGCAGGGGTCTGAGTTCTCGTCAAACGCCCGCAGACCCGGACCGAACATGGATCCGACTCCGTGAACAGGCTGTGGTGGCGTTGAACACGTCATGCACTGTCCAACGCCACCACAGCCTGTCCAACGCATCACGACCTCGTGCAAGGCCGGCGGACCGATCCGAGGTTCTCGACGCGGGGGCTAGGCGGCGGTGGGGGTGCGGGCCTCGGCGCCGACCTGCCGGCGCAGGCCGGTGGCCAGGACGACCGACAGCAGGATCGACGTCGTGGCGGCGGTGGCGGCGAGGAACTTCACCCCGGCGATACCGGTGAACACGTCACGGCCGAGGACCAGCAGTGCCACGGTGACGAAC
>JBKPSJ010000185.1:0-11687 GCA_046765875.1 Actinomycetota bacterium
TCCATGCCCTCGAAATCACGACGGGCAGCCGGGCCACCCCGCGACGCCGCCAGCACCCAGCCCACGACCAGCACCAACACCCGGAACACCATGCCCCAAGTGTCCCAGATCTGTCACCCTATTATGCGAAACTCTTTAATCCGCAGGTTGTCCAATCGAGGCTCCACTATCCATTCCGGTCGGGCTAGGGTGCATGGGATCGCGAGCTTCAGTGCGCATGTCCAACCCCGCCGGCCGCCCCTACTTCTCCGGCGACACGCTCGGCGAGGAGCCTTACACCACTCTGCCGGGCGGTGCCCGACGGGGACGTTGCCTATAGCAACGAGTCTGTCAATGGCCATGTCAATGCAGACAGGCCGATCATACCGGAAGGGACACGATAGACAGCCGCTACTTCAGCGTTCCCAGCGTGCTGACAGCCCAGTCGGCGCAGGCCGTGCATCTTGTAAGCAGATGGCTGATCGTTCGGGCCGAGGAAGCCGGCCGCAACCGGGGCAGCGTCCCTGAGAGGGGTGGGCTTTCGAGGTTGATCCTCGGTGCCTACTCGCCGCTGTCGATCGCGGCGATGGGACTAGTATCGCGGTCGGGATAGAGCAGCGCCATGGAGCCTTCGGACAGGTAGCGGCGGTTGTCGGCGGACTGCCATTCGACGTGCATGTCGGCCAGCACGGCGCCGACCAGGCGGATCACGGAGGCGTCGTTGGGGAAGCCCACGACGCGGGCTCGGCGCATGATCTCCTTGTTCACCGCTCCAACGGATTGGTGCTCCAGATCTTCGACCAGTGCGCTCTGGGGAAGCCGGTGAACGCGAGCACCTCGGTCTTGGCGCCGTCCATCAATGGGCCGATCTTGGGGAACCGGCCAGCGAGCTGGTCACGGACCTGGTCCCAGGTCGCCGCGACGGCCTCGGGGGTGGGTTGAGCGAAGATCGTGCGGAACACCGCGGCGACCATGTCGGTGTGTGTCTTGGGCACCAGCGCCAACAGGTTCCGCGCGAAGTGCACCCGGCAGCGTTGGTGGGCGGTCTTCTGAAACGACCGCTTCAGTGCCGCCACCAGTCCGGCGTGTTGGTCGGAGATGACCAACACGCACCCCGGGCAGGCCACGCTTCTTCAGGTCGGTCAGGAAGGCCCGCCAAAACACCTCGTCTTCGCTGTCGCCGACGTCCAGGCCAAGGATCTCCCGGTCGCCGTCGGCACGGATACCCGAGGCCACGACTATGAGACCAACGTGAGGGCAATTCGACACGTCAGGGAAGGTCTGCTGACCGTACCTGTCAACACAACGGTCAGAGGCGACGGCGAACTACGGGTGAGCATCGACCTGGCGCCGCTTGTCTTCGGAAGCATGATGATCGTCAACCTTCTGGTCGCCCATGTCGCCGAACTTGCAGGGCAGAGCAGGGAGGACGTGATCGAGCACATGCGCCAGGTCGTGAACGACCTCGGAACGTAGACCGTGGGCCCCGGCTCGAGAGAACCGGCCGCGCCTGGTGGCTGAGGCGGTGTATGGCGTCACTGCCTCGGATGGGTGGTCGGGGTCGTCCGGCTGGGTCCAGGCCCGCAGAACGGCGTAGATCGCCGGTGCGTTCGCCGCCGGGAGCGCGTCATCTACCTGGACAGCACACAACCAGTACCTCAACAGCGCTTAACCCAAGGCCACGAACTCGTCGACCGCGCCGTGCAGTGGCACGCCGACCCCGCCGAGCCGGCTTCGGCCGCGAAGGCGGGCATGCGGTCGAGCACAGCCGCGTCTAGTCTGCGTGAGCATGGCTGGAATCGTACTACGTGTCCGCCTCACGGGCGGCGAAAACATGGATGTCACGTACGACGAGCGGGACGCGGCTAGTGCGGACGTCGTCATCGACCATGTCGTGTCGACACTGGCGGAAGAGAATGGGGTACTGCGTTGCAGGCACGGTGATCGGCTCCTGGTGCTGTACGCGCGGGGCGTCGCCGCGGTCGAGGTCGGGCCACGCGGAGCGGTCCTGTAGCGCGCAGTCGCGCGCCCTGTGACACGCCGCCACGGAACCACGAAACCCCTCTGCCGTCGGCTGACGGCGAAGGCGGAATCGGACGTTCATGGGCATCGCCTCGTCGGCCGCCGGTTCCCGGCAGTCCGCGTGGGGCGCCATCGCTGCGGACACCGCCCACCCTACCCGGTGCCGGCGATGCTCCTAGAGGCCAAGGCTCTCGCGGCCTTCGACCACGTCGGTGGCGAGCTCAGCCAGTCGGCGGTTCGATGCGCGTGCCGTACGGCGGAGGAGCCCGAAGGCGGCGCTCATGTCCAGGCCGCCCCGCTCCGCGATCACGCCCTTGGCTTGTTCGATCACGATGCGACTGTTGAGCGCGGCCTGTAGTTGTCCGGCCAGAATCTCGCGGCTGCGGGTGAGCCGTTCTTGCAGGATCGCGATGGTCGCCACATCGGCGAGCGCCTGGGCCACGCGCAGGTCTTCGAGCTGAACGTCGTCCGGCGTGGTCCAGAACAGGTTGAGCGCACCGATGGTCTGACCACGTAGGCGTAGAGGTAGAGCCTGTACCGCTTTGAAACCCGCCGAGCTGGCCTCGGCGGCGAACCGTGGCCAGCGCTCGTTGCCACCGCTCAACGGGGCGACGCCGATCGGGCGGCCCTCGATGTAGCAGTCGAGGCACGGGCCTTCGTCGTTCTGCAGCTCGAACAGCTCGATCAGCCGGACCTGCTCACTCGACGATGCGGCCACCTGCAGGACGCCACGGTTATCGCCGAGCAGCAGCCCGGCGGCGTCCACGCCCAGCAACTCGATGCACCGCTCGGTCAGCATCTGGAGGAGTTCGATGACGTCGTACTCGTCGACCAGCGAGTCGGCCAGCTCGACGAACGTCGTGGCGAGGCGGTCGGTGTCCATGCCGCGAATTCTTCCAGCAGACCGGTCGCGGGTCAGCGCTCGTCGAGCCGCAGCCGTCCGGCGACGATGTCGCGGGACACCTCGGCCACGGGACGCCCGGCCGTATACGCGGCCGCGCACAGCCGGGCGAAGGCATCGATGACGCCGAGGTGGAGCTGGACGGTCAGCATGCCGGTGGCCTGGTGCACCTCGGGACGGAACCTGGTGCCGTCGGTGATCACCCACACCAACGCGTCGGCCGAGCCGATCGCCGGATTGTCGAGCAGCACGATCGCGGCCGCGTCGGCGACCAGGACGACCTCTGTCAGCTCCGCTTGCGGCAGCGAGCCGGGAAGCCGGCGATAGAGTCCGAGGACGCCGATCGTCGTCGCGCCGACCTGGACCGGAGCGGCGAAGACGGCGCCGACTTCCAGGGTGGCTGCGGCAGGCGCGAACCATGGCCAGCGGACGGCTCCGGCGCCTGCGAGGTCAGGCTCCAGTACCGCAGACGCGGTCCGCGCGGCATCGAGACCGGGCCCCTCGCCGAGTTCTTGCTGCAGGTCGTCAAGTCGTGCCGCGACCTGGTCGGTCGCGTGAATGGTTACCCGGTTCGGCGCTGTGGCGATCAGTTGTACGCCGGCACCGGAGACGTCGAGTCCATCGACGCAGAGCTCGCACAGCCTGGCGATCCGAGCCTGAACCGTACCTCCGGCCGCCAGCAGGTGCTGCCAGCCGGTCGTGAGCATGGGTTACCCGTCGTCACGCGGAGCTGGGCGGCGGAGTCCGGCGCCTACCTGATGAAGGTGGCAGAGGACCTGTCCGTACGACGTCAACGCGGACGACTCCTTGTAGGGCACGCCGCGGAGTTCACAGAACCGCCGGACCACGGGCTGGGCGCGGCGCAGGTTGGGCCGCGGCATGCTTGGGAACAAGTGGTGCTCGATCTGATAGTTCAGGCCGCCCAGCGCCGCATCGAGCAGGATGCCGCCGCGGACGTTGCGGGACGTCAGCACCTGTCGCAGCAGCGGGTCGCGAGCCTGCTCGACCGACAACGCAGGCATGCCTTTGTGGTTGGGCGCGAACGAACAACCCAGGTAGACACCGAGCAGGCCCTGGTGGATCGCGACGAACACGACGGCCTGCAGCCAGCCCATCGTCGTCACGATCAAGGCGGCGTACGCCGCGACATGAGCCGCAAGCAGGACGAGTTCCGTGGTGCGGCCGCGGATGCCGGGGCGGAGCAGGGCACGGACGCTAGCCACTTGGAGGCTCAGGGCTTCGAGTAGGAGCAGCGGGAAGAACAGCCACGCCTGGTGACGGGTCAGCCAGGCACCGGCACCGCGTCGCGCCGCCGCACTCTCGTCATCGAACACCAGAACGCCCGGACGTGCGTCGGGGTCGCCGTCGAGGTCGTTCGGATGTGCATGGTGGGCGTTGTGCTTGTCGACCCACCAGCCGAAGCTCAGACCGTTGAGCAGGTTCGCGTGCAGCAGACCCAGCACGCTGGTAGGACCGGCGCGGCGCGCGATCTGCCGGTGTCCGGCGTCATGGCTGAGGAACCCGATCTGGGCCGACACCACCGCGAACGGAATCGCCAGCATCATCAGCCACCACGAGTCGCGCAGCAACACCATCGCGGTCACGATGAGCGCGAGGGCGAGGAGGTTGGCCGCAACTACGCCGCCGTAGAATCCGGGCCGCCGTCGCAGCAGGCCCAGCCCGCGGATCTCGGCAGCCAACTCGGCGTAGCCGCTCAGCTCGGCGGCGCGTGGCGCAGCTCGTTCGGTAACGGACATCCCTGGACTCCCGACCGGTCGGATCGTCGCCACCGAGGTCCAGGGCAGCCGTACACACTCACCTTAGCCTCGATCCGTGGAACCGCTGATTTGTAATGCCGCCAGGCGCGATCGTGGTCGGCTTGGGGTGTGGGCGGGGAAGGTCTGCTGGTCTGTCCAGCTCTTCCACGTTGGTTCCGGTCGGGCCGTGTTCGGCGGGATCGTCGGGGTCTCAGGTGGTGACCGGGGGTCCAGGTCCGAAGACGGTGTGCCAGAGGGTGGTCCAGTGGTCGGCCCATGGCCAGTGCGCGGGTAGGTGCAGCAGGTGGCGTCGCTGGGGACGAGCCAATCGCGCGGGGACGGCGACGATGTGGCGGCGTAGCGTCGCGCCGCGGGCGGCGGCGTGTCTCGCGCTGATGAGGCTTCCGGCCGCGCGGAGCAGATTGTGGGTGATCGCGGCGCAGATCGCCCAGGCGCTGTTCGCGGCGAACCGCCCGGACGGCAGGTGGGCCAGCGGCCCGTCGATCAGGTCTGCGAATGTGGTTTCGATGATCGCGTGGCGGCGGTGGGTGATGTCGGCTGCGGCGGTCGGCTCGGTGCTGTTGGTGAGGAACGGGTGGTAACGCCAGACCGGGAACAGCTCGCCGGTCTTGTCGGTGTTGTCGCCACGGGCTTGGTCGCGGACGCGGCGCACGATCAGTCGGGCGGTGACCGGCTGCGTGGTGGCGGTGAAGGCGGTGAACGGCACCTCGGCGACCTCGGCGTCGGAGATCAGCTCGCCGGTCTCGGGATCGACGACCGCGCCCGGGTAGTGCACCGGTGTCCAGGCGTTCTCGGTGATGCCGCCGATCGCGCGGACGACCGTGCGGTGCTTGGCCAGCGCGACCGAAAACTCCACCCCGGCCTTCAGACAGGCGCCGACCACCGAGCTGATGCCGTAGGCCGAGTCGCCGCGCACCAAAATCTCGCCGGTCGCGCCGGCGGCACGAGCCACGGCGATCGCCTCGCGCACCATCGACACGGCGCCCTTCGCCGAGCCCGCCCTGCCGGCCCGCAGCCGGATCCCGGTCACCACCGGCGCGCCGCCAGGGGCCTGATCGGTGCTGTCGGTGCTCAAGGTGGTGGCCAGTGGAGACAGGCCGCGGCGCAGCACCTGACGGCCGGCGATCTTGGTGTATCCGAAGCTGGCGCCCTGCTTGGCGTGGCCGTAGACCGGGCGCAGCAGCGAGTCGATGTCGATCAGCGCCCGCCGTTCGATGCCCGGTAGCAGGTCGGTGCACGCGACCAAGCCGACCAGGTGTTCGCGCGCCACCGCGGCCAGTTGCCGGGTCTGGCCGTGGGTGAACTCGCGCAGGAACTGGCCCAACGTGGCCGGCGCATACACCCCGGCGAACAACCGCGCCATGCCGCCAGCGCGGATCACGTCCAGATCATCGATGCTGTCCGCGCCCGCGGCCATCCCGGCAATGATCGAGGTCAGCTTGCCCGCCGGGTTCGCCGCCGCCGAGGCCACCCTCGTCTCGGTGATCGCGACCTTGGCCGCGACCAACTCAGACAGACCAGCACGCTCGGCCAACGCCATCACCGGCACCAGACCAGCGCACGACACCAGACACTCGTCATCAAACACCGACCTGGCCCGCGACCAGCCATGAGATAGTTGCACCGAAAGTGCCTTCCGTGAAACCGGACAATCAGGACCTTGACACTCCCGATTCTCCTTACACAGAAGGCACTTTCACCGTCACCGCGCCGACACGCGAGCCAGCCCATCCACGGATCGAGGCTAAGGCCAATCCGCAACCAAGGGCGTAATTTACTGAGCCGGTCGTTGTTTGTCCGCGCAAGTGGCTCGTCTTTCACGCTCGCGGATCTGCTCGGGCGGTCCTGCTGTCCGATCTCCGTCACCTCTGGGAGTGCGGCACGAGCGCCCAGGCTCGGGCACCGCATGCCGCGGCGTGGTCAGGCGTACTGGACCCGGGGGGTCGGCAGGCCTGCCCGACCAGGGTCTTGCCGAGCCGCTTGATCTCCGGGATTGGACACGTCGGTAAGGACGCGAGCAGTTTCTGGGCGATCCGCCGGCCGGCGGCGAGGTTTTCGGCCTGATAGGCCGCTCGGAGCTGTTGTGCGCACTGCCAGGCGATAAAGACCTCAGCGTGGCGTTCATCGGCCGCGATCGCCTTGTCCAGGCGGGCGCGTTGCCGGTCGGTGAGGTTGTCGGCTCCGTCCTACACCACATGGCCGCCGTACAGAAACAAGTCAAAGACATGCTCCGCCTTTTCCGGACTCGCGCTCGGCGGCCCGGCGGCGGCCCCAGGAGACGGATCGGCCGCCCTCCCGCAACGGGCTCTTACAGCTCCTGATGCCCGTGACGGGGCAAAAGTTATGTCGGTGGGATGGGTGAGATTGGAGCGCCGCCCACCCGGTCGGTTCCGAGTGGCAGGCGAGGCAGTCGGATGACGTGGCGACGACGTGTCCAGGGGGCGCGGGACGATGATGTGCTGGTTGCCGATAGCAACGAAACTGTCAACGCCTCTGGCAACGACCGGATGCCAGATCATGCCGGAGATGACGGTCGTGACAGCCGTTGTGCCAGCCTCGCACGCTCATGACAGGCTGGTCTGGAGGGAGCAGCCAACTAGCAATCAGGTGGCCGGCGTTTGCCCGGGCCGAGCTCGGATCATCCAAGGGGGTGTCGCTTCGGATAGTTCGGCACACCATCGCTGCCGGGCTTGCGCGGCGGCTCGGCGCCGGGTTGCGCAGAGCCGTGCGCGAGTCAGCGTGTGTGTGCAAGGTGTGTGGGTAGGGTCATCCACAGCCGGATGACGGTGCCTGAGGGGCCCGATTTCATCTGTACCAGGTCACACAGAAGGTTCACCATGAGCAGGCCGCGGCCGGAGGTCTGCTCCGGCGGGGGCGGTAGCCTCCCGGCGAGTAGGTCGTCGATGTGGCCTCCGTCGCGGATCTCGTAGACCAGCGAACCACTGTCTTGCCAGCACAGCACTGTGCCGCCGTCTCCGGCGTGCTCGACGCTGTTGCCGCTGACTTCGCTGATGGCGATCAGCACGTCGGTGAGCCGGTCGGGTGTCAGGCCGGACCTTCTACCCCACTCGGCTGCCACGCGGCGGGCCTGCGCGACCTCGGTGAAATCGAATCTTTCGGCGTCCGCAGGCGTCTCGGGCTGCAGTCTGGAGATCCTGTCCAGCACGGTGTGCGGATCCAGGTAGCCCGTGCTGACATGACTGACTTGGCGATCACGAAGCGCCGGGTGGGTGCGCTCAATATCCGCCAGTGTCTGCTCGGGCAGGACGGCCAGGTCGCTGAGGCACAGGATGTTGACGTCCTGGTCGGCGAAGGCGAGGTTGACCAGCGCCTCGTGTTCGACCCAGGCGGTGTACTCAGCTGCCGATCGGCCTGGCCACATCGGTTCCGCGATGATCGCCGTCCGGTGGCCCGGGTGCTCATCGACAAAGGGGTAGATGACTCCCGGAATGATGCGGGCCGGGTTACGGCCATCCTCAGCCATGTCGCTGAACCGAACCCGTGACGCGTCAGTGCCGAGCCCGTCGCGGATCCGCTTCATCGCGTCGCCGGGTAGTGTGACGAGCACGGGCTGATCCCGGGCGAGGGCAGCACGGATGTAGGCGATCGTCTCGGCCAGGAACTGATCCGGGCCTCGGTACGGCATCGCCTCGTGCATCATGCCGACGTCGCTGCGCTCGTGTGGAGACGTTGTCGTCACGGCTGGCCGTGGTGACCTGAGATGTGTAGACGCGAGCCGCCGTCGTCGCCCCAGAGGATCTCAAAGATCCGCAGCAACGACGCGGGTGGATGGTGCACGATCAGGCGCCCGCCTTCGCGGTGCAGCCGGTTCGCGCAGTGCACCACGGCTGTGACGCTGTGCGTGTCCATGAACGGCACCCCGCGAAGGTCCAGCTGCGTGTCACCATCAGTACCAAGCGTCCGCGCCAGCGCCTGCTCGAACTGTTGGCGAGTCGCAAGGTCGATCTCGCCAACCACGGTGAGGCGCACAGGTCGTCCGTCCCACGTGATGGTCAGCATGTTGGTCGGCACCCCCGGCCCTCCTTCCGCACCGATTGTCCGCTGAGCGGAGTGGGTTGACAACAAGGTCGTCGTCAACAGCGACAGCGACGCCGGTGCCGGTGCCGGTACGAACCTCGCCGCATCCAGACCCTGCACCACCCGACCAGCAAGAAGGATCCCAGGTCCGGTCGCGCAGCCGGCCCTCACCGATCCGACGGCTGCGGGCACACCCGGAGCACACTCGACCTCGAGCTCGACGGCGGAAGCGCGAGCTGCGAGATCGGCGGCGTGGCATGAGTCGTGGCATGAAATGGTGTCGGTTGGAGTCAAATCGGCGGGCAAGAGTCGATCGCCACCTGAACTCCTGAGGCTCAAAGAGATTCAAATCGACCCGGGTTGACGATGGTCGGGGCTCCCATAATCCCTTGGTCCCGGGCTCGAGTCCCACGACTTTGCATCCGAGCGCCGGCGGCCCGGGTCGCGGGATAGTTGCAGTCTGCAACGTTGCCGTATCCTTGCTGCGCACAGACTTGGAGGAGCGAGATGGCGCAGCGCATCGTAGTCCGGCTCACCGACGACCTCAACGGCGCGGAGATCCCGGCCGGCAAGGGCGAAACGGTCACCTTCAGCCTCGACGGCCGGACTTACGAGATCGACCTGACAGCAAAGAATGCGAGTGCGCTTCGCAAGGTGCTGCGGCCTTACATCGAGGCTGGTCGCCCGATCAAGGGCTCGCGTCGGCGCTCGGTCCGCACCAGGGTCGCCGCCGACAACCGCACCGTGAAGGAGTGGGCTCGGGCCAACGGCTACCAGGTCCGCGACCGCGGGCGAATCCCCAAGGCCGTCATAGACGCATTCGACGCCGCCAACTGAGTCGGCCGCCGATCCCGGCGAGCCCCGACCCTTGACCTGAGACCGCGGCGCACAGTCCCTTCGTCGATGGCGACTCTGGCAGCTGCCCGCTGCCTACGTCTTGATCGTCAGGCGGTAGCGAAACGACACGAAGGCGGTGCGCGGCCAACTCCAGCAGGGGAAGGGTCGATCTCCCACCTGGCTGAGTGATGGACGCCTCCGGGTCGCCCGGGGAAGTCATCCGCCGCGAGTGGCTTACCGGTGCCCTTGCTCCAGAAGTGTGCGAGCTCATACGGGCTGTCGCAGTCGAAGACGATGTTGTGGACGACTGAACTCATGCGGTTCCTCGCCGGTGTCGGGATCCTTCGGGTCGCTCCGAGAACCTGTAGCACCCGTGGTCCGGCGCGGCAAACGTCGACCCGAACGATGCCCATCGGCAGGCCGCAACTCGGGTTGGGGGTTAGGGAACGGCTGTCCAGACATTGCAGGCGGCGGACGCGCCGACGAGGTGGGTCTCGCCCCATGTCGTGGCGATCGCCTCGAACGGGCCGAAGTCGTCGTGGGGTGCTTGTTTGCCGCGCTTGATGACCTGCAGCAGTCGTCCGGCGCCCATGATGTCTTGGCGTTCCTCGGCGGTGACGCCGTAGCAGTTGTCTTCGCTGCCCTTGCAGTGCGGGTGGTGCAGCCCGATGGCGTGGCCGAACTCGTGCGCTGCCGGTATCTGGCTCGTGGTCACCTGCTCTGGGTGCTTGCCGGTGGGGTCGCTGACCTGCTTGGTCACCGGTTTGCCCTCCTGGACCGATCCGACCTTCAGGTTGCCCTCGCCTGGCTCGGCGTTCGCGCGGCCCTGCTGGCTGTCGGAGAATAGGTGGAAGACCGTGTGCTCACCGGTGTCGACGACGCTGACGACGACCCGGGTGTCGAGGGCCGGCTTGGCCCCGACCGGGCACTTTGCCCTGACCTTTCCCTTGAACGACCACGACGACTCGACGACGCGTTTGAAGTCCGCCTGGAACTTCGCCAGGCCGTCTCGGGCTTCTCGTTCGGCTTCGGGTGTCCCGGTCGGGGCCGGGCCCCAGCGGACGGCGTCGGTATCGAGGCGCACGCGGAAGTACAGCGTGACCAGACCCGCGACGGGATCGACGGCGCCGTCGAACTTGCCGCCGAAGTCCTTGCTCTTGATCTGGTCGGCCTTGTAGTAGGCGGCGTCCTTCGGGCCGCCCAGGAAGCGGACGATGTCGCCGATCTGGTCCGGTGGCAGCCCGGCCACGAATGAGTTGTTCGCCTCGAAGTAGGCCTCCCACGGCTTGCCCTTGGCCGCGGCCGCGCGTACCGCCGCGACCAGCCGGGTCCCGCCGGAGGACTGCGCGGCGGCCTCGTCGGCGCGTACCTCGGCCGCCATCGCAGCCACCTTGGGCAGCAGGTCGTACATCGGAAGGCCCTGGATCGGATCGAACGTGGCCTTGTGTTCGGCGACCAGGAAGGCCTCCCGGGCCGCGGCGAACGGGCCCTTCTGCCGCTGCACGGTGGCGGCGGTCTCGATGGCTTCCGCGCTGTGCTCAGCGCAGCCGCAACCCTCGTGCACCTCACCGCCACAGCGCTGGACCGGCCCGATCTGCTTTTGGGCTGCGTCATTGTCGACCGAGCGCGCTGCCGCAGGCACTGGGAGGTCGGAGGTGATGGCGAGGCGCTGTATCGGCAGCTTTTCCTGCCCGGGTGTGGTCGGGGCCTTGTCGGCCTGTTGGTTCCAGGCGGCGACGGCGTCCGCGAAGTCGGCGGTCGGTGTCTGGCGGTGCTTCGTCTCGTACGGTTTGACCTGCATGGCGCCGTCGACTGCGAAGCCCCAGATCACCACGGCATAAACGATTCCTTTGTCGGTACCGTCCTCGGCGATGATGCTGGTCTCGAAGTTGTATGTGAGGTTCTCGTCCCTGCCGTCCGGTGTGTCGATGAGCTTCGCGTTGCGGACGGCCCCGCCGGTCGAGACACCTGGTACGACGCCGTAGGTGATGCTCGGCTGCACATACGAGCCGTGAGGGCCCGGCAGAGCCAGGGGCTGGGTGGTCAGTGGAGGGTGCGGGTGGGGTTGAAGCCCTCGATGAGCATCCCGAGGCCCACCGAGAGCTCCCAGGATGCGATGGGGAGGGTGGCGA
>JBKPSJ010000186.1:0-7127 GCA_046765875.1 Actinomycetota bacterium
TGTCATGAGCAATCTCGAACGCGATCCGGCCGAGCAGGCCTGCGCCGGCCAGCCCACCGATGGACCGGTCACCGAACTACTGGAGCCGCGCAAGGTCTGGCTCGGTCGCACCCAACAGGTCCGCCGGCTGCTGCCGCACAAGGAGCACCGGATGGTCGGCGCGTGGTGCTTCGTCGACCACTACGGACCGGACGACGCGCACGACGGCATGTGGGTGCCGCCCCATCCGCATACCGGCTTGCAGACAGTCAGCTGGCTTTTCGCGGGGCGGGTCCTACACCGCGACAGCGTAGGCTCGCTCGCGGAGGTCGAACCCGGCCAGCTCAACATCATGACCGCGGGGCCGGGGATCGCGCACTCCGAGGAGTCGCGCGACCAGGACACTAACCCGCTCCTGCACGGCGCCCAGCTCTGGGTCGCGCTGCCGGAGGGCACGCGTAACAGCGTGGCGCCCCGGTTCGACCAGTACGCGGATCTGCCGGCGCTGGAGCTCGACGGCGTGCGCGGCACCGTGATGACCGGCGAGGTGGCCGGAGTGGAGTCGCCGGCGCCGGCGTTCACGCCCTTGGTCGGTGCGGATCTGACCGTCGAGGCGTCGGCGAGGGTGCCGCTGACCAGTGACTACGAGTACGCCGTGGTAGTGGTCGACGGGCCGATGGTGATCGACCGGCAGCGGGCCGAGTTCGGAGAGATGGTCTACCTCGGGATCGGCCGCTCGGAGGTCGCGCTGACGGGGCCGGGCCGGGTGCTGCTGCTCGGCGGCGAACCGTTCGCCGAGCAGATCGTGATGTGGTGGAACTTCATCGGCCGCAGCCACGACGAGATCGTTGCCATGCGCAACGCCTGGAACGACGGACTGACCGGCGGGCCGACGGACCGGTTCGGGGTCGTGCGCGGCTTCGACGGCGAGCCGCTGGTCGCGCCCGAACTCCCGCACCTGGAGCTGAAGCCCCGCGGCCGCACGCGTTGAGATGAGGCTGTGGCCGGGCGATGATGTGAGCTCCGGCCGCATGCTGCCGGACCACCGGACGAGGGGGAGCGTGATGGCATACATCTCTGCCGTGCCCGAGGAGTCGGCGACCGGAGCCGTCGCCGAGATCTACGAGCTGGATCGCCAGACGGCCGGGTACGTGCCGAACTTCACCAAGACGTTCAGCCACCGGCCGGAGGTGTATCTGGCCTGGAAGGCGCTCAACGGTGCGGTCAAGCAGTCGATGGACCTACGGCGCTATGAGCTGGCTACCGTCGCCGCGGCCGCCGCCCTGCGGTCGAGCTACTGCAGCCTCGCGCACGGCCGCGTGCTGGCCCAGCAGTTCATGCCGGCCGAGGACGTCGCCGCGCTCGCCGTGGCGTCGGCCTCCGCCGAATTGCCCGCTTCGCTGGCCGCTGACGGAGCGCTGGAGCCGGTGGACCGGGCGGTGGTCGCGTTCGCGCAGAAGCTCGCCCTCCATGCCGACCGGATCACCGCCGCCGACGTCGACGAACTCCGCTCGCACGGCCTGTCCGACGCCGACGTCCTCGATGTCGTGCTCGCGGCGTCGGTCCGGTGTTTCTTCTCCAAGACCCTGGAGGCCACCGGCACCGAGGCGGACGTCGCCTTCCTCGACCTCCCGGACGGTCTGCGCGAGGCGCTTACCGTCGGCCGTCCGATCGCCGGCCGCTAGCTCTTCCAGACCGGGGCGATCCGGCGGTTGTACGACATCCCGGCCACCTTGCTGAACACGGTCAGGACCGGGCCGGGCACGCTCGCCTTCACCCCGGCCATCTCGTCGGCGGAGGCGCCGTTGGTCACCCAGGCCATGAAGTTGCCGGCCACAACCGGATTGCCGCGGGCGAACTTGCGGCCCATCTCCTTGATCTCCGGGGTGTCCGCCTTCGCCACGTAGACCGGGTCGATCTCGGCCTCCTCGTGCGTCATGTGCTCCTCGGCGACCGAGGTCAGGCTGCCGATAGCCTCCCTGGCCGCGGTGGCGTTGGCCCGGGTCGGTGCTGTCGCGAACGTCCCCATCGCGGTGTCGGCCGCCTTCAAAGCGGCCGCGAGTCGGTCGTGTTCGGCGTCCATCTGCGCGAGCATCTCGTCGGAGACACCGACCGCGCGCAACGCCGGCCAGGCGATCTCGTGCTCGCCGGTGTGGTGCCGGGTCAGCTCGAAGTTGAAGTGGTCCCACGCCGCCTTCAGGCCGGCGGCACGCTTCGCGTCGCCGTCCTGGAACGCGCCGAGCGCGGCGTCGAAACGGCCGAGGTCACGGCGGAACGCGCCGTGGATGGCACGGTTCATGCTCATCGGAGTGGTCATGCCCCGGAGCCTAGCCCCGGTCGCCCCACCAAGCCCGCCGCCGCCCCGGCCGTCACCGCGGCTGAGGCAGCGCGCGGCGGCGCCAGTATGCCCAGGTCAGGACCAGCAGCAGTGGCCCCCACAGATTCAGCGGGAGGTAGCAGGTCAGCATCAGGGCAGCCCAGCCGTCGTTCGCGAACGTGATCGGCATACCCGTGAACAGGTCCCGGAAGGCGTAACTCCAGATCGCGATCAGGGCGAGGCTGCCGGCCACGGCCGGGATGATCGCGGCGTACGGCGCCACCCGCCGGCCACCGAGCCACGGGATCCACCGCGGTACGACCTCTCCCCAGGGCCGGACCAGTCCGAACGCGATCAGCGCGACGAGTTCGGAAAAGATGCTCAGAGCAACGACGTACGGGATCTGCCAGCCGTGCAGGTACATCGGCCGGCCGTAGTCGTCGACAGTTCCCATCGACGACCCGAACGCCAGCCCCAGCCGCCACAACCCGGACGGCAGCGTGAGCAACACGATGACATGCGCGACATGGTCCGCCCAGCGCGGTACGACGCCCTCGAGTCTCGAAGGCGCAGAGGTGGTGATCGTCATGCCGCCAGCGTCTGCGACGACGAAGGGAGCCACATCCCCCGGCCGGGGGACGTGGCTCCCTCACAGGCGGGGTCAGGCGCCGGCGCCCTCCTGCTGGACGTGGGCGACCGCGGTCGGGTCGTCGATGCGGTACTTCTTGGCCGCCTCGGCGACCACCTCGGGCTTGACGTCGCCGCGCTTGGCCAGCGCCTCCAGGGTGGCGACGACGATCGACTCGGCGTCGACCTGGAAGTGCCGGCGAGCCGCCGCGCGGGTGTCTGCCAGGCCCCAGCCGTCGGTACCGAGCGAGGTGTAGTCGTTCGGCACCCAGCGAGCGATCTGGTCCTGCACGGCGCGCATGAAGTCGCTGACCGCGACCACCGGCCCGGCGGTGTCCTTGAGTTGCTCGGTGACGAACGGCACCTGTTCCGGCGCACCCGGGTTGAGCAGGTTGTGCCGCTCGGCCTCGACCGCATCGCGGCGTAGTTCGTTCCACGAGGTCACCGACCAGACGTCGGCGGCCACCGAGTACTCCTCGGCGAGCATCCGCTGCGCCCTCATCACCCATGGCAGTGCCACGCCCGACCCGAGCAACTGCGCCCGCGGTACGTCGTCACCGGCGGCCGTCGGGTACCGCGAGTAGCGGTACATGCCCTTGAGCAGCGCGGGCACGTCCAGGTTGTCGGGCTCGGCCGGCTGCTCGACCGGCTCGTTGTACACCGTCAGGTAGTAGAAGACGTTCTCGCCGTGCTCGTGCTCGGCGTCGGCTCCGTACCCGTACATCCGGCGCAGGCCGTCCTTGACGATGTGCGCGACCTCGTACGCGAAGGCCGGGTCGTAGTGCACCGCCGCCGGGTTGGTCGAGGCCAGGAGCGGGGAGTGCCCGTCGGCGTGCTGCAGGCCCTCACCGGTCAGCGTGGTCCGCCCTGCGGTGGCGCCGATCAGGAAGCCGCGGCCGAGCTGGTCGCCGAAGGCCCACATGAAGTCGCCGGTCCGCTGGAACCCGAACATCGAGTAGAAGATGTAGAACGGGATCATCGGCTCGCCGTGCGTCGCGTACGACGTACCGCTGGCGATCACCGAGCCCATCGCACCGGCCTCGCTGATGCCCTCGTGCAGCAGCTGACCCTGGGCCGACTCCTTCCAGGCCAGCAGCAGCGCTCGGTCGACGGCCTCGTAGTTCTGCCCGTACGGCGAGTAGATCTTGGCCGTCGGGAACATCGAGTCCATACCGAAGGTGCGGTACTCGTCCGGCGCGATCGGGACGATCCGCGGGCCGATCTCGGGGTCCTTCATCAGGTCGCGCATCAGCCGGACCAGCGCCATCGTGGTCGCCACCAGCGTCTTGCCGGTGCCCTTCGCGAACGGCGTGTAGACGTCGTCGCCGGGCAGCTTGAGCGTCTTGGGCCGGACCCGGCGCTCGGGCAGGAAGCCGCCGAGCTGCCGGCGGCGCTCCATCATGTACTGGTACTCATCGGAGTCCGTGCCGGGGTGGTAGTACGGCGGGTTGTACGCGTCCTCGAGCTGGCTGTCCTCGATCGGCAGGTAGAGCCGGTCGCGGAACCGCTTCAGGTCGTCGGAGTTCAGCTTCTTCATCTGGTGGGTCGCGTTGCGGCCCTCCAGCGCCTCGATCGTCCAGCCCTTGATGGTCTGGGCCAGGATCACCGTCGGCTGCCCGACGTGCTCGGTGGCGCTCTTGAAGGCGGCGTACACCTTGCGGTAGTCGTGGCCGCCGCGCGGCAGCTTGCGCAGATCGTCGTCGGACAGGTTGCGCACCATCGCCTGCAGCCGCTGGTCGCCGTCGAAGAAGTTCTTCCGGATGTAATCGCCGGACTCGACCGAGTAGGTCTGGAACTGCCCGTCCGGCGTGGTGTTCATCTTGTTCACCAGTACGCCGTCGTGGTCCTGCGCGAGCAGCGCGTCCCACTCCCGGCCCCAGATGACCTTGATCACGTTCCAGCCGGCGCCGCGGAAGAACGCCTCGAGCTCCTGGATCACCTTGCCGTTGCCTCGTACCGGCCCGTCCAGCTGCTGGAGGTTGCAGTTGATCACAAAGGTGAGGTTGTCGAGCTCCTCGCGGGCGGCCAGGCCGATCGCGCCGAGCGACTCCGGCTCGCCCATCTCGCCGTCGCCGAGGAACGCCCAGACCCGCTGCCGGCTGGTGTCCTTGAGGCCGCGGTTGTGCAGGTACCGGTTGAACCGGGCCTGGTAGATCGAGTTCAGCGCCGCCAGGCCCATCGAGACCGTCGGGAACTCCCAGAAGTTCGGCATCAGCCGTGGGTGCGGGTACGACGACAGGCCGTTGCCGCGGCCGCGGGACACCTCTTGGCGGAACCCGTCGAGCTGGCTTGCCGACAGCCGGCCCTCCAGGAACGCCCGGGCGTAGATGCCAGGGGAGGCATGCCCCTGGAAGAAGACCTGGTCACCGCCGCCGGGGTGGTCCTTGCCGCGGAAGAAGTGGTTGTAGCCGACCTCGTACAGGCTCGCCGCGGACTGGTACGTCGCGATGTGCCCGCCGACCTCGAGGCCCTTGCGGTTGGCCTTGCTGACCATCACCGCGGCGTTCCAGCGGATGAACGCCCTGATCCGGCGCTCGACGTGCTCGTCGCCGGGGAACCACGGCTCGCGCTCGGGCGGGATCGAGTTGATGTAGTCGGTGCTGCGCAGCGCCGGCACGCCGACCTGCCGCTCGCGGGCGCGCTCGATCAGCTTGAGCATGAGGTACCGGGCCCGGGCCTTGCCGCGCTCGTCCAGCACCGCGTCGAGGGACTCGACCCATTCTTGGGTTTCGTCTGGATCGATGTCTGGGAGCTGGGTGGGCATCCCCTCGGTGATGATGGCTGGTGGTTCGTGTCCGGAAGCCACGGTGGTCCCGCCGATCTGTCTGTGATTCTTCTGAATCTGTCTGTGATTCTGAGCGTTCTGCTTCGCCTGTTCCTCCGGTAATCCTGTCACCTGGCCCCGGCGTCTTCCACACAGCCCGTCGGCGCCGGACCGGCCGGTGGGGCGATTCGACAACTCCGCTCGGCGGTGCGTGATACTTGCGCGACGCGGATACGCCAGGATTGGGTATGCGGTACTAGAGATGGAGGAGGAACTGGTGGCTGCGACCGCCGACAGCGCGGACGGCAAGGGTCCCGACCCGGGCCGCCGGACGGGGCCGGCCCAGCGACTCGGGCTGGAGCCCGGCACGGTGGTGCAGGAGCTGGGGTACGACGACGACTGCGACGAGGAATTCCGCGACGACATCGTCGAGCTCACCGGCGAGGAATTCGTGGGCGAAGACGCCGACGACGTGGTCGACGTGGTGCTGCTGTGGTGGCGGGACGATGACGGCGACCTGGTCGACGCCCTGGCCGACGCGCGGACCGACCTGAAGGCCGGCGGTGTGATCTGGCTGATGACTCCGAAGGTCGGCCGCGACGGGTACGTCGACGCCAGCGATGTCGCCGAGGCGGCGCCCACCGCCGGGCTGGCGACCACGAGCAGCCTGAGCGTCACCGACGACTGGTCGGCCACCAAGCTGGTGATGCCGAAGTCGCCCCGAGGCCGGCGGTGAGCTTGGTCCTGGGCTCGAACGCGCCGGACTTCGTGCTGAGCAACCAGCACGGCGAGGACGTGACGCTGTCCGGACTGCGCGGCCGCCCGGTCGTGATCGTGTTCTATCCGTGGGCGTTCAGCCGGGTCTGCACCGGCGAGCTGACCGAGCTGCGCGACAACCCCGGCGTGTTCCGCGAGGCCGGCGCCGAGCTGCTGGCGATCTCGTGCGACCCGATGTACTCGCTGCGCGCCTGGGCCGACGAGCAGGGGTTCGAGTTCTCGCTGCTGAGCGACTTCTGGCCGCACGGTGCGGTGGCCTCGTCGTACGGGGTGTTCGACGCCGATCGCGGTGCCGCCGTGCGAGGCACATTCATAGTGGATCGCGACGGCGTGCTGCGCTGGACGGTGGTGAACGCCATCCCGGACGCCCGCAGCCTGGAGGATTATCGCAAAGCGTTGGCCGCGGTGGCCTAGACTGCGGGACGCTTGTCCGGGGCGCATAGCTCAGTGGTAGAGCGCCTCCCTTACAAGGAGGAAGTCGGCGGTTCGATCCCGTCTGCGCCCACCCTTACAAGCCCGCCGAACCCTTTCACGAGCCGGGTCCAGGTCGAGCTCCGGACCGCGGATGGCGGTCTCAACCGCGGCCAGGCCCCTCCCGCCGCCACCTGTGAGACGCCATCCGCGGCTCGGAACCGACGACGATCCTCATCCCTCCCGAGGACC
>JBKPSJ010000187.1:0-23000 GCA_046765875.1 Actinomycetota bacterium
CAGCACCTTTGTGAACAGTTCCGCGAACGCGTCGTCGGCCAGCTTGGTCTCCTGCAGGCAGACCACGTCCGGTTTGCGCTGGTCGAGCCACGGCACCAGCCGCGGCATCCGCTGCTTGATCGAGTTCACGTTCCAGGTAGCAACACGCACCCGCCTACCGTAGCTCCCGGCACCGACGGTCTACGGCGCCGGGAAGAGGTGCGCGTGGTCGGCGCACCACTGCTCGAAGGTGCGCGCCGGATGGCCGGTGACGTTCTCGACCGTCGGGTAGACAGTCGTCTCGTCGGTGGTACCGCGGCCGAAGAAGCTCTCGATGGCCTCGGCGTACGGGGCCGGCATCGATGCGGCCAGTTCGGCGCGGGTCTCGTCCAGCGTCATCGCGTAGCACTCCAGCGGCCGGCCGATCGCCTTACCGAGGATCTCGACCCGCTCGGGAGCGGTCAGCGCGGCCGGCCCGGTGATGCGGTAGATCTCGCTCGCGCCCGAGTCGAATCCCGCGATCGCGACGTCGGCGATGTCGCGCGGGTCGATGGTCGCGATCGGTACGCCGGGGAACTGCGCGCGAATCACATTCCCGGCCTTCAGCTGGTCGTTCCAGCGAAACGTGTTCGACATGAAGCTGGTCGGCCGCAGGAAGGACCAGCCCAGCCCTGATTGACGTACCAGCTCCTCTGTGGCGCCGTGGTACGACGCAATCGCGTTGCCCGCATCCGTACCGTCGAGCGCGCTGCTGGACAGCAGGATGACGTGCCGGACCCCGGCGTCGCGCGCCGCGGCAAGCAACCGGTCGGTCCCGTCGTACCCGCTGAGCAGGAACAGCCCGTCGGCCCCGGCCAGTGCGTCGGTGAAGGTCTCCGGCTGGTTCAGATCGCCGACGACCTCCTCGGCGTCGATGCTGCCGGGCTTGCGGACCAGCGCCCGGACCGGCCGGCCGGCCTCGGTCAGCGCGCGGACCAGCGCACCGCCGGCGTTCCCGGTGGCACCGGTGACCAGGATCGTGCTCACGATGACTACCCTCCGATGATCTGCTGCTCTTCGAGGTCGAGTCTGCGCTCGATCGCTTTCAAGGCGGCTTCGCCGATCTCGCCCTGCTGCCACATCCGGACCGATTCGTCGCGCTCGACCCGGAGCAGTTCCTGCCTGGCCTCGGCGTACGTCGATGCGGTCAGCACCGCACTGTCGACAAGTTCGGGCAGGTGCTCGTCGTCGGCGTCCGGGCCAAGTGCGGCATGCGCCCGCCGGGCCTGCTCCTCCAACTTGCGCCGCAGCCGATCCTCGACCTCCTCGGGCAGGTTGCCCTGCGCGGCGATCTGGTCCAGCCGCATCAGTGCGAGCCGCGCCGTCGTGTGCTCGGCCTCGGCCTGCTCCATCGCCGCTTGATCGTCGTTCATTCCAGACACGCGCAGCCGCCGGCTCACCCATGGAAGCGTCAGTCCCTGTAGCACGAGCGTCACGACGATCACAACGAACGTGATGAACAGGATCAGGTTTCGGCCTTCCACCTCCAGCGGTATGGCAAAGGCGGCCGCGAGCGAGACCACTCCGCGCAACCCGGCCCACGACACGATCGCCGGCCATTGCCAGGGCGGGTACGGGTCGTTCTCGCGTACCCGCCGGAACAGGAACCGCGGCACATATGCCGATGGGAACAGCCATACGATCCGGACGACGATCACAGTGAGGGAGACCACCCCGGCGTACCACAGCAGATCGGTGCCCGAGTACCCATGCAATCCCTCCAGGAGAGGGCGCAGTTGCAGGCCGATCAGCGCGAACACGCTCCCACGGAGCAGGTACGCGATCATGTCCCAGACCGCCTGGCCCTGTAGCCGGGTCGTACTCGACACGATCAAAGGCGCCTTTCGCGCACTGACCAGACCCGCCACAACGACCGCCAATACGCCGGACCCGTGCAACTCCTCGGCGACCAGGTATGCCGCGAACGGCGTCACCAGCGAGATCGTGTTCTCGGTCAGCGGGTCGTCTATGCGGCGCCGTATCTCCGATACGAGATAAGCAAGGCCGAACCCGACGCCTGCACCGACGATGCTGACCAGAATGAATTGCACTGCCGCCTCGCCATAGCTGAACGCCCCGGTGACGACGGCCGCGATCGCGATCCGGTACGCCACCAGCGCGGTCCCATCGTTGAGCAGGCTCTCGCCCTCGAGGATCGTGACCAGCCGGCGCGGCAACCCGACCCGCCGGATGATCCCGGCCGCCGCCAGCGCGTCCGGTGGCGCCACGACCGCGCCCAGCACGAAGCCGGCCGCGAGCGGGAACCCCGGGATCACCAGGTGCGCGACGTACCCGACGATGATCGTGGTGGCCAGCACCAGGCCGACCGAGAGCAACGCGATGTTGCGCCGGTTGGCGCGCAGGTCACGAAGGCTGGTGCCGAGCGACTCGGCGTAGAGCAGAGGGGGGAGGAACCCGACCAACACCAGCTCCGGGTCGAGCCGGTATTCCGGGAGTCCCGGTACCAGGCTGACCAGGATGCCGGCGATCACCAGCACGATCGGCGTCGGCAACCCGAACCGGCGCGAAAGCGCCGACACCACCGTGACCCCGACGACCAATGCCAGTACCAGTGCCACGCGGACAGTCTGACGTGCACCGCAACCGGCTGGGTGCGAAAGTCACGTGATGTGTAACGGATCACATGACGCGGCGATGTACCAGTGAAGCCCCGTCCCGACATCCCCCGTGATCGGTCCGGGACTTCGTCGCCGGCCGATCCAGCTCCTCCCCCTCCTGCGTTTGTTGGGCCCCTGCCGGGCCCGGTTGTCAGTTTTTTCCAGTCGGTCCCGCCCCGTCAACGGCCGGAAGGGAACGGGCCGAGTCTCTTAACGATGGGAGCACCGATGCCGCGGCCGGCACCGACCCGTGGAGACGAAACAGCCCGCAGGTTCCTCGACGCGGCGGCGCAACTCATTGACGCGACGTTCGTGTCGTCGGTGGAGGACCGACCATCCCGGCTGCGTTCGCTGGACTTCCCGGCCGCGTTGGAGTGGCTGCGGATCGAGGACGTCGTACGACTCGCCGAGGGCGCCAGCCGCAAGGCGTTCCACAACCGGTGGGAGACCAAGGACGAGTTCATCCGCGACGCCGTCATCCACACGATCATGTACCGCGACCAGCCCGGCGCCGACCCGACCAGCACCGACCAGCAGACCTTCGTGGACGCCGTCCGCGTCGCGCAGGGATCGCTGTCGCGGATCACCGCGCAGATGGCCGACGGCATGCTGACCGCGCTGCTGCAACACCCGCGGTCGTTCCTGCTGATGCACATCGGACCGGTGCTGGCCCAGCACCCGGGCCTGCACGACGAGATCCTCCACCGGCTGTACGAGACACGCAGGCCCTGGTACGAGGGGTACGGCTACCTGCTGACCACCCTCGGGATGCGCCTGCGGCCCGGCTGGACGATCGACCGTGTCGGCATGTCGATCACCGCGATGCTGGACGGCTTCCTGCTGCGTTCGCGTCTGCATCCGGCCGAGATGCAGGCGTTGCGCTGGGAGAACGCGAGCCTGTTCGCCGACACCGTCATGGCCTTCAGCCTCGGCATCGTCGACCCCGGCTCGGGGTTGAGCGCCCGGGCCGAGCTCGACGCCACGCGATAGGGACAGGCGAAAGAGCTGACATCCCGCGGCCACAGGTACACAATGGTCGATGACCAGACTGGGGGGTCTTGAGATGGCTATTGTCCGTCACCTTGCAGTTGTGAGTGAGTCCAAGCCGGTCAAGCTTGCCGACCTCGCGGCGGCTGTAGCCGCACTGCAGATCCAGATCACACGGGACTTCACGCCGGTATGGCGCAGGCCTGCGACAATCGCAGCCTTTCCCAAACTGACCGACGTACCGCTCGACTATTGGCCGGTCATCGTGCGTGACGACATCCCGTACGATGCCCAAGGCATCCATCTCGACCGGGACGGCCTGCCCTTCTCGCTGGTCCTGTACGACCCCAGCTGGTCGTTGACGACCAGCCACGAGGTTCTGGAGATGCTCGGCGACCCGCTGGGCAGGCGTACCAGAACCGCGCCTTCCATCAAGGCCGGCCAAGGCCGCGTCCGGTATCTGGTCGAGGTCTGCGATCCGTCAGAGGCCAGCGAGTTCGCCTACGACATCAACGGCGTCACGGTGTCGGACTTCTACTACCCGTCCTATTTCGACGCGGAGAAGACCAATGGCCGCCGGTACAGCTTCACGGGCGCGATCTCCGCACCGCGCAAGGTCCTCAAGGGTGGCTACCTGTCCTGGCAAGATCCGGCAACCGGCCATTGGTGGCAACAGACCTACTTCGGCACGAAGAAGTTCAGGGATCTGGGGGTCTTTTCGAAGGGCACGAACCCGCGACGGGGCACCGACGGCAGCACAGAGGTCCCTCGATCTGTGATGACCATCGCGAAGGCCGCGGGTGGCGGTTCCGCGGCGCTGGCGGCAGCGAACGGCGGCGCGGACAGCCGCAGCAGAGCGAGCTTCCTGCGGGCCGCGGTCCAGCGGATCATCGATGCCTCGGCCGGCTCATGACCACCGACGGCATCGAGTCCGAAGAACCCGACGAGCCCGCGGAGTCGGACGAACCCGCAGAGTCGGACGAAGAACCCGACGACACGGCCGAACGGGCCGAGCGGGCGGCACGTATCCACGAGCAGATCGAGGAGCTCAGCCGGGAGGGTGACGAGCTTCCGGAGCCGTCGTCCCCCGCTGAAGCTGCCGAGCGCGCGGCACGGCGCGACGCCTCGTCCGACGAGGATTCCGACCCGCCCAGCACGGAAGACTGAGCGGGTACCTCACCAGCTCAGGCGAAGATCGGCCCGACGGGCGGATATGCCGCGGTGAGCTGGGCGCGCAGACCCGCCAATGACGCCGGTGCCTGCCCAGCCGGAGTGTGGAAACCGGTGTCGAGCTTCATCGACTTGCCCCAAGCGGTGATCAGGTCGATGCTCGAGCCAGCCGCACCGCCCGTGAGCAGGTCGAACCAGTCCTGGCGTCCGTACGCCACATCGCCGCCGATCATGACCAGTTCCACCCAGTCCGGATCCGCGAGACAGACGTTCTCGTAGGGATCGTCATGGTGACGCTGAAGGACAAGTATGTCCGCTGCCGCCCCGACCCGCAGCGTGCCGATGAACTGGTCGAGACCTGCGATCGCTGCCGCGCCGGACGTGATCATCCGCACCAGTTCTTCGGGCTGGAGCGGATGACCCTGGCGCTCCAGCTCCCGACGAGCGACCTTCAGCTCGGCCAGCAGGCTGGTCGAGCCGGAGGGCAGCCAATCGGCACCCAGAGCGACCGGCATACCCGCCGCAAGGGCTGCGCCGGCCAGCGTTGTCTGGCCGTACAGCCGTAGGTTCGACTGAGGCGACCACACCAGCTTGCAGCCGAGGCCGGCAAGCTGTGCGAGCTGGGCCGCACTCAGCGCGCTGCCGTGAATGACCACAGTCGCCGTCGTCGCGGCCTTCATTGCCAGGAATCGATCGAACTCCGACTGGCTCCGTTCGTCGCCGGCCTGACCCTCGCAGAGGTGAAGGTAGAACGCGTCGACGGCGCCGTTCTTGATATCGGCCAGGATGTTCTGCAGCCGTGGATAGTCGCGAGCCTTCTCCGACGAAGGCAGATCGATCATCGAGCGAGCCCGATGTTGACCGAAGATCCGCAGATCGACGTTGCGTACGAGCGGTTCGCTGTCCGGAGATCGGGAGGCACCCTGGATCGCGGTGACGCCGCCGACGAGGGCTCGGATCTCGGCGTACCTCAGCTGTGTGCCGGTCGGAACCTTGGTCAGAAGCACGTTCTGCGGATCGCGGATCAGTGCGTGATAGGGCACGCTGCTTCGCCATCGGTATCTGTTCGCATATTGGCGCGGCGGCTCCCAGGCGGCGAAGACGTTGAACTCCGGGTGCCCGTGGAGATCGATGAGTCCCGGCAGGATGACTCCGCCGGTTTCGAGTAGTTGTACGCCGGTCGGCTTGGTCGTCCCGACTTCGGAGATCGTCTCGCCTTCGACAACCACGTATCCGTCCGGCAGGACACCATGCTCGGTGATCACCGCGCCGCGGAGAGCAAATGCGTCGACCGGGGCGGCCCCAGTGACCAGGCGACGACGCGACCTCGCAGCCGGCTCCGGCTGTTCCTCGGTCACCCCACGCGTGTATGCACGTTGGAACAACTGGCCGCTTCCGGCGTCGGTTGTGCTCATGATTGACCTCCCCCAGTGACAACTCCCCACAAGGACTGTCCCACCTCCGGTGTCGTGGCGGTAGGCTGATCGGATCATTCGTCAGCATTAGAGGGGGGCGGATGTCGCATCTGTCATGCCCGGGTTACGGGACTGCGCCGTTCGACAGACTCGTCGCCGATTACCCGGGGGAAGAGGTCTATCCGGCGAAGGACTTCCGCATCGAGTGGGGTCCGGTCTTCCATCGTGGCCGGCTCGACAAAACGGCCAAGGTTCTTGTCCTCGGGCAGGATCCTGCTACGCACGAAACCGTCGCGCGGCGGATCCTCATCGGCGAGGCCGGTCAGCGTGTCCAGGGTCTCCTTGCGAAGGCCGGCATCGACACTAGGTACGTGATGGTGAATACCTTCCTGTACAGCGTTTACGGACAGGGCGGTGGGAACAAGCACGCGAAGGATCCGCACGTAGCTGAGTACCGCAATCGCTGGCTCGATGCGTTGCTGATCGATACCGCGGTGACGGCCGTCATCACCCTTGGAACACTCGCGAAATCCGCATTCGAGCAGTGGGCCAAACTCCATGTGGATGCCGCCCACGGGCTCCACTTGGCCGCCGTCCGTCATCCGACCTATCCCGAGAGTGCGGCTGCCTCCGGCTCCATCAGCCTTGGCGATGCGACGGCCAAACTCCTTGCGGATTGGAACGCGCACCTCGACGGCCTGGCCTCCCATATCGCCCCGGACCGGCCGCCGGACACGACGCCCTACTCGGATCGGTGGCAGGCCGGCGACCTCGCGGCGATCCCCGAAGCGGACCTGCCGGCCGGCGCGCCCCCTTGGTGGCGTGCTCTCGACGCATGGGCCACCAGGACAGGCAAGGACGCACAGGCCAAACGCGCGACGATCACGATCACCGTGCCCAAGTCGGCAAGGTCCTGGCCACCCCTTCACTGATCCGCCGCACCGCCTCCCCTGATCATGCTCAGTGCGGGTAATGGTGCCAGCGCTGCTATCCGTGTTCTGGAAGGCGGGCCTGGTCACAGGCGTCGCGCTCGCGTTATTGCTCCACGCAACACTGTTGCTCGGCGTGCTCACAGCTGTGTTCCAGGCGATCGACCTCGTACCGGTCAAGGTGAGCGTGGCCCCGTCGACGCCCAGATCTCCAGCTGACGGTCCTGGCTGGAGCCAAGCGGATTCGATGGAGGTCTGGCACCGCAGCGGTCCAGCACACAGGGGATGGCAAAATCAGCCGGGTGCAGATCGGGATGCTCGGACCGTTCGAGGTTCGTGCGGACGACGGCGTCCTAGCCGACGTACCGGGCGCCCGGCTGCGCGCGCTGCTGATCGCCCTCGCGCTCGACCCAGGTCACGCGGTGCCGAAGGCGACGCTCATCGACTGGATCTGGGGTGAACAGCCACCCGCCGACGCGGCGAATGCCTTGCAACGCCTGGTTTCCCGGCTGCGGAAGGCCCTGCCGGAGGGGTCGGTCGACGGGCTGACGGACGGCTACCGGTTGAGGGTGGAGCCCGACGCAGTCGACGCCGTGCGGTTCGAGCGTCTCGTCCGTCAGGCCCGCGACGACCAGGATTCACTGGGGGTACGGCGGCTGCGCGAGGCGCTCGCCTTGTGGCGCGGTGCGGCCATGCAGGACGTCGGCTTGCAGGATAGTGCGGCGTTCGACGCGGCGATCACCCGGCTCGAAGGGCTGCGCCTGACTGCCATGGAGGACCGGTTCGATGCGGAGATCAGCCTCGGCCACGGTGCGGAGCTGGTCACGGAACTGACCGACCTGGTGGCCGCGCATCCGGTACGAGAACGGCTTGTCGCGGCGCTGATGCGTGCCCTCGTCGCGACCGGTCGCGATGCCGAGGCACTGCTCGTGTACGAGCGCACGAGAGAAACCCTGGCCGACGAACTGGGCGTCGACCCTTCACCGGAGCTGTCCGCATTGCACATCGCGCTGCTGCGGGGCGAGTTGGGACGACGGGAGGACAAGCGGGATACAAACCTGCGTGCGGAGCTGACCAGCTTCGTCGGCAAGGACGCCGACGTCGCTGCGGTCCGCGAGCTCATTGCGGAACATCGGCTCACCACCCTGATCGGGCCGGGCGGCTCCGGAAAGACCAGGCTGGCCACGGAAACCGCGCGTACCCTGCTCGGCGATCTGCCGGACGGCGTCTGGCTTGTCGAGCTCGCCGCCATCGGCGCCGGCGGTGACGTGGCGCAGGCGACGCTCGACGCGCTCAGGTTGCGCGATGCGCTGGTCGGCGACGTACCGGACGCCGAGCCCACCGATCGGGTCATCGCCGCGGTCCGCGAGCGGGAGATGTTGCTGATCCTGGACAACTGCGAGCACGTGATCGAGTCCGCGGCGACATTCGCCCATCGGGTGCTCGGAGAGTGCCGGCGGCTACGGATCCTCGCGACGAGCAGGGAGCCCCTTGGCATCACCGGTGAGGCATTGTGGCCGGTCGCGCCGTTGGACCTGCCAGCCGCGGAAGCCGACCTCGCTGAGATCGAAGCCGCGCCGGCCGTCCGGCTCCTACAGGACCGCGCCGGCGACGTACGCAAGGACCTCGCTGCCGACGCCCGGACGATGTCGGCCATGGCACGCATCTGCCGGGCGCTGGACGGTATGCCACTGGCCATCGAACTCGCCGCGGCCCGGTTGCGCACCATGTCCCTCGATCAGCTCGCCAATCGGCTCGACGACCGGTTCCGGCTGCTGACCGGCGGCAGCCGTACCGCCTTGCCGCGGCACCGGACGCTGCGCGCGGTGGTCGACTGGAGCTGGGAACTGCTCAGCGATGCCGAACGGACGGTCCTCTGCAGGCTCTCGGTGTTCTCCGGTGGTGCGAGCCTGGAAGCGGCCGAGCAGGTCTGCGCCGGCGGCGCGGTCGAGTCCTGGGACGTGCTCGAGTTGCTGACCGCGTTGACCGAGAAGTCGCTCGTAGTCACCCAGGGCGAGGGGGCGCCACGGTACCGGATGCTCGGCACGATCAAGGAGTACGCCGAGCAGCGTCTTGCGCAGGCGGGCGAATCGGAGCTGACCCGCCGCACGCATCTCGCGTACTTCACCGAACTCGCTGAGACCGCGGAGCCGCACCTGCGCCGCGCCGAGCAGTTGGAATGGCTCGCCGTGGTCGAGGCGGAGCACGACAACATCGCCGCTGCCATGCGCGGTGCGCTCGCGGCCGGCGACGCAGAGGGGGCGATGCGTCTCGCCGCCGCCGGCGGCTGGTACTGGTGGTTCGGCGGGCACAGGGCGGAGGGCAACGAGCTGATCGTGGCGGCCGCAGCTGTGCCCGGCGAGGTGTCAGAGGAGATCCAGGCGGTGGTGTACGCGTTCGTCACGGGATTCATGACCTCCGGACGAGGGAGTGACCAGCACGACGCTGAGGAGTGGATCCGCAAGACGTACGACATCAGCCGGCATGTCCAGAGCCGTCACCCAGCCGTGAAACTCGCTGGCGCGCTGGACCGCCTGCTGCAGGGGCCGGACGCGTTCCTGTCCGCGTTCGAGCCATTGCTCACCGACGAGGATCCCTGGGTATGCGCCCTGGCCCGGCTACAGCTCGGCAAGATGCGGATCATGCTCGGCCATGGGGACCGAGAGGCCGATGCGTACCTCCAGACGGCACTCACCGAGTTCCGTGCGATCGGCGAACGGTGGGGGATGTCGTTCGCCCTGACCGAGCTGGCGGATCGAATCGCCGTACGAGGCCAGTTCGCCGATGCGTGCGAGTACTACGAACAGGCGATCGCGGTCGCCACGGAGGTCGGTGCCACGGAGGATGTCGTGCGGATGCGGTCGCGGCAGGCGCAGCTGTACTGGCTGGCGGGTGACGAAGAGTCGAGCGCGGCTGCGATGGCGGTGGCGCAGCGGTACGCGGAACGGGTCGCGTGGCCGGAGGCGCTGGTCGAGCTGGCGCTGAGCAGGGCGGGGCTCGCGCGCTGGAGCGGCGACGCCGAGCAGGCCAGGCGGCAACTCGACGTCGCGACAGCCATGCTGGGCGAGGACGCCGAGCGGGCCGGCCTCCGAGCGATGAGACGGGACCTACTCGGCTACCTTGCCGAGGACCTGGCCGAATCTCGCGAACACCGCATCGCGGCTGTCCAGGCGGCGTCCGAATTGGGGAATGCACCCGCGATCGCCCAAGTGCTCGTCGGGACCGCGGATTTTGCGCTGCGCAACGAACAATACGAACAGGCTGCGCGACTGCTCGGCGCGAGCGCCGCCGTACTGGGTCTGCCGGATCGTTCCCAACCGGACGTCGGCCGGATCGAGGAGGAAGCGCGACGTCGCCTCGGTGACTCGCGGTTCACCGAGGCGACGCGCGAGGGAGCGCAGGCGAGCTGGCAGGACTTGGCCGAGGTCACGCTCGCTTCGTGAAGGTCGAGTTCGCCCACAGGTAGCCGACAAGCGCGATTCCGGCGCACCAGGCGAGGGCGGGGATCACGTCGCCGGCGGCCGGCGTACCGTTCAGGAGCCCGCGCAGGGTTTCGATGATGGGCGTGAAGGGCTGATACTCCGCGAACTGGCGGACTCCGGCGCCCATCTTGTCCGTCGGTGAGATCGCGCTGCTGAAGAACGGGAGCATGATCAGCGGCACAGCGGCCAGACCGGCCGTTTCCGGGGACTTCGCCGCCAGTCCCAGGGCGATCGTCAGCCAGCCGGCCGCGAACCCGAGCAGTACGACGACACCGATCACGCCCAGCCAGTCGAGCAAGCTCGCCGACGGACTGAATCCCAGCAGAAACGCGACTGCGATGATCGCCGCGACGGCGAGCAGGTTGGTCAGCACACTGGCGATGACGTGACCGTTCAGCACCGCGCCGCGAGGGACGTCCATGACCTTGAACCGGTTGATGATGCCCTTGGTCATATCGGAGTTGACCGACACCGCCACAGACCCCAGGCCGTAGCAGACGGCCAGCAGGACCAGGCCCGGCGTCGCATAGTCGACGTAGTCGACGCCGACGCTGAAAGCGTCACCGAACACGTACACGAACATCAGCATGATCACGACCGGCATCAGAACCGCGTTGAACACCGTGGTCGGGTTCCGGGCGATGTGCTTGAAGTTGCGGCGCAACATCACGACCGATGGGGACTTCATTTCGCGAGCACCTCCGTGCTGTGGCCCGTCAGGGCGAGGAAAACGTCATCGAGGTCGGGTGTGTGGACGGAGAACTCTTCGGCGCTGAGCGAGTACTCGTCGAGCCTGTCGAGCAGAGCCCGCACCGCCTTCGTCCCGGCCTGGCTGGGCACCCGCAGGGTCAGCGCCTCGTCGTCCCGCGTGGAGTCGGGCATGATGCGCGCGGCCATGTCGAGTTCCTCTGCCGTGGTGAACCGGAACCGGACATGGGTCCCGGGGATGCGGCGCTTGAGCTCGTCGGGATTGCCCTGGGCAGCTATCCGGCCCTGGTCGAGGACCGCGACCTGGTCAGCGAGCTGGTCGGCTTCATCGAGGTACTGGGTGGTGAGGAAGATGGTCACGCCGCCGGCCACCAGCTCACGGATGATCGTCCACATCGTGCGCCGGCTGCGCGGGTCCAGGCCCGTCGTCGGCTCGTCCAGGAAGATGATCCGGGGGTCGCCGGCGAGCGTCATCGCCAGGTCGAGCTTGCGGCGCATCCCCCCGGAGTACGTCGACGCGGGCTTGTGCGCCGACTCCACCAGATCGAAGCGCTCGAGGAGCTCGGTGACGATCCGCTTGCCGTCCTTGGCGGACAGCGGACTGAGATCCACCATCAGCTCGAGGTTCTCCTGCCCCGTCAGCAGCTCGTCCACCGCCGCGAACTGACCGGTGACCCCGATCGCCGCACGTACCGCCTTGGCCTGCGTCGCGACGTCATGCCCGGCAACGCGAACCGTCCCGCCGTCGGCCTTGATCAATGTGGTCAGCACGTTCACCGTCGTGGTCTTGCCGGCCCCGTTCGGACCGAGCAGGGAGAAGACCGTCCCCGCCCGGACATTCAGATCGATGCCGTCAAGCACGACGTTGTCTTGATAGGCCTTCCGTAGCCCGGAAGCCGTGATCGCTTGATTTGTCATGCGCCCACCGTCGTCGGACGGCCTGACACCCTCCTGACACTCCGCTGACACGCCCTTCCCGTGCCAGCACATCGGACCGTTCAGTGTCAGGACGGCGCTCGACAATAAACCCGTGATCAGCTCATCGACCGCTGAGCAAGATCTTCATTGAGCTACCTTCTAAGGCGAGTTGACTGGTAGCTCCGTTTCATCGATACTTGGTCATATAAAGGAGACGGCAGGATGATGCCGCCCAGGAGCTACCGCCATTACCCAAAACGACGGTGACCCGACCGAGGAGCCAGCATGCGAGAACGGTTCGGAAGCAGGCCGGCGATCATCACCTTGATCGCCTTGACCCTGGCGGTATTCATCTACGTGACGACCGAGTCGCTGCCGATCGGGCTGCTTCCCTTGATCGCGAAGGACCTCGATACCACCGAGTCGGCGGTCGGGCTCCTGGTGACGGCGTACGGCCTGATCATCGTGGCGGCGTCCCTGCCAGTCACCCGACTGACTCGCAGGCTGCCTCGACGGCGGCTGCTGTGCATCCTGCTCGCCGTCTTCGTCATCGCAACCTTCCTGTCGGCTGCGGCCTGGAACTACTGGCTGCTCATGGGCGCCAGGATGGTGACCGCACTGAGCCAGGCGCTGTTCTGGTGTGTTGTGACGCCGGCCGCCGCCGGCATGTTCCGGGCCGAGGTGCGCGGCCGGGCCGTGTCGATCCTGTACGCCGGCGTCTCCGTCGCCGCGCTGGCCGGCATCCCGGCCGGCACGTGGCTCGGCCAGCAGACCAACTGGCGGATGGCGTTCGTCGTGCTCAGCGTGCCGGGCCTGCTCGTACTCGTCGCGGTCGCGGCCCTCCTGCCCAACACGCCGGCCGGGCAGGGCGCAGCGGACCGGGGCAGCGCACCCGACCGCGGCCGGTATCTGTCCGTCGTGGCCACTACGGCCATCGCGGTCACCGGCGGGTTCACTGCCTTCACCTACATCGCCCCGTTCCTGACCGGCTTCAGCGGCTTCGCCGCGTCGTCGGTCGGTCCGCTCCTGCTGGTCCGCGGGATCGCGGGCCTGGCCGGCGTAGTCGTGGTCGGCTTCCTCGTGGACCGCCACGGCTGGCTGACCATGGTGGGGATCATGGGCCTGCAGGTCCTTGCGCTCGCCGGTCAGTACGCGTTCGGCACCTCCCAGGCCGCGACCGTCATGATGATCTGTCTGTCCGGCTTCACGCTGGCGGGCCTACCCGCCGTTCTCGGGTCACGGGTGCTCCGGTACGCCCCGGGCACATCGGACATGGCGAGCGCCGGCACCTCCACGGCGTTCAACACGGGAATCACCGCGGGAGCGTTGTTCGGTAGCGTGCTGCTGGCCGGTCCGGGCGTGCGCAGTACGGCACTCGTCGGGGCGGTGCTCAGCCTGGTGGCGTTCGCCGTCGTGCTGGCCGAACCGTTCTTCTCCAGCCAGCGGCGGGTCGCGCCGATCATCCGCCGGCCAGCCGCCGGATGCTCGGCCACCGGAATGCTGCAACCTCCTTCGACGTCTTAGGTGGTATCCAACCCGTATGCACCCAGATGTGTCCGAATTGTCGCTGGTCGGCGGGCACCCCGCGCTCGACCTGGTCAACACGCTCGAACGAGGGGTACCGATCGACGGCGAGCCGCCCTACGACTTCCTGTCCGGCACTTCAGCATTACTACGCTGGACGGTCAGGGTGGGCCTGATCAGCGACGCGGAGGCCAAGCGGGTGAGTCGGGCCTGGCGCGAGGATCCCGCCGCCGCACAGGCCGGGCTGGCCGCTGTGCGGGACCTCCGGGAGGGACTGCACCTCGCGATGCTCGCCGCGATCCCGCCCGCGCACGGCGGGGCGGCGAATGACCCCGGCGGCGCCGCCGAGGGCGAACCGATCGCTGCCGGGGCCGCCCTGGTCCGGTTGCATGACCGGTGGTCTGCGGCCGCCGCCCGGGCGACGCTGGTGCTCGACGGGGGCGACCCGCCGAGGGTACGGCTCGCCTATGGCACGGTGCCGGCAATGCTGGTACCCGACCGGATCGCTGAGGTCGCACTCGACGTACTGCTGACGGCCGACCTTACCCGGGTACGCCGGTGCCCTGTGGCCGAAGGCGGTTGCGGGTGGCTGTTCCTCGACCAGAGCCGCAACGGTTCCCGTCGCTGGTGCCGCATGGCCGATTGCGGCACCACGGCCAAGGCCCGGCGGCTCACCGAGCGGCGCCGCGCCGCGCGGGTCGGCGCACCGTAGTTTCCTGTCCTTCTCTGCTTGGCCGGGGAGGACGGCGGCGGCTGTTCGGCGTACGCGGTCGGGTCGCCGATCCCGCCGTCCGGGGTCGTTGTGGACGAGGTCGGGGTGAGGGAGGAAGCTAGCCGGGTGGCTGACTTCACCGGCGAGGATCTGACCGGATCGCGGTTCGAGGATGTTTACCTGACCGGCGCACGGTTCCGCGATGTCGACCTGCGGAACGCGCGGTTCCAGTTGGTGGACCTGACGGGGGTGACGATCCGGGGTGCGGCTGTGGTTGACGTGGATATCAGCGGGCAGATCGCGAACCTGCGGGTCAACGGGGTCGACGTGGTGCCGCTTGTGGAGGCCGAGCTGGACCGCCGCTACCCGGAGCGGGTCAAGATGTGCCCGACCGATCCCGACGGGTTCCGCGACGCCTGGGACATCCTCGAGCGGCTGTGGCAGCAGACCGTTGAGCGGGCCCGCGGGCTGGCTCCGGAACTGCTGCACGAGCGGGTCGACGGCGAGTGGTCGTTCATCGAGACGTTGCGCCATCTCGTGTTCGCCACGGACGCCTGGGTCAAGCGCGCGGTCCTGGGCGATCCGTCGCCCTGGCACCGGCTGGACCTTCCCCACGAGGAGATGCCCGACGCTCCCGGCGTCCCCCGGGACCGAGACGCGCGGCCGTCCCTGGACGAAGTGCTCGCACTTCGCGCGGATCGTGTGGCGACCGTGCGCCGGGTGCTGGCCGATCTGACCGAGGACAAGCTGGCCGCGCGGACACAGCCGGTGGTGGAGCCGGGCTATCCGGAGTCGAAGAGCTTTCCAGTACGCCGTTGCCTGCTGACCGTCCTCAACGAGGAGTGGGAGCACCGGCTCTTCGCCGAGCGAGACATCGAGGTGCTCGAGGCACGCCAGCAAGCGACCGGGTGAACAGTGGCCTCTCGCTGTGCGGCTGCCGTCCCATCGAGGGGACGCCGTCCGTTGAGGCGACGTGACCTCTCACCCCGGCGCGTGCAGCCTCCGGGCGATCAGTTTGCCGATTTCCCAGACGACGAGCAGCGCGACCGCGGGCACCAGGGCCCATCCGAACTGCCCGAGGTCGAGCTGGGTGGTGCCGAGTAGCCGGCGGAAGCCGTCGAGCTGGGTGGTGAGGACGGCCAGCACGAACTCGCCGAGCGCGACCCAGTTCATCTGCTTGCTGTTGAACGTCGCCGGGGTCAGCACGCTCGCGGTCTCGCTGCGGCACTCGAAGGCGGCCACGATGAGGCAGACGGCGAAGGATGTGAATGCGATCGACGAGCCGATCTGCACATTCCCGTAGTGGCCGCCGCCCCAGTGGATGAGGCTGAGCAACCCGATCGTGATGGCCAGTCCGGAAAGGCAGACCGTGATCACCACGCCTCGCGTCAGCACGCTCTGCCCACGCGGCCGCGGCTTGAGCGCCATGAGTCCTGGCGTCTCCTGGTCGAAGCCCAGGGCGAAACCGAACGGCGCATTGACGATGAAGTGAATCCACAACACCTGCGCGGGAGTGAACGGCTCGCCGGCCGCGATGTTGAACAGACTCGCCCCGAGGAAGGTCCGCACGAAGGCCACGAGCAGCACCAGGACGAACCGGATGTACTTCGTGAGGTTGTCGTAGATCTTGCGGCCCTGCTCGACGGCGTAGACGATCGTGGCGAAGTTGTCGTCGGACAGGATCATCCGGCCGGCGTTCTTGGCCACCTCGGTTCCGCTGCCCATCGCGATGCCGATGTCGGCGGCCTTGATGGCGGGCGCGTCGTTGACCCCGTCGCCGGTCATGGCGACCACGTCGCCGCGCTTCTTCAACGTGTCCGCGAGCAGCACCTTGTGTTCGGGGGCGACGCGGCCCACCACGCCGATGCCGTCGATCCGAGAAAGGCGCTCCGACTCCGACAGTGCGGCGAAGTCGGCACCGAGGATCGCCTCACCGTCGATGCCCAGCTCGCGGGCGATGGCGGCGCCCGTCGTCACGTCGTCCCCCGTCACCATCCGGACCCGGATATGGGCGGCTTGTGCACTGGCCACCGCGGCCTTGGACTCAGCGCGCGGTGGGTCGACCATTCCCACCAGGCTCGTGACCTGCAGGTCGGTCACGTACGACAGCAGGTCACCCGCGGCGTCGAAGTCCGCGACCGCCAGGTCCTTGGTGGCGCCTGCCATGACGCGCCGGCCGTCGTTCTCCATGCGCTCCATGTGCTCGATCGCACGGCCGCGTAGGTCATCCGTCAAATGGAACCGCGACATCACGTGCGTAGGCCGCCGTCCCCCGGTCAAGTACAGCCGGTGCCGCACCCTTGACGTAGCACCGGACGAGCGACCCGCCGTCGGCGCCGGTCACCTGGTGGAACGTGGCCATCAGCTTGTAGGTCGGGTCGAACGGCAGGGTGGCCAGCCGCGGGTAGCGCTCACGGGTCGCCTCGACGTCCAGCCCCGCCTTGTGGCCGAGCACCAGCAGCGCCCCCTCGGTGGGGTCGCCGACGACCCGGCCGTCGACGAGCTTCGCGTCACTGGCCATGAGATAGGGCAGGATCGCGTCCTCGATGCTGTCACTGGTGCCCGCCACGCGCTGCACACGCCCGTCCAGGCTGTAGCCGGTGCCGCTGATGGTGTAGCGGTCGGCGGGATCCACGACCTCCACCGCCGTCATCTGGTTCATCGTCAGCGTTCCGGTCTTGTCGGAGTTGATCGCCGAGGTGAATCCCAGCGTCTCGACCGACGGAAGATCCTTGACAATCGCGCTGCGCTGGGCCAGCTCCACACTGCCCAGCGACAAGATGACCTGCGTGACCGTGGGGAGCGCCTCGGGAATGGCGGCGATCGCCAGCGAAACCGCGCTGATGAACAGCGCATCCCAGGCCTGGTCACGGGCTCGCCCGAGCACGAACATCACAATCATCGTCAGACCTGCCGCGCCCGCGATCCACAAGGTCAGGGAGTTCATCTCCCTGGTGAGCGGCGACTGCTCCTTCGCGGTGCTCGCCAGCATTCCCGAGATCTTCCCGAGCTCCGTGTCCGCACCGGTGCCCGTCACGATCATCGTCGCGCTGCCATGAGTGACCGGCGTGTTCATGAACGCCATGTTGGTCTGGTCGGCCGGGCCGAGATTTGTCGCCGGTGACGGTCTCGGCAGACTTGGCCGCAGGGACGCTCTCGCCCGTCAGCGCCGACTCATCGATCTGCAACGCGCTCGCGGTCACGATCCGGCCGTCGGCCGGCACCTGGTCGCCGGCCGCGATGAGCACCACGTCGCCGACCACCAGATCCTCGGCAGGGACCTCGGACTCGACCCCGTCGCGGCGTACCCCGGCCGTTGCCTTCATCATGGACTTCAGCGCGTTCATCGCACTCTCGGCCTTGCCCTCCTGCCGCATGCCGACCACCGCGTTGAGGACCGTCAGCGCCAAAAGCAGGATCGCCGTACTCCACTCCTTGATCACAAAAGACACCGCCGCCGCGACCAGCAGAATGATCTGCATATAGCTGCGGTACTCATCCACGAACCGCAGCCATGGCGACTTCGGCTTCTCCTCAGGCAACGCGTTCGGCCCGTTCCGGGCAAGGAGACTCCGAGCGTCCTTGGCCGACGCCCCCGCGCAGGGTCCACGCCCACGGTCGTCGCGACCTCTTCAGCCGAGCAGGCATGCCACAGTCGCGCCTGCGTGTTAGGCAGAGAGCTTGGAGTGGTTGCAGTCATCGCGCGCCTCCTTTCGCACAGTATCCGGGCGCCCGCGACGCCGCGTCGACTCTGACGACCGCGATGGCGTCCTGCCGGCGTCGGGTCAGGCACTCCCGGAATTCGATGACGCTTCTGTCAGATTTGGTGGCGCTGTAGAGCGGTCGGAGGCGGTCGAGGGCTACCGGTTCCCGCTGTCCTCGGATGCTGTCAACGGCGAAGCAGCGGAAGCCGGCCAGGAGCTGCTGCACGTGCATGACCTGCCTGGGGATGAACTCGGCGATGGTGAGCCCCACGACGTCGGCAACAGCGTCGAGGTCGTCCACGACGCGCCGCGCCTGGGCGCTGGTCAGCCCGTTGGGTTCCGCGCCGAGCCCGAGCACGATCTCGTTGCTGTCGACGGTGTCGACATCGAAATGGATGGCCAGGCGGGAGCAGCCGGTGCCGGCCAGCCAGTCCAGCAAGCGGCTGGGTGGTTGTGCGCAGATCGTCGGGGCTGAAGGAATGGATACCCCATTGGGCGACATTGCCGATGTCGTCGTCGGTCCACGCGTGCAACCCCGCCAGCGCGACCCGATCGGCGGGAACCGTCGCCGGCAGCAGCCGCACCACGTCGGGGTCGCCGTGACCGGTCAGCGCGGCGACCGCCATAGCATGGAACCCGGGATACGCGCTGGCCGGAGTCCCGATATCCGGGTGCGAGTCGATCCAAACGATCGCCAGCTCGTCACCATAGCGTCGGGCCAGTTCGGCGAAGGGTGCGACACTGACCGCGCACTCACCGCCAAGGGTGACGATCCGCGCCGGATCATGGGTCCGAATAACCTCGAACGCGTGGGTGAGCTGCCTGAGGATCACCTCCTTGGCCTCGATCCCGTCACGCAGCTCCGGGCCCGCATCATCCATCCCCACCGGCACGGCAACCGTCGGGCCGTCATGCGCGGGCAGCACCGCCGCCAGCACCGCCGAACCGACTGCATAACCACGGCGTGCCACCTCGAACGGGAACTCAGGCGCAAGCTCGCGCACGCTGGAGGTGCCCGCGCCCTGCCACTGCGGCCACACCAGGCGCAGCGTCACCACGCCATCGCCCCCGAGCGAAGGCCGCACCGTCTCGCTACCTTGATCCGCCGTCTTGGACACGTTGACCTCCCGGCGCCGACCGTGCACTCCCGCATCGCGCCGAATCATGGCACCGTTAGAAAGGTCCCGATGGTCGAGCCGGAGCTGCCACCCAGCAAGTGAACCGGATCCGGAACGGGATCAACTGGAGCCCGACACACACACGTGGTCATCACGGTGATCACAGCCTTCTGGCTGTCGCTCCGGCTGGCTGCCACGGTTCCGGGCCGGCTGGACTTCCTTCTGTACAAGGGTGGAGCTAAGGGGACTCGAACCCCTGACCTTCTCGTTGCGAACTCGGGGCATGCCGACCAGGGCAGGGCATTCAATTGGGCGGTGTGGTTGCGGCGAGTAGTCGCCAGCCGATGCTGGTCAGTCCGGCTGCTGTACTTCGGTGCTGTACTCGATGACCGTTGCCACAGCTCATCGATCGGCGCGACGGCCACGGATGACCCATCGGGTGGGCGAGCCCGTGAAGTCGTCTCCGCTGAGGGCGAACACCGAGACCACCTCGATGCAAAAGCAGGCGTTGGCAGGATCACCGAAGAAGGCGACGCCGTAGCTGGTCTTGTACTTGGTGTCAGCCCAGTCGGCGAAGTTCGCGATCGCAGCTCGGTCCTGGACCGGGGCCGCGTACCCCTCGACGACGACTGGGTTCGCAGGGTCATCTGTCGTTGCGACGACGGCGGGATTGTTCGCCAGGTTCCGCGATTTGCGAGAGCGTCGACTGCAGCTGAACCAGAGGCTGTCGTCCCGCCATACTCCCCAGACGGGCGTCACGTGGGGCCTGTGATCTGGCCAGACCGTTGCGAGCCAGTAATCGTGCGAGCGGACGAGGCGGTCGGTCGCCCATCCCCACGGGAGGAGACCCGTGCCCTCGTCTGGACCGACGACTCCATACCCGGGCATGTGCGGCCGTCGCGCCGTGGGTTCCACGCTCCCCGACGCTATCGAACGTTGCACCAGCTCGCGGGATCCCGGACGAAGTCCTCACAGACAATGGCAGGCAGTTCACCGGACGGTTCACCAAGCCCCGACCGGTGGAGGTGATGTTCGAGCGGATCTGCCGGGAGAACGGGATTGTGGCCCGTAACACCAAGCCCCGTACCCCTACCACGACCGGGAAGGTGGAGCGGTTCCAGTGCGCCACGAGGCGCCTGGTCGTATCCCCGGTTCAGCCGGGAGGGACTCGAAGGGAGGTTCCTGGGTCTGATGGCTGACCCGATGCCGAAAGGCTGACGGGACGAGAGCATGCCAGGAAACCAGTGGCCGGGCCTAGATGTCGTGGACGGTGCGCTGGGGGACCCGCGCGATATGGCGAAAGCTTGATTGCCTGAAGCCCAATCTCCAGGAGATGGGAGTTCACATCCGCCGGAAAGACATCTGAAACCGGCGCCAGCCCTGCGGTGCGTGATGGAACCAGCACGTCGCAACCTTCGGGGCCAGGAGCGATGCCCAGTGAGGGCATTGAAGGAGATGAGTGGGACGCCTACGTCACGCTGCCACGTGCGACCGGGACGAACGTGGGATCGCCTACCGGGCGCGAGCCCTATGGCGACGGAGGCCCCGTGGTAGTCGCCGGAGTCACGCCCGGCCAGGGAGGACGGGAAAGCCGTCCGCAGGGCGAAGGGGGCCAGGTGATTCGGACACGCAACCGCCGGGAGGTATGCGTAATGCAGAGCGCCGAAACGGTGCTGGGTGTCCTGCGTGAGCGCGGCAGGCGCGGCCTGCCGCTTGAGCAGCTGTATCGACAGATGTTCAACCCGCAGTTGTATCTGCTGGCCTACGGCCGCATCTACGCCAACCGGGGTGCGATGACGGTCGGGGTCACACGGGAAACCGTGGACGGCATGTCGCTGGGGAAGATCGGCCGCATCATCGAGGCGATGCGCTTCGAGCGGTACCGGTTCGCCCCGGTGCGGCGGAGGCACATTCCCAAGCGCAACGGGAAGACGCGGCCGCTGGGCCTGCCGACCTGGTCGGACAAGCTGGTTGGTGAGGTGGTGCGTCTGCTGTTGGAGGCGTACTACGAGCCGACCTTCTCCGACCGGTCCCACGGGTTTCGGGCCGGGCGAGGCTGCCATACCGCGCTGCGTGAGGTGGCCAACACCTGGACCGGGACGACCTGGTTCATCGAGGGTGACGTCTCTGACTGCTTCGGGTCGCTTGACCATCAGGTCATGCTCTCGATCCTGGCGGAGAAGATCCACGACAACCGGTTCCTGCGGCTGGTGCGCAACATGCTCACTGCCGGATACCTGGAGGACTGGGTTTGGCACGAGACGCTGTCCGGCGCTCCGCAGGGCGGCGTCGCTTCTCCGATCCTGTCCAACATCTACCTGCACAAGTTGGACCAGTTCGTCGAGACAGTGCTGGTTCCGGAATTCACCCGGGGCAAGCTCCGGGCCCGGAACCTGGAATATCGCAAGGTGGAGCAGGCGATCGTGCGAGCCCGCCGGCGGGGTGACCGCGCCGAGGTGCGATCGCTCTACCGGCGGCTGCACAGCCTGCCCAGCCAGGATCCGCGTGACCCGGGCTATCGGAGGCTGCGGTACTGCCGCTACGCCGATGACACCTTGCTGGGATTCGTCGGACCGAAAGCCGAGGCCGAACAGATCAAGCAACGTCTGGCGGTGTTCTTGCGCGACGAACTGAAGCTCACGTTGTCGCAGGAGAAGACGTTGATCACCCATGCCCGCAGCCAGCGGGCCAGGTTCCTCGGCTACGAGATCCGCGTCGCGGGCAGCGACCGCAGGACACGGCGGCCGTCGGCCAGTGACCGGCGCAACCGTCGGTCGGTCAACGGGACGGTCGTGCTGCACGTGCCCAGAGACGTGATCTCGGCGAAGAGTGCCCTCTACCTGGCGCGCGGCAAACCCGCCTGCCGCAGCCCGATCGTCAACGAGGCCGACTACACCATCGTCGGCAAGTTCGGGGCCGAGTATCGCGGCATCGTCCAGTACTACCTGCTGGCCGGTGACGTCTTCCGACTACACCGGTTGCGCTGGGTCATGGAGACCTCGATGCTCAAGACCCTGGCCCGCAAGCACAACTCGTCGGTGAGCAAGATGGCGGCCCGCCACAAGGCCAAGATCGCCACACCGCACGGGCTACGCACGTGCTTCGAAGCCACCATCGCGCGAGGCAGCAGGACGCCACTGGTCGCACGGTTCGGCGGCATCCCGCTCAAACGACACAAGACGGCGGTCCTCATCGACCGCCAGCCACACCGGCCGCTCTATCCCCACAAGCAGCTGATCATACGGCTGCTCAAAGGCCGCCGCAGAACTCTGCGAGCGAACCGACAACATCGAGGTGCACCACGTCCGCAAGCTCGCCGAACTCGCAACGGGAGCGGCCAGCCCCGCATGGGCAAAGGCCATGGCCAACAAGCGTCGCAAGACCCTCGTGGTCTGCCGCGACTGCCACGACCTCATCCATGCACCGGCCGCGTCAACGCTCACGTCGTAGTCACTGGAGAGCCGGATGCTCGGAAACGGGCACGTCCGGTTCGGTGGGAGGCCGAGCGGAAAAGGACCAGCCCGCGCTGGCACCTCGCCGCTCGGCCGACCCTACCCAGACGATGAAGAAGTGGCTGCGCGGACAGCCCGAGCAGCCGACCACGATCGACGATCTCCAAGCCCTGCTCGACGCATTCGTGGAGGAGTACAACGACCACCGTCCGCACCGGTCACTGGACCACCGGGCGACCCCGGCG
>JBKPSJ010000188.1:0-8455 GCA_046765875.1 Actinomycetota bacterium
GTGACGCGGACCCAGATCGGCATCGTCGGCGCCGGACCTGCCGGGCTGATGCTGTCCCACCTGCTGCACCTGGCCGGAATCGAGTCGGTGGTGCTGGAGGCCCGCAGTCGCGAGTACGTCGAGCACCGGGTCCGCGCCGGCGTCCTTGAACAGGGCTCGGTAGACCTGCTCCGTTCCAGCGGCGTCGGGCAGCGGCTCGACCGCGAAGGGCTCGAACACGGCGGGATCAATCTGCAGTTCGCGGGTGAGCGGCACCGCGTGCCGATGAAGGACCTGACCGGCCGGTCGATAACCGTGTACGGGCAGCAGGAGGTCGTCAAGGATCTGATCGCACGGCGGTTGGCCGACGGCGGCGACATCCGGTTCGAGGTGGACGATGTACGAGTAGCGGGGCTGGATACCGATCGGCCGGTGATCCGCTTCGTGCACGAGGGCCAGGCCGACGAGATCGAGTGCGACTTCGTTGCCGGCTGCGACGGGTTCCACGGCGTGTGCCGGGGTGCCGTACCGGATGGGGTGCTGACGGCGTACGAGCGGACCTACCCGTTCGCATGGCTCGGGATCCTCGCGGAGGCGGCGCCGTCGACCGAGGAGTTGATCTACTGCCATTCGCCGCGCGGGTTCGCGTTGGTCAGCATGCGCTCGCCGAAGATATCGCGGCTGTATCTGCAGGTCGATCCGGACGCCGATCTTGACAAGTGGTCCGACCAGCGGGTGTGGGACGAACTGCACTCGCGACTGGAAGTCGTCGGCGACTGGCGCCTGACCGAGGGACCAGTCATCGACAAGGGCATCACCGCGATGCGCAGCCTCGTCGTCGAGCCGATGCAGTGGCGGCGGCTATTCCTCGCCGGCGATGCGGTGCACATCGTTCCCCCGACCGGCGCGAAGGGCATGAACCTCGCGCTCGCCGACGTCCGCGTGCTCGGGGCGTCATTCGACGCCCGGTACGCCGACGGCCGGTCCGACCTGCTCGACGCGTACTCGCAAACGTGCCTGGAACGCGTCTGGCGGGCGCAGCACTTCTCCTGGTGGATGACGTCGATGCTGCACCAGTTGCCCGGGCACGATCCGTACCAGGAACGGCTGCAACTGGCCCAGCTTAGGTACGTCACGACCTCGGAGGCGTACGCCCGCTCACTCGCCGAGAACTACGTCGGCCTGCCGTTCAGTCGCGGGTGAGCTTGCGGTAGGTGACCCGGTGCGGGCGGGCCGCCTCCGGACCGAGGCGCTCGACCTTGTTCGCCTCGTACGCAGCGAAGTTGCCCTCGTACCAGAACCACTTCGCCGGGTCCTCGTCGGTGCCCTCCCAGGCGAGGATGTGCGTCGCGACCCGGTCCAGGAACCACCGGTCGTGGGAGATCACCACGGCACAACCCGGGAACTCGAGCAGCGCGTCCTCCAGCGACTGGAGCGTCTCGACGTCAAGGTCGTTGGTCGGCTCGTCGAGCAGCAGCAGGTTGCCGCCCATCTTCAGCGTCAGCGCCAGGTTCAGCCGGTTGCGCTCACCGCCGGACAGCACGCCGGTCGCCTTCTGCTGGTCCGGGCCCTTGAAACCGAACGACGCAACGTAGGCCCGGCTGGGCATCTCGAAGTTCGCGACCTTGATGTGGTCAAGGCCGTCGGAGACCTGCTCCCACACCGTCTTCTTCGGGTCCAGGCCGCCGCGGGCCTGGTCGACGTACGAGACCCGGACGGTGTCGCCGAGCCTGAGCTCGCCGCTGTCCGGCTTCTCCTCGCCGACGATCATCCGGAACAGAGTCGACTTGCCGACGCCGTTTGGACCGACCACACCGACGATGCCGGCGCGCGGCAGGCTGAAGCTCAGGTCGTGGATCAGCGTCCGCTCGGCGAAGCCCTTGCGCAGGTTCTCGACCTCGAGCACGACGCTGCCCAGCCGCGGACCTGGCGGAATCGTGATCTCCTCGAGGTCGACCTTGCGGAATCGCTCGGCCTCGGCGGCCAGCTCCTCGTACCGGGTCAGCCGGGACTTGCTCTTTGCCTGGCGGGCCTTCGGGTTCGACCGGACCCACTCCAGCTCACGCTCGAGGATCTTCTGCCGCTTGGCGTCCTTGCGACCCTCGACGACCAGCCGCTGCTGCTTGGTCTCGAGGTAGGTCGAATAGTTGCCCTCGTACGGATACGTCTTGCCGCGGTCGAGCTCCAGGATCCACTCGGCCACGTTGTCCAGGAAGTACCGGTCGTGGGTGATGGCCAGCACGCAGCCCGCGTACTTCTGCAGGTGCTGCTCGAGCCAGAGCACCGACTCCGCGTCGAGGTGGTTCGTCGGCTCGTCGAGCAGCAGCAGGTCGGGCTGCTGGAGCAGCAGCTTGCACAGCGCGACGCGGCGGCGTTCACCTCCGGACAGCTTGTCGACGATCGCGTCGGCCGGCGGGCAGCGCAACGCGTCCATCGCCTGTTCGAGCTGGGCGTCGATGTCCCACGCGTTGCGGTGGTCGAGCTCGGTCTGCAGCTCACCCATCTCGGCCAGCAAAGTGTCGTAGTCGGCGTCCGGGTCGGCCAGTTCGGCGGAGATCTCGTTGAAGCGGTCCAGCTTCGCCTTCGTGTCGCCGACGCCCTCCTCGACGTTCTCCAGCACCGTCTTACCCTCGGTCAGCGGCGGCTCCTGCAGCAGGATGCCCACCGTGGCGCCCTCGGCCAGCCGGGCCTCGCCGTTGGACGGCTGCTCCAGGCCGGCCATGATCTTGAGCAGCGTCGACTTGCCGGTGCCGTTCGGGCCGACCACGCCGATCTTCGCGCCCGGGAGGAAGTTCAGGGTGACGTTGTCAAGCACGACCTTGTCACCGTGTGCCTTCCGGACACCACGAAGCGTGTAGATGAATTCCGCCATACGCACAACCCTAGGCGCTCGCGCCAGCGCACTCTAAATCGACCGACGCCCACCGGCTCCTCGACACCAGAGCCGGTGGAACGTCCTCCCGCCGCGGCGGCGTCAGGCCGCCTTTCGGGCACGGCGCCGGGTGGTGCGGGTATCGGTGTCGTCGGCGTCGGCCGGCGGTGCGCCGACCCGTCCGACCGGCACAAGGTCACCCGACTCGTCGCCATCTCCGTCATCGCCGCCCTCCCCCGGCCGCTCCCCTGGCCGCTCCGACGGACGCTCCGACGGGCGCTCCGAGGGGCGTTGGGGGGAGGGCCGGTCGGAGGGGTCGTCGAAGGGCGGCTCGACCGGGGCCGCGGACATGTCGGCGACGAGCGGGCCGGACGCGAACGGATCGGTGAGCTCGCGGTCGCCGTGGTGGAACGAGTTCTCCTCCTGGCTCTCCGTGTCGTCGCTCAGCTCCCGCATCTCGTCCCGCAGCGTGTCCGGCTGCTGGTTCGCCCGCGGCGGGTTCTTCCGGAACTGTGCCGTCCCGCGGTTCAGGTCGTGCCCGACCGAGAACGCCTCGATCACGGTCTTGCTGTGCTGCTCACCGTTCTCGTCGACCCAATCGGTCGTCTTCAGCCGGCCGGTCACCAGAACCGGCTGGCCGTTGCCGATCGAGGCCATCACGTTCTCCGCGAGCGTGCGCCAGCACTCGACCGTGAACCAGGTGGTCGGCTTGTCCGACCAGCCGCCGTCGGCCCGGCTGTAGAACCGTGGCGTCGAGGCCAGCCGGAACGACGCCATCGCCACCCCGGAGGTCGAGTACTTGAACTTCACCTCGCCGCCCACCCGGCCCTGCACATCCACGTAGATCTCGCCAATGCTCATCGTGTCCACCCTTTCCTGTCGTCTGATTCGTACGGACATCAGGAAAGATGCGCGAATTCGGCGTCGTTGCGGGGACGACTTCAGAACCTGTGGACAACCAAAGGGTGCCGGAGGCAACGATCAGGCGCGTGCGATGGCGAGCAGGTCGCGGCAGCGGGTGTACAGCGCCAGTTCCTCACGCGCCGGCGCGACGATCTGCTCGTCGGCCACCAGAGCCAGCTCGGTCCGCAGTGCCTTGTCCGCCTGCTTCGCCCGCCGCGACGCGCCGACCGACGCGAACAACCGGCAGCCGAACGCCACGGCGATGCCGAGGATCGCGCCGCCGACCAGCATGATCGCCGGCAGCGGGATGTCCCGCCACCGCGGCCGCGACGGGTTGGAGACGTTGAGGGCGTCGAGCACCAGCACCGTCACCAGCCAAACGCCGCCTGCCAGGGTGATCAGGAACAGGACCCATTGCACGACCTGGTTCACCGTCCACCAGCGCGGCCTGTCGGCAACGCCCAGGTCGGTTCGCGACACCGCCCAGTCGAGCTCGTCGGAGATCGACTCCTCGCGCGTCTTGATCAGATTACGGACCGAGTCCGACCACGGCCGGGTCAAACCGTCGACCGCGCGGTTGGTGACGTTGCGGATCGCGTTGTCCACCTGGGCCCGCTGTACCGGCGTCGGCGACGGCAGCGACGTACGGGCAACGACCTCACCGGTGTCCAGTTCGTCGCGATTCGGGCGGTCCAGGTGCAAACGGCGCAACGGGTCCGGCCGGAATCGCAGCAGCCACTTGGTGACCGGCCATCCCGTCGCCGCGCGGGCACGGCGCACGAAGGCACGGCGTACCGCCTCCACCACCACCGGTACGCCACTGGCGGCAGCCAGTGCATCCACGAGCGCGGCGATATCGGCTTTGCCGATCTGCGGCGTCTTCGCGTCGCCGCACTGGTCGGCGAGCTGGTCGGCGATCCTGTCGACGTCGGCGGCGATGCGATCCCGGGCGGACTTCTTGTCGTTGACCCTCTTGACCAGCAGTGACCGCAGCTCGGCCAGGCCCTCGCCGGTCACCGCGGACGTCGCGAGGATGGTCGGGTCCTCGATGCCGTCGTTGCGCAACAGCCGGTCGAAGTCGGCGACGCAGCGGTCGCGGTCGTGCGGACTGAGCCGGTCGGAGTGGTTGAGGCAGAACGCCATCACGCCCGAGTACGGCGCCAGCCGGCTCAGGTAACGGTTGTGGATCGTCGCGTCGGCGTACTTCTGCGGATTGACCACCCAGATCATCACGTCGACCAGTTCGACCAGCCGGTCGACGATCAGCTGGTGCTCGACCTCGGTCGAGTCGTGGTCGGGCAGGTCGAGCAGGACCAGGCCGTCGAGCTCGGCGTCGCTTTCCTGCTGCAGGCTGCTGGTATGCGAGACCTGGTGCCGGCGCGGAATGCCCAGCCAGTCCAGTAGTTCGGCGGCTGGCTGGTCGCCCCACACGCACGCCAGCGGCGTTGTCGTCATCGGGCGGCGTACCCCGACGGCAGCGAGATCGAATCCGGTCGTTGCGTTGAACAACGATGACTTGCCCGCACCGGTCACACCGGCCAGCGCCACCACGGTCAGCTCGCCCGACATCCGCAGTCGCTGCCCGGCGCGGTCGCAGATGTGTGCGGCATCCGAGAGCGCGACCGGGTCGAGCCGCCCCTCCCCGGCCGCCACGGCATCACTGAGGGCGTCGACCTTGGTGAGGATGTCGGTCGATCCCCGGGTCAGCCCCTTCACAGCACGCATGATCCCGCTCATTGTGTGTAGTCCTCGACTGCCCGCGCCGCCTCCGCGAGCCGTCGATGCGCCTCCGGATCGACCGGGTGCGCATCCAGCAGGACGAAGTAGCGAGACATCTCGGCGTCCATCAGCGCCCGGACCCGGTGTTCGAGGTCAAGACGCGCCTTCTCGGCAAGCGTACGCACTGCCTGGTCACCGAAGACCGCCTCGAGCAGTTTCTGGCCCACCACGGCGGTCCCGGCGCCCACTCCGATCTCGCCACCCGTCGGGATCCCCGCAGTAGCCGCGAACACCACGGTCATCAGCGCGATGCCCAGACCGTTGGCGCCGGTCGCTAGCATCCGCGCGGCCGACTTCTTGCCGGCCGCCTCCCGGCGTACCAGCTCCAGTACGTAGCCCTGCCATTCGCGGATCGTACGAGCGGACCTGGTGCTGAAGGTCTTCGAGGACCGGCCGATGTCGCGGTCCGCGGAGGCCAGCAACTGCCGGCCCGCGGTGGTCGACTGCCACGACTCCTCGGCCTGTTCGGCGGCAGCCTCGGCATACTCGCGGAAGAGCGCCTCCATGCCGGACTCGATCGCCATCGCGAGCTCGTGCTCGGTCTGCTGCGGCCGGCCCCGCACCGTGTTGCGGACCCAGTCGCGCGTCCGCCCGGTCCGGGACTGCAGCGCACGCATCAGCTCACCGGTCCCGATGAACTCGGTCCAGCGGGCCAGCACCTCGCCACGCAGCAACGTACCGTCCTGGGCCGCGGCGCCGATGTCCTTACAGGCCTCCTCGTAAGACGCCTCCACCGATCTGCGCAAGTCTGCCGAGGCGTCGGCCTGGGCCTTGACCGCGGCCGTCACGGGGTTGGTACGCCGGGTCATCTGGCGGACCGCACCTTCGATGGTCCGGCGTACCACGGTCGCACTGGCGGCCGAATCCGAGGCGAGCCTGGTGAGCCAGCCGTAGATCAGTTCGACGACATCCTTCGGAAGGATGCCGCGGTCGTCGACCTCGGTCTCGGGAATCGAGAACAGCGGAGAGTCGCCGAGGCCGCGGTCGAGCAGCATGTGGGCGAGGTGGCCGGTCACGTCGTCGAGCGACTGCGGATTGCATCGGTCAAGTACTACGGAGACCGCTGTGCTTCGCTCCGCGGCGTCCACCAGGAAGTCCCACGGCACGGCATCGGCGTACCGGGCGGCCGTGGTGACGAACAACCACAGGTCGGCCGCGGCGAGCAACTGCGCGGCAAGATCACGGTTGGCCTCGACGACGGAGTCGACGTCTGGTGCGTCCAGGATCGCGAGACCTGAAGGAACGGTGTCCCTGGCAACGAGTCGAAGCGAGCCCGGGTCCATGCCGCCCGGCGTCGTGCCGGTCGATCGCGGCAGGCTCGGCAGGATCCGATGCCCGGTGAACCACTGCTTGTCCGCCGGGTTGTGCACCAGTACCGGCGAACGAGTAGTCGGCCGCAGTACGCCAGGCTCAGTGACTACGTCGCCGACGAGCGAGTTCACCAACGTCGATTTGCCGGCTCCTGTCGAACCGCCGACGACCGCGAGCACCGGCGCCTCGATCTGCACAAGTCGCGGAAGGATGTAGTCGTCCAGTTGGTCGAGCATCGACCGAACCTGCTTGCGCGCCTCGTCCGCGCCGACCAGGTCCAGCGGCAGGCTGAGGCTTGCGTTCGCCAGCGACTCGCGGAACCGCATCAGCGCGGTGATCAGCGCGACCGCGACCGGGTCCGAGGGCAGCGGCGGTGCCGACGGGTCCCGCGTCGCGACGGTCCCGGGCACGCCGGGATACCGGCCCGGCTCCAGCCGGTCCGTACCGAGGTCGAGCGGCGTTTCGCTCACCTTCTCACCCACGGTTTCACCCACGGTCTCACCCACGGAGCCACCCACGGAGATACCGATGGCTACCGCACACGAGCACAGCCTGCCCGTTGTCTTGGTGCGGAAGCAAAGACATCGTCATCCCGGGGCGGTCGGACTTGCTCTCGGACACTAGCGTGACGGTGGGTACGGACCGTACCCCGGCCCGGGCGGTCCGTATCCGGTCGGGCCTGCAGGCGTACCGACGGATGGTGCTGCGTACGCCGGCATCGGCGGGAACGGCACCCCCGGACGCCGCTGGCGGAGCTCGTCGAGAAGCTGCTTCTCGGTCTGCAACGCGTCCCCGCCGATGACCTGCCGGACGATCTTGTCACGCAGATAGGCCAACTCGGTCGCCGTGCGCTGGAAGTACTTCGCCGCGGCCTCTCCGTCGGGTCCGGTGCGCTTTGCGTGTTGCCGCAACGCCCGCCGGCCACGCAGCGTAGCTACGAATGGGACGTCGTGCGGGAGGATCCAGCCGAACCGTACGTAGTCGTACAACCGGGAAGCGATCATCTGAGACTCCCGAGAGCGCATCACCAGCGCGAAGACCACCATTCCGATGAACACCGGCACCATGAGCAGCAGGTAGAACAGCAGGAACCCACCCGGCGGCAGCAGGGTGGCGAACCCGTTCCACAGCGAATGTGCCAACACCGCACATAAGTATCCAGTGATGGGCGCGAGGAAGCGTACGAGTGTGCTCCGATGCCGTACCGCGATGCCGATACCTATCGCCGTGAACGACGTGAACAGAGGATGCGCGAACGGCGAGATCACGCAGCGCAGGATGAACAGCGCCAGCGAACTCCGCAGCCCCTCCTGGTCACCGCCCGCCTCGGCGGCCGCCTGGTAGATCCGGCCGATGTACAGCACGTTCTCGGTGAACGCGAACCCGATGCCGACCATCCCGGCGTACACGAGTCCGTCGATGATCCCGTCGAACTCCTTGCGGCGTACCAGCGCCAGCAACAGGATCACCATGCCCTTGGCGAACTCTTCAACCGGCGGCGCGACGAACACCGCGGCCCGCGCACCGCCACCCCTGGTCTCGCCGAGCAGATGGGCTGCCTCGGTGTTGATGAACAACGCAACCAGCGTCGCGATGAACGCACCCCAGCAG
>JBKPSJ010000189.1:0-6422 GCA_046765875.1 Actinomycetota bacterium
CGCTGGAGAACACGCCCCAGGACGGCTACCTCGCCTGTTGTGCCGCGGTCGGGGCGATGGACCTGCGGGCCGGGCTCGGCGGCATCGGCATACCGACTCTTGTGATCGGCGCGGCCGGCGACGCATCGATCCCGGTCGAGCACCAGCGCGCGATCGCGGCGGCGATCCCCGGCGCCCGGTTGCAGGTGATCGATCAGGCGGCGCACCTCGCGTCGGTCGAACAGTCCGAGGCGGTGACGGCCGCACTGCTCGCCCATCTCGGTAGAGGATAAGGACCGTGGACGATCGCAGAAGGCGCGAGCAGGGCATGACCGTGCGCCGTGCGGTGCTCGGTGATGCCCACGTCGACCGTGCCCTGGCCGGGACCGACGACGTCACCGCCGATTTCCAGGACCTGATCACCCGGTACGCCTGGGGCGACATCTGGAGCCGGCCGGGTCTGTCCCGGCATACCCGCAGCTGCATCACGCTGGCGATGCTGGCGGTGCTGAACCACGACGACGAACTCGCGATGCACGTCCGGGGCGCACTGCGCAATGGGGTCTCCCCCGACGAGATCGTGGAGGTGCTGCTCCAGGTCGCGGTGTACGCCGGCGTACCGGCAGCCAACCGGGCCTTCGGGATCGCGCAGCGGGTGTTGCGGGAGGAGGCTTCATGAGCCCGGGCCCGGAGTACGTCCAGTCGCTGGAGCGCGGGCTCGCGGTGATCCGCGCGTTCGATGCCGACCACTCGGAGCTGACCCTGTCCGACGTTGCCCGCGCGACCGGGCTGACCCGGGCGGCCGCGCGGCGGTTCCTGCTCACGCTCGTCGAGCTGGGGTACATGCGGACCGACGGCCGGCTGTTCGGCCTCAGGCCGAGGGTGCTCGAGCTCGGGTATGCGTACCTGTCCAGCCTGACCCTGCCCGAGGTCGCCCAGCCCCACCTCGAGGCACTGTGCGCCGAGGCGCACGAGTCCTGCTCGGTCTCCGTGCTCGACGGCACCGAGATCGTGTACGTCGCCCGGGTGGCGACGAAGCGGATCATGACGGTCGCGATCAGCGTGGGTACGAGGTTCCCGGCGTACGCGACCTCGATGGGCCGGGTGCTACTCGCGGGCCAGCCGGTGGAGTGGCTCGACGAATACCTATCGACGGTCGAGCTACGCCCGCTGACCCGGCGTACCATCACCGATCCGGCCAAGCTGCGCAGCACTCTCACGCGTATTCGTACCCAGGGCTATGCCGTCGTGGACCAGGAACTGGAGGACGGCCTGCGCTCGATGGCCGTCCCGATTCACGATGCGTCCGGTACGGTCGTCGCCGCGATGAACGTGTCCGCCCGCGCGAGCCGCGGCTCGTCGGAAACGATCCGCCGCGAACTCCTGCCCCACCTGCGGGCGGCCGCCGCCCAGATGGAGCAAGACCTCCGCGGTGGCCAGAGCGCCCCGGCCGAAGGCCTGAGTTAGCTCGCTCCGAGCCCGGCGTCGCGGGCTCGGACGATGGCCTGGGCACGGTCGGTCACGCCGAGCTTCGCGAAGATGTTCGTCACGTGGTTGCGCACGGTCTTGTCCGACACGACCAGACGGCGGGCGATCTCGGTGTTCGAGCGGCCGAGCGCGATCAGCGTCAGGATCTCCTCCTCGCGGTCGGTCAGCATCGGGAACGGGCCGGGCCGGACCGTGCGGCGTTCGGTGGTGAGCTCCCGAGCACCAGCCCTGCGACTCCCGCGCCGAACACCGCCTCGCCCGCCGCCACCGCACGAACCGCCTCCAGGATGCGATCGCCGGACGCGCCCTTGACCAGGTAGCCACGGGCACCCGCGTGCAGCGCCGACTGCACCGACTCCTCGTCGTCGAGCATGGTCAGCACCAGGACCGCGACATCTGGCAGGTCTGCCGTCAGCCGGCGGGTCGCCGCGACCCCGCCGGTGGGGGCCATGTGCAGGTCCATCAGTACGACGTCGGGCTTGAGTTCCCTGGCCAGTTCGATCGCGGTCTCGCCGACGCTCGCCTCGGCGACCACCTCGACGCCCGGCTCCTCGGTCAGTACGCCGACCAGACCTCGCCGGAACACCGGATGGTCGTCGGCGACCAGCACCCGACACCTCGGCATAGGAGAGGTTGAGCGCTGTGCGCACGGCCTCGACGGTGGCCGGCAGCACCTCGTCTGCATCCAGCGCGGCACCGAGCCGGTCGCCGAGGGTGGTCAGCGCCGACAGCGGGTCGCGCCGGTCGCCGTACATCAGCCGGTCCACGTAGCCCTGCAGCCGGCCGCGGGCGCCGGCGAGCAGCATCGCCGCGACGGCGGCCGCGACGGCCGGTACGAGGCCGGCGCTGGACCTCGAACCGAGTAGCGCCGCCGCGGCCAGGTAGATCACGAGCGCGACCGCGGTGAGCGCGGCGTACACGACCGTCCGCGACAGCGCGACCTCGACGTCGAACAGGTTGTGCCGCACGACGCCCACCGCGAGACAGCAGACCGCGGCGACGGTCAACAGGAAGTCGACGGCCTGCGGCGTGGGGATGAACGCGACCGGCCCCGTCAACACGACCGCCGCGACGAACCAGGCCGCCTGACGGCGACGCTTGGCGTCCGCCTGACGCATCCGCATGACGACCGCGAGCGTTGCCGCGACGCCGATCACCAGCACGACGAGGAAGCAGGCCACGACCATCGCGAGCTGTGCGTCGTCATCAATCGGCAGGTCCAGCGGGTTGTGCACCTGCGGGAACCCGGCATCGTCCACCGCGAACTGGGTGGTGCCGAACAGAAGCACTGCCAGGCCACCCGCGCCGAGTGCGATGCGCGCCGGCCAGCGCCATCGGGGCGATGGCAGGCGGCCGTCCGGATACAGAGCGGTCGGGCAGGCGTCAAAGGGTCAGCGTTGGCCGATCTTTTCGGCTACGGCGTCGAAGACGCGGCCGACGGCGGCGAAGTCAGCGGGGTCGGCGATGTCGACGAGGTTCTCACGGACCCCCTCGACATGATGCGGGGCGGCCTCCTCGAGCTTGGCGAAGCCCTTGTCGGTGAGTTCGGCCCAGACGCCACGCTTGTCGCTCTCACAGGACTGGCGTACGACCAGACCGGCGTCGACCAGCCGGCCGACGGTGTGCGTCATCCGCGACCGGCTCTGGTGCAGCCGGTCAGCCAGTTCGGCCATCCGCAGCCGCCGGGCCGGCGCCTCGGACAGCCGGACCAGGATCTCGTAGTCGTTGATGCCCAGCCCGAACCGGCGCAGGTCGTCGTCGAGCTTCGCCATCAGGCGTGCGGTGCCGAGCAGGTAGGCGCGCCAGGCGATCTGCTGTTCGGCGGTCAGCCACCGGGTCTCGGTCGTCGTCGTCACGGAGACAGTGTAGCCGGGATATAGTTGATGTTTAAACTGATTGTCACATCATGCCGAAACCATGCGAAGCGCGAGGTCGGCGTAGAGCTGGCCGAGGTCCGCGGGGGACTGGCTGCGCGCCGGGTCGAACCAGCGCGCCACGTCGATCGACATCGACATCAGAGCGAGCGCCGTGCCGGCCAGATCCGGTACGCCGAACGACCCGTCCGCCACTCCGTCGGCGAGCGCCGACTCGATCATGCCGGTGATCTTCCGGCGGATCGCCGCCACCTCCGCCAGATGGTCCGGTGACAGCGCCGCGAGTTCGTACTGCACCACCCGGGCGATGCTGTGGTGCTCGGCGTGCCAGGTGGTGAAGGCCGCGACCATCTCGCCCAGCCGGGTGGCCGGCGTACCGTCGCCGACCGCCTTGAGGACCTCGAGTGCGCCGAGATGACCGCCGCGGCTGATCTCGTACAGCAACTGCTCCTTGGACGGGTAGTGCACGTACAGCGCGGCCGGGCTCATCCCGGCCCGGGAGGCGATGTCGCGGGTCGTCGTCGCACGATAGCCGCGCTCGGCGAACGCCGCGACGGCGGCCGCGACCAGGCGCTGCGGGGCCGGCACGGACGTGGCGGTGGTGAGCGCGGACACGTTGACAACCATGCACCAGTGTCGGGATGCTAAGCAAGCGCTTAGTTACGAGGAGGGCGACTATGCAGCGAACGATCTTCGACGCCGATCACGACGCCTTCCGCGCCAGCGCCAGGGAGTACGCCGACCGCACGCTGACCCCGCGGATGGATGAGTTCCTAGCGGCGAAGACCTTCCCGCGCGACGTCTGGCTGGAGGCCGGCAAGCAGGGCTTCCTCGGGCTCGACGTACCTGAGGAGTATGGCGGCTCGTCGGCCGGCGACTACCTGTTCAACGCCGTGTTCCACGAGGAGCTGGCCAAGGTCTCGCTGTCGGCGGCGAGCTGTTTCGGCATCCACTTCGACTGCTCCGCACCGTACCTGGTCGACCTGGGTACGGAGGAGCAGAAGCGGCGCTGGCTTCCCGGATTCTGCTCCGGCGAACTGGTCACCGCGATCGGCATGACCGAGCCGTCGGGCGGCTCGGACCTGGCCGCGCTCAAGACCACCGCCAAGCGGTCCGGCAACGGCTGGGTGGTCAACGGCTCCAAGACGTTCATCACCAACGGCGACATGGCCGACTTGGTCATCACCGCCGTGCGGACTGATCCGGACAAGGGCGCCAAGGGCATCAGCCTGTTCGCGATCGAGGCCGGCATGGCGGGCTTCAGCCGCGGCCGCAAGCTGGACAAGGTGGGCCAGACCGAGTCCGGCACCTCCGAGTTGTTCTTCGAGAACGTCGAGGTGCCGGACGGCAACGTCATCGGCGAGCCCGGTCGTGGCTTCGTCTACATGATGGAGCGACTGGCCCAGGAGCGGATCGGCGCGGCCTGCGCGAACATCGCCCAGGCCCGGCAGATCCTGAGTGAGACGCTGGATTACGTCAAGGAGCGCAAGGCGTTCGGCCAGCCGGTCGGCTCGTTCCAGTACAACAAGTTCGTTGTCGCCGAGCTGGTCACCAAGGCCGAGGTCACCCAGGCGTACGTCGACGACGCACTCGTTGCGCACAGCAACAAGGAACTGTCGGCGGTGGACGCGGCCAAGGCCAAGTGGTGGAGCGCCCAGGTGCAGAACGAGATCCTCGACGCCTGTGTCCAGCTGTACGGCGGGTACGGCTACATGAACGAGTACCGCGTCGCCCGCGCCTGGCGGGACGCCCGGGTCACCAAGATCTGGGCCGGAAGCAACGAGATCATGAAGGAACTCATCGGCCGCGACCTCGGCCTCTGACCTTAGGAAGTTCGAGCATGCCTGAAGCAGTCATCGTCTCCACCGCCAGGTCGCCGATCGGCCGTGCGTACAAGGGCTCGCTGACCACGATCCGGCCCGACGACCTGGCCGTGCAGATGATCACGGCGGCGACCGAGAAGATCGACCTCGACCCGAAGCTTGTCGAAGACCTGGCCGTCGGATGCGCCGAGCCACACGACGAGCACGGCGGCAACATGGCCCGCCGGATCGCCGTACAGCTTGGCTGGGACCACGTACCCGCGACCACCGTGAACCGGTTCTGCGCGTCGTCGGTGCAGACCGCGCGGATGGCGTTCCACGCGATCAGGTCAGGCGAGGGCGACGTGTTCGTCAGCGCCGGCGTCGAGTGCGTGTCGCGGTACGTGAACTTCGGCTCCGCCGGTGTCGGTGACCCGAGTTCGTTCAACCCGGCCTTCGCAGACGCGGTGGCACGAACCGCGAAGTACGCCGAGACCAACGACACCTGGCACGACCCGCGCGAGGACGGCCAGATCCCCGATATCTACATCGCGATGGGGCAGACCGCGGAGAACGTGGCGACCTCGCGCAGCATCACCCGCGAGGACCAGGACGTGTTCGGCGTCCGCTCGCAGAACAACGCCGAGGAGGCCGTCAAGAACGGCTTCTTCGAGCGCGAGATCACCCCGGTCACGTTGCCCGACGGAAGTGTCGTGAGCACCGACGACGGGCCGCGGCCGGGGACGACGCTGGAGAAGGTCAGCGCGCTCCAGCCGGTGTTCCGACCGAACGGAACAGTGACCGCGGGCAACTGCTGCCCGCTGAACGACGGCGCCGCTGCCGTCGTGATCATGAGTGACACCAAGGCCCGGGATCTCGGGCTGACCCCGCTGGCCCGGATCGTGTCGACAGGGGTCACCGCGATGTCCCCGGAGATCATGGGAATCGGCCCGGTCGAGGCGTCCCGCCAGGCGCTGGCCCGCGCCGGCATGACCATCGACGACGTCGACCTGGTGGAGATCAATGAGGCGTTCGCCGCTCAGGTGATCCCGTCGTACCAGCAGCTCGGCGTACCGCTGGAGAAGTTGAACGTGATGGGCGGCGCGATCGCGGTCGGGCACCCGTTCGGGATGACCGGCGCGCGCATCACCGGAACCCTGCTCAACGCGCTGAACTGGCACGACAAGACGATCGGCCTGGAGACCATGTGCGCTGTCTCTTATACACATCTCCGAGCCCACGAGACACTAATCTCCATCGCGTATGCCGTCTTCGGCTT
>JBKPSJ010000190.1:0-5913 GCA_046765875.1 Actinomycetota bacterium
GTAGTAGACGGTCGACGGCGTACCCGGGTCGAGGACCACCGGCGTCTGCCAGTTGCGCCGATCGGAGGTGGTCGCGTTGATGAATCCGGTGCTGTTGTTGCCGGCGTTGACCGATCGCGAGCAGAAGCCGAACTGTGAACATGCGTACACGAAGTTCTGGTCGCTCGGATCGACGACCGTATAGAGGCCGTCACCGCAGCCGCCGTACGAACCCCACGCCCCGGTGACCACGCCGGCGCTGTTCCAGGACCGCAGACATCCGTTGTCCTGGGAGCCGCCGACGACCCGGTTGGCAGTCTGCTCGCTGACGTCGACGGTGTAGAACTGGGTCCACGGCTCGTTCAAGGCCTCGGTCCAGGTCCCGCTGGCGCCGTTGCCCGTCGACCAGTAGAAGCCGCCGTCGTTGCCCTCGAACACACGGCCCGGTGTGGTCGGGTCCCAGGCCATCGCGTGGTGGTCGGCGTGCAGGCTGCCGACGTTCGCCCAGGTGGTACCACCATTGGTGGATCCGCGCAGGCTGACACCGGCGACGAACAGCCGGTCAGCGTTCACCGGATCGACCCAGATCTTCGACGTCCAGACGGTGTCGCCGCCGGCGTTGGCCGGGTTCATCGTCTGGAACGTGGCGCCGCCGTCGTCAGAACGGTAGTAGCCCCGGAACCCACGCTGCGTGGGGCCGGCGCCGTTCTCGATCTGGTTCCAGTTGCCCGTGGTGACGTACACGCGGTTCGGGTTGTTGGGCGCGATGGCGACACCGAGCCGGGCCTGGGCCGTGGTCGTCGAACTGGTGCTCGAGGCGAGGCCGATCGTGTCGCCGGGGGTGAACGACGTGATCCGGTCGTTGTCGAGCCGGGTCCAGGACGCGCCGCCGTTGGTCGTGAGATACAGCCCCGTGCCCGGTCCGGTGTAGCACCGGCACAGGGTCTCGCGGTGGTGGTCCCACATCGGCACGAACATCTTGTTCGGGTTGGTCGGGTCCATGGCGATGTCGGTCGCGCCGGTGAAGTCGTTCACGCCGGCGAGGATCCGCGTCCAGGTCGCGCCGTAGTCGGTCGACTTGTACAGGCCGCGGATGCCACCGGGTGCGAACAGCGAGCCGCCGGACGCGGCGTACACGATGTTCGGGTTCTGCGGGTTGAACCGGATGGCGCCGATCGTGCTCGACCCCTGCAGGCCGACCCGGGTCCAGGTCGCGCCGTGGTCGCTCGAGCGGTACACGCCGTCGCCGCCGTAGCTCAGGCTGCCGCCACCGGGATTGACCTCGCCGGTGCCAACCCAGACGTCACCGTTCGGGGCGACCGTGACCGCGCCGATGGCCTGCGGGAAGTCGTCCGGCCAGGACTTGGTCATGTTCACGCCGCCGTCGGTGCTCTTCCAGACGCCTGATGTCGCGACGCCGACGAAGACCGTGCCGGGCTGGGTCGGGTCCGGAGCGATGTCGGTGACCCGGCCGCCGACGTTGGACGGTCCGACGAAGTTCCAGTCCGGATGGACCAGACCGTTGACCTCACGCGGGATGGCGGCGGCCTGCTGCCCCGCCAGTTCCAGGTCACCGGTCGTGATCACGTCACCGGGGACCTGGCGAGAGTCGAGGTACCCGTCGCGGACCTCGCCCGATTCGTCCTCGGCCTCCTCACAGTTGGTACCGAAGTCCGGATCGTCCGCGTCGCAGGCGACGATGTCCTCGTCGGGATCGTCTGCGAACGAGTTCGCGGGCAAGATCACCGCGGTGAATCCGAGCACCGAGATGACAGCCAGAAGTCGCGCCAGCCTGCGGGGCGCATGGGGGCGGTGCATGCGATCTCCCTCCTTGTGCAGGCGGGAGCCCCAGGTGAGGTCCGGGAAGCGCTATTCGGTTTGCCAGCGGGGGCCAGACGTGGGGCGGACGCCTGTTGTTTTTGGCGCCGCAAGACTATGACTCGGAAATTGACAGGTCAATGAGTCGGCACCCTTACCGTCGACCGGCGGACGCGACCGTTGACCGACTGGTTGGTCACGTAGCGAGCTGAAGCTTCCTTGAAGTGTGCTGCCCGACAACGTCGCCCGAGGCAACAACTTGGGCAACGACTTGGGTTGGCGCACTCGCACCAAGCCCGGCGCGCTCTCGGGTTCAACCCGGGCCGAGCGCGAGGATGCGACGGGCTGACCGGTCACTCAGGCTGGGCGACGGTGCGCGTGACGACCCAGCGGTGCGGCGAGATCGGCCGGGTACGGGTGAAGCCGTAGTTCTCGAAGGCGGCCATCGGCCCGGTGTGGAGGAACGATCCCGAGACCTTGCGGTCATCGGTCTCCTCTGGATAGCCCTCGACGGTTCCGCCGCCGAGCCGGCCGATCTCGTCCAGCGCCCCGCCGAGCGCTGCGTCGGCGACACCGCGGCCGCGTAATCCCTTACCGGTGAAGAAGCAGGTGATCCGCCAGTCCGGAAGCGCGGTCAGCCCCTTCTCATACAGGCGCCGGCTCTTGATCTCCGGCAGTTCGCCCGGCGATCCGAACTGGCACCAGCCCAGGCACTCCTCACCGTCGAACACCAGTGCGGCATGAGTACGGCCTTCGCGAACACGCTGCTCCTTCTCAGCCTGGTTCTGCGCCGCTGTTCGCTGCTTCAGCTTGACGTGGAAGCCCATGCACCAGCAGCCGCCCCACACGCCGTTGTTCGCCTCGGCCAGACGCGCGAACGCCGGCCAGGTGTCCACATCGAGGGGTCGAACCGAGAACGTGGCAGTCACAAACACCTCCGTCAGACGCGCGCCCACGATACTCAGGTGTACGCCTTGCGTGAGGTTGACGTTCTAGCCGACGCTGAAGCGGATGATGCTGGCCGCGCCGGCAATCAGGCAGTAGATCGCGAACGGCGTGAGAGTACGCGTCTCGAAGTAGCGGACCAGGAACCGCACCGACAGGTACGCCGCCACCCCGGCGACGATGACGCCGACGATGACCTGGCCGTGGATGTCGTCGCCGGCCGGACCTGCCAGCGAAGGCAGCTTGAGTGCGCCGGCGGCGAGGATGACCGGAGTGGCCAGCAGGAAGGCGAACCGAGCCGCGTCCTCGTGGTTCAGGCCACGGGTCAGTCCGCCCACCATCGTCGCGCCCGAGCGGCTGATGCCGGCCAGCAGAGCCGGGATCTGCCACAGCCCGACGTACACGCCGTCCCGGTAGCGCAGCGCGGCCAGTCGCCGGTCGGACTCGACCGCGGCGCTGACTCCTCCGCCGGTGGCCACCGGAACGGGTTCCACGCTGCGACGGCGCAGCCGCTCCCCGGCCAGCAGGATCAGCCCGTTGATCGTCAGCAGGACGGCCGCGGACATCGGCTTGGCGAAGATGACCCGGAGGGTGTGCTCCAGCAGCAGACCGGTCAGCCCGACCGGGATGGTGGCGATCACGATCAGCCAGGCCAGACGCTCGTCCGCGTCGGCAGTGCTGAAGTGCCGTTCGCGGATGCCGCGTACGAGGCTGCGGAAGAAGCCGCGGATGATCCGGACCCAGTCGGCCCAGAAGAAGATCAGCAGCGCAATGGCGGTCGCAACATGCAGGGCGACGATGTATGAGAGATAGAACGACGACTCGCTGTTCGGCTGCGAGGACTGTTCGACCATCGTCTGCCAGGAGCCGCCGAGCCAGGCCGGCACCAGCACCGAGTGTCCGAGGCTCGACACGGGGAACAACTCTGTGACGCCCTGGATGAGGGCGATCACGATGGCCTGCAGATAGGTCATTGGCGGATCCTCTACTACGAGTTATGTAGCAGTGGATACTACTACCTATTTAGTAGTAGTAGTTTGTAGGGAAGGTCCGGCCGCATGGCCGGCGGCATTTTCGAAGAGCCCCTCCCCTGTGTGCTGTACGGCAGCGGCCGGACCCGCCATCGCGATGACGAGCAACACCATCGCGACGAATGTCAGCGGCCTGCGTCGCGGAGCCGGCGCGAGCAGCGCCTGGACCCGTGCGACGACATCGCCATCGGTCGCGGCCGGGCCGGCGCCGGGCAGCGGTGCGGCGCCGGTCTTGAGCAGCGCGACCCGGCCGACCGTGGTGGCGACCAGTCGCCGGTCTCCGACCGTCCTGGCGGCGTCCTCATCGGCCCAGCGTTCGACCGCCGTCGCGATGCTGCGTGCCGCCGGCCGGAGCAGCGGGTTCGCCGCGGCCGACAGATCCGCCGCGAGCTTCCACCAGGCGTGGTTGTGCGTCAGGTGGGCGGTCTCGTGCGCGAGGACCGCTCGTTTCTCATGGTCGTCCAGCACCCGGAGCAGACCCGTCGTGACGACGATCCGACCCGCCGGTCGCGGCGTCGTGAAGGCGTCCGGCCGGGCATCGTTCAGGGCGACGACGCGGTGCGGATCGCCCAGGCCACGGCAGGCGCGATTGATCCCGACGAGCGACCTGATCCGCCGGACCGCCGCGACCGTGACGGAGACGGCCGCGCCGATCACCAAGGCGGTGCTGATCGCGGCCGCGCCGGCCGGGATCGGACTCATCGCCCGCAGCGACGCGACCGACCACGGGCCCAACTCGGCGATCTCCGGCGCCTGCCCGACCCAGGTGAAGGCAACCACGGCGAGGATGAAAGAAATGCCGGACGCGACGAGCACGTTCCCGGCGACGAGCAGACGGGTCGCCGTCGCCGGCGGCAGGCGTCGCCCGAGTGCGGGCGCGGCGACCGAGTACAGCACCATCACGACAAGACCGATGAGTGTCGCGGACTTCATTGCGGCCGGCCGTTCTCGGGGTCGTCGCCGGCACGCAGCAGGTCTCCGAGCAGGCGCGAGTCCTCGGCCGACAGCCCGCCGACGAACCGGGCGAGCACCGCGGCGCGGTCGTCACGCGCGGACAGCAGCCGGTCCATCTGCCGGGCAGTCACCTCGGCCTCGTCGACGACGGCGGTGTAGACGTACGACCTGCCCACGCGGTCGCGGGTAACGGTTCCCTTGGCGTGCATCCGAACCAGCACGGTCATCACGGTCGTGTACGCCAGTTCGGCCTGGAGCGCTTCCTGCACCTCTGCCGTACTCATCGGACGACCGGCCGCAGCCAGCACCGCGAAGACCTGCTGCTCGAGATCACCCCTCGACCGCCGTCGCATGTCACCCCACAACACCATCGAACGAGTCCTACGTAGATCGTAGTAGACCATTCGCGACCACCGGCCGGCCTACCCGGCTGAATGTGATGATCGGGCGGTGTCCGAGACGAAGCCGGCCATCAGCCGACCAACCTGACCCGCCCCGAGATCGCCGGCGAACCGTCGGTCTCGCGTCTAGCGCGTACGCCGGTACCTGAGCGCCGCCACGGCGGTCACCGCGGCCCAGAAGCCGGGCACGGCCAAGGCGACCGGCAGAACCCCGCCGGAGTTGAGCTTGTGCCGCGCGGCGACGGTGACGTACATCGGCTGCCCGGCGATCACCGTGCCGCGGCCGCTGGTGGGGATCAGGCTGACGTACAACGCGAACTCGCCGGAGTTGACCGCCTGGACCTCCCATTCGATCGAGGTCTGCTCCCCTGCCGGTAACGGCTCGACCACCTTGGTCACGTCGCCGGACCAGTCCTCAAGATCCACATAGTGCCCGTCGAGGGCGGCCACGTTGAGGTGCGCGACCAGCTTCTGTGTCGGGCCGGGCCCGGGGTTGGAGATCACCGACTCGAAGGACACGACCTGACCGGTCGTCACACTGGCCGACTGAGGATCGAGCGTGACAGTTGGCCCGGCGGCGAGCAGCACCGAAGCGAGCAAGGCGAGGACCGTCATCCGAGCCGTACCATTCGGTTGCCGGCGACAACGATGACGACGGCAACCAGGCCGGCCAGCACCGCGGGCGCGATCAAATCGTCGAGCACGTGCCGCCAGTCATGGCGGCCGAGGACCACCCGAGAGGCGAACTCCATCGTCGAGCCGAGCGGGTTGACCCGGATCAGCAG
>JBKPSJ010000191.1:0-7259 GCA_046765875.1 Actinomycetota bacterium
GGGCGGTGGTGACGGCGCTGACGGCGCTGACGGCGCTGACGGTGCCGTCGGGACCGGGCAGCCACAGCAGGTGCCGGCGCGGGCGGCCCGCCGTGCCGCGGCCGGTAACGGTCAGCGTCGCCTGCCGGCCGGTCAGGTACCCCGCCCCGGTGCCCAGCCCGGACCAGTCGCTCTGCTCGACTCGCAGCCGGGCCTCGGCACCGGGCCAGGCGGGAGCGTACGGACCGGTGGCGACCAGCACCGCGCCACGGGTGCGCATCCGCGCCGACAGCCGGGACGCCTCGGCCGCGGTGACCCGGCCCGGCGGCCGGACCACGACCAGGGTGAGCGCGTCGAGCAGCGCGGCGACCACGTTGAGCCACTCGCGGTCGGGGTCCGGCACCAGCACCAGCCGGTCCAGGTCGACGCCCAGCCCGGCGGCCGCCTCGGCGCCGAACCGTGGCAGCCCGACCACCCCGCACCAGCCGCCGTCGCCGGACGGCCCGGCCATCATCGCCATCACCAGCGACGTCGACCCGGTCACCGCGTACGTCGCGCCGGCCCGCAGCGCACTGCCCGGCAGAACGTCGGACAGCGCCGGTAGGGTCGGCAGCGACCGGCTCTGCTGTGCGGTGTCGAGCGCCTGCTGCAACCGGGCCCGGACCCGCGCCCGTGCCCCGTCCAGCGCCATCGTGCCCGTCACTCCACTATGTTCGAACACCTGTTCGAATCAGTCAACCTGCGGCTCTGTCCCACGGGCGACTCGTACGGCAGAATCATGTCAGCGGCAAGGGACAAATCCGATGGCCACCGATCTCACCGTCTATCTGAACGACCACCCCGGCGAACTGGCTAGGGTGGGCGAAGTCCTGGGCGCCGCCAGCGTGAACGTCAGCGGCCTGTGCGCCGTGGTCAGCGGCGGCGGTCAGGTCGAGGTGCACCTGCTCATCGACGACATGACGGCAGCGTTCGGCGCACTCGCCGATGCGGGGATCAAGGTCGTCAACGAGGAGGAGGTCGTCGTCATCGAGGTCAGGGACCGCCCGGGCGAACTCGGTACGATCACCCGCAAGCTCGGCGATGCCGGAGTGAACATCACCCTCGCCTACCTGGCCACCAACACCCGCCTGGTACTGGCCGCCGACAACCTCGCCACGGCGAAGAGCGTGCTCGCCTGAGGCTATCCGTCGAGCTCGGCCGGGATCGTGACGACGTCGACGAGCGCGCCGTTGCGGATCGCGGTGATCTCGGTACGCCGTCCGATCGCGTCGGCGAACAACTGGCGCTGCAGCGACTGGGCGTCTCGTAGTGGCTCACCCTGAACGGCGAGCACCAGATCGCCGCGGTGCAGACCGGCGTACTCGGCGGGGCTGCCCTGTACGACTTCGACCACCCGGAGCGCCGTACGTTGCCCAAACCGTTCGGCCAGCCGCGGCTGCAACGGGGCGGGGGTGGTGACGAGACCCAGGTAGGCACGGCGTACGCGGCCGTCGTGCAAGAGCGAATAGATGATCCGCCGGGTGGTCGGGTTGACCGGCACTGCCAGCCCGAGCCCAACCCCGGCGACGGCGGTGTTGATGCCGACGACCCGGCCGCGCCCGTCGGCCAGGGCACCGCCGGAGTTGCCCGGGTTCAGCGCGGCGTCGGTCTGGATCACGTCCTCGACGATCCGGCTGGCGGAGCCGGACCGGGTCGGCAGCGACCGGCCGAGCGCGCTCACCACACCGGCGGTGACGCTGCCGGCCAGACCAAGTGGGTTGCCGACGGCAACGACCAGGTTGCCGACCCGGAGCCGGTCGGCGTCGCCGTACTCGGGCGGGTCCGGGATCGCCCGGTCGGCCCGTACGACCGCGAGGTCGGACAGCGGATCGGCGCCGATCAGCGACAGTTGGGCGTCCGTGCCGTCGGCGAACTCGGCGATGCCGCCGATGCCGTCCCCGACGACGTGGGCGTTCGTGAGCAGGTGCCCGTCGCCGGTCAGCACGACGCCGGAGCCGGCCGACTCGCCGCGCCGGCCGCCACGCATCCGCAGGCTCGCGACCCGTGGGATCAGCAGTTCGGCCACGCCCGAGACTACCGCCGAGTACGCGTCGAGGACGTCGTCGTCGTGATCGATGCTGTCATCCATGGCCGCCTCCTGATTACACGATTACACGCGCAATCAAGTGCGTACCGCTAGAGCCTGGGCGGCCCTTGTTCGATCCGGTGAAGGATCGGCTCGAGCCGGAGGAAGTCCGGGTTGCTCTGGGGCTGCCGCTCGTCCCACCAAGTCGCACCCGCGTCAGCCATCGGCCCGATCACATCGCGCGCGGCAGCCGTGCCGGACGGGCTGGTGCCGCCGATGACGATCTCGAACGGGTCGTCGTCAGCGCGCTGCTGACGCAGGAACGCCACCAGAGCACGGACCTCGTCGACGGGCGGCAGGTACCCGTGGCGGGCGGACTCGAACAGCGGTACCGCGCCGTCCCAGCGGGCCGCGCGGCGCATCGGCCGGCGCTTCGGCCAGTACCCTGCCACCCAGACCGGCGGCCGCGGTCGCTGTACGGTCGCGGGCAGCAGGGTCACGTCGTGGACCTGGAAGTGCTTGCCGTCGTGGTCGACCCGCTCGCCGGACCAATAGCGGACCAGCAGGTCGAGGCCCTCGTCGAGCATCTCGGCCAGCACGACGGGGTCGGTGGGTTCGCCGAAGCTGCCGAACTCGTCCTCGATCGGCCCGCCGAGCCCGGCGCCGAAGATCACCCGGCCGTCGCTGAGGGCGTCCAGCGTGGCGACCTGCCGGGCGAGTTGATGCGGGCGCCGACGGGCGACCGGCGTGACGAGCGGGCCGATCCTGATCCGGGAGGTCGCCAGCGCCGCGGCTGTCATCAGAATCCAAGGATCGCCGAACGGATCGTCCCCGCGTTTCCGCTTGTCGTGCACGACGTGGTCCCAGACGAACACCGCGTCCCAGCCGGCCTGCTCAGCCGCGACAGCCACCTTCGCTACCGTCCGGGCGTCCGCGAAGTCGCCGAAGTTCGGAATGTTGATCGAAAACCGCACCCGGGCATCCTGCCCACCTCACCCCACCGACGCAAACCAGTCAGCGGCGGCGGGCGGCGGTCAGGGGATGAGGACGGCGGCGCCGTTGACGCGGTCTTCCGACAGGTCGATGAGGGCTTGGTCGGCTTGGTCCAGCGGGTACGGCGTGGCGCTGACGCGGAGTTTGTGCCGTCCGGCGGTCTCGAGGAACTCGGCCGCGTCGGCGCGGGTGTTCGCCGTCACGCTGCGGACCTGCCGTTCCTCGAACAGGTGCCGCTGATAGTTCAGCGGCGGTATGTCGGACAGGTGGATCCCGGCGATCGCCAGCGTTCCACCACGGTCCAACGCCGCAAGCGCGGGCGGCACCAGCTCCCCCACCGGCGCGAACAAGATCGCCGAATCCAACAGCTCCGGCGGTTCCTTCTCCGACGCCGACGCCGCACCGAGTGACAGCGAAAGTTCGCGGGCGGCGGCGCTACGTGTCACCACGTGCACGGTGGCGCCGCGGGCGATCGCGACCTGCGCGGTCAGATGGGCGCTGCCGCCGAACCCGTAGATGCCCAACCGGCCGCCTTCGGGTACTTCTGCCCGCTTCAGGGCGCGATACCCGATGATGCCGGCGCACAACAGCGGGGCCAGCTCGGTGTCGGGGTATCCGCCGGGCAGCTTGAGCGCATACGCGGACGGTACGGTGGCGTACTCGGCATACCCGCCGTCGGCATCCCAGCCGGTGTAGACCGAGTATGGGCACAGGTTCTCCGACCCGCGCAGACAGAACCGGCACTTGCCGCAGGTGCCACGCAGCCACGGGATCCCGACCCGGTCGCCGGCCTGGAAGCCACCTGCGCCGGTGACGACCTCGCCGACCACCTCGTGCCCCGGTACGACATTCGCCCGGTGTACCGGCAGATCCCCTTCGGACACATGCAGATCGGTCCGGCAAACGCCGCAGGCGACCACACGTACAAGCAGTTCACCGTCACCAGGCACCGGCACCGGCTCATCGCGCAACTCCAGCGGCCGGCTCGCGACCGGCCCTGGCCGCACCACCCGCCAGGCCCGCATCAACCCACTCCCGCCATGGCACCACCCTAGGGCGTGTCTGACACACCCTAGGCAGTCATGACACGGATCGGCTCACCGGCGAGAAACGCGTGGATGTCCTCGACCGCCTCGGTGAAGTACATGCGGTAGTTCCGCTCGGTCACGTATCCCAGGTGCGGAGTCGCCAGCACATTCGGCAGCCGGCGCAGTTCGTCGTCGGCCGGAAGCGGTTCGGTGTCGAACACGTCCAGCCCGGCGCCCGCGATCCAGCCCGCGCGCAACGCGGCCAGCAGTGCCTCGCCGTCGACGATCGCCGCGCGCGAGGTGTTGATCAGGTACGCCGTTGGACGCATCCGCGCGAGCTGGTCCGCACCGAGCAGCCCACGGGTACGGTCGCTCAACGTCAGATGGACCGACACGAAGTCGCTGGTCTCGAGCAACTCGTCGAGCGCCAGCCGCCGCGCACCGACCTCGGCGGCCCGCTCGTCGGTCAGGTTCTGGCTCCAGGCCACTACGTCCATGCCGAACGCGTTCCCCACCGCCGCCACCTGGCCGCCGATCTTGCCGAGCCCGATCAGGCCGAGCCGGGCGCCGTACAGGTCGATGCCGATCGTGCTCTGCCATGGGCCGTTGCGGCGCACCGACTCGGACTCGGTGGCAACGCCGCGGGCCAGGCCGAGGATCAGCGCCCAGGTCAGCTCCGCAGGCGGCTCTGACGCGCTGCCGGTGCCGCAGACGGTGACGCCATGCTCGGCCGCCGCCGCGAAGTCGATCGACGCGTTGCGCCAGCCTGTGGTGATCAGCAGCCGCAGATTCGGCAGCCGGGCGAACAACGAGGCCGGGAACGGCGTGCGTTCGCGCATCGCGACGACGATCTCGCACTCGACGAGCGCGGCGACGATATCGTCCTCCGAGGTCAGATGCTCACGCAGGACGACCAGGTCGACACCGGACCAGTCGGCGAGCCCCGCGGCCACACCCTGGTAGTCGTCGAGGATCGCGCAGCGCACCGTCATCCCCGCGACCTCGCGTCCACGAGCTCGCCCTCGTCAAGGGCCGCTTGGGAGTCATCAGCCGGACGCTTGCGGCGGTCCAGGACGAGATGCACGGCAACGGTGACGAGTGTGCCCACGACCGCGATGAGTACGAACAGGTCGAGGTGGGGCTGGACGTGCCGCCGTACGAACGGAACCCGGCCGAGGAAATAGCCGGTCAGCGTCATCCCCGCCGCCCAGATCAGCGCGCCGATCGTGCTGTACAGGAAGTACTTCGCCCTTTTCATCCGGGCCGCGCCGGCGACCATCGTGATCGCCGACCGGACCACGCCGACGAACCGGGCCAGCACGATCGCGCGGCTGCCGTACTTGTCGAAGAACTGCTCGGTCCGCTCGATGTGCCTTCGCTGAATCAGTTGCCGTCGCTCACCGCGCAGGAAGGTTTCGCCCAATCGGTAGCCCAACTCGTACCCCGCGATGTTGCCCAGGACGGCCGCGACGCACAGCACCAGGCAGACCAGCCAGATCGGCTGGTTGATCGCACCGGTGGCGGCGATCATGCCGAGTCCGAACAGCAGCGTGTCGCCGGGCAGAAAGAAGCCCAACAGGATCGCGCATTCGGCGAAGATGATCGCGGCGACGATCCACAACGCCCACGATCCCCCGCTCGCGACTATCCGGTCAGGACTCAACCACCCCAGGACGTCCACGCCAGCAGTCTAGGGAACCGCCCAAACCACCCCGCAGAGAATGAGCGGGGCACCGACCCGATCACTCCGGTCGATGCCCCGCGTGCTGTCGGGCTGGCGAGACTCGAACTCGCGACCCCCGGTCCCCCAGACCGGTACGCTACCAACTGCGCCACAGCCCGATCGTTCTCGAAGAACGAGCGCAGAACACCATACCCCAGGCGGCGCTCTGTCAGCGGCCAGCCTTCTTCTTGCGCGGCCGTACGGTCACATGCACCGGGCTGCCGACGAACCCGAAGTCCTCGCGCAGCCGCCGCTCGATGAAGCGCTGGTACGACGGCTCCAGCGGCCCGGACGTGAACACGATGAAGGTCGGCGGCATCGTCGAGGCCTGGGTGCCGAACAGGATCTTCGGCTGCTTGCCACCGCGTACCGGATGCGGATGCGCGGCCACGAGCCGGCCGAGGAACGCGTTGAGCTGACCGGTCGGCACCCGCGTCTGCCATCCGTCCAAGGCGGCACGCAATGCCGGCACCAGCTTGTCCACGTGCCGGCCGGTCGAGGCGCTGATGTTGACCCGCGGCGCCCAGCGGAACTGGGTGAGATCGCGCTCGATCTCGCGCTCCAGGTAATACCGGCGCTCCGCGTCGACCAGGTCCCACTTGTTGAACGCGATCACCAGCGCCTTGCCGGACTCCTCGACCTCGGCCATGATCCGGATGTCCTGCTCCGACAACTGCTCGGAGGCGTCCACCACGACCACGACGACCTCGGCACGCTCGATCGCGGCATGGGTGCGCAGGCTCGCGTAGTACTCGTGCCCGGATGCGGTCTTCACCCGGCGGCGGATGCCCGCGGTGTCGATGAAGCGCCAGACCTCGCCGCCGAGGTTGATCAACTCGTCGACCGGGTCGACCGTCGTACCGGCGATGTCGTGTACGACGACCCGGTCCTCGCGGGCCACCTTGTTGAGCAGCGAGGACTTGCCGACGTTCGGTTTGCCGACGATCGCCACCCGGCGCGGTCCGCCGGTCGCCTCGTCGCTCTCGGCCGGGGCCTGCGGCAGCGCTTCCAGTACGGCGTCGAGCAGGTCGCCGCTCCCCCGTCCGTGCATCGCGGACACCGGGTACGGCTCGCCGATGCCCAGGTTCCACAGCGCCATCGCCTCGGCCTCGCCACGGGCGTCGTCCACCTTGTTCGCCGCGAGTACGACCGGCTTGCCGGACTTGCGCAGTACCCGGACCACGGCCTCGTCGGCGTCGGTGATCCCGACGGTCGCGTCGACGACGAAGAGCACCGCGTCCGCCGCAGTGATCGCGATCTCAGCCTGCGCCGCGACCTGGGCGGCCATCCCGACGGCATCGGGGTGCCAGCCGCCGGTGTCGACGACGGTGAACTGCCGCCCGCCCCAGTTCGCGTCGTACGAGACGCGGTCGCGGGTCACGCCGGGCACGTCCTCGACCACGGCCTCGCGACGGCCCAGGATGCGGTTCACCAGAGTGGACTTGCCGACGTTGGGCCGGCCGACGATCGC
>JBKPSJ010000192.1:0-10148 GCA_046765875.1 Actinomycetota bacterium
CGTTGCGCGTCAGCGACACGTCGACCCAGTACCGCTCGTCCGGCTCCTCCAGCACCAGCGCGTCGTCGGCGACCGGGGTGCCGAGCCGGTGCCGGTGCACCCGGTGCGGCCGCCAGGCGTCATCGACGGTGAGGTAGAAGATCGTCGAGGCGTCCGCGGACCACGCCGAGCCGTAGTGCACCTGCGGAATCTCGTCGGCCATCAGGTCGCCGGTGCCGAGGTCTTTGACCCTCAGCGTGAACCGCTCGTCGCCGGTCAGGTCGACCGAGTACGCCAGCAGCCGGCCGTCCGGCGACGGGTCGAAGGTGCCGAGCGCGAAGAACTCCGAATCGCCGGCCTCGGCGTTCCCGTCCAGCAGCACCTGCTCGCCCTCGGGAGCGCTTTCGGTCGACGGCGGCTCGTCCGAGGTCGCCTCGACCCGGCAGTGGATGCCGTACTGCAGGCCTTCGACAGTGCGCGTGTAGTACCAGTACCGGCCGTGCCGTACCGGCACGGTCAGGTCGGTCTGCTGGGTACGCTCGGAGATCTCGCCGAAGATTGCCTCGCGCAACGACTCCTGCCCGGCGGTACGGGCCTTGGTGTACTCGTTCTCGGCGCGCAGGTAGTCCAGAACCTCGTCGTCGGTCTTGTCGCGCAGCCACTCGTACTCGTCGACGAACACGTCGCCGTGGTGCTTGCGCTCGACTGGTTTGCGGGCCGCGACGGGAGGAGTCAGCTCAGGCATGTCGAGAGGCTACCTCTGGGCGCAGCGCCGGTCGCAGGGGTTATCGGGGGGTCGGCGTGATGTTGTGGTTCAAGTGGAAGACGTTGTCGGGGTCGTACCGGTCCTTGAGCGCCATGAGCCGGGCCAGCTTGCTGTCGGTGTACGCCCGGCCGACGCCCTCGTCGGTGATCGTGTTGACGTACTGGCCGATCGCGTACGGCGTCAGTGAGTTGGCGTAGCGGCGCGCGGCGGCCATTCTGTCGGCGTCCTCGGCAGGGTCGTCCCATCGGGCCGCGCAGACGTATTCGAACGCGGTGTCACGGTGGCTGAACGCGGTCGCGTCCTCGCCGACCTCGGCGATCGCGCCGCCGTAGGCCTGCAGGCTGGCGGCGGGCAGCAGGTCGCCGTGGCCGTCATCGGTGCCGCGCATCAGGAAGGCGTGGATGGCTTCGTCGGACAGCTCGCGGAAGTAGTGGCCTTTCCAGTACCGCCGGTACAGGTGGCCCTGGACGTTGTCGTCCATCGTCTGCAGGTCCAGGTACGACATCGGCTCGACCCGTTCCGTGGCCGGCTTGCCCAGTGCGCGGAACTCGTCCAGCAGCGGCCGGGCGTCCCCGGGGTCGCCGATCCAGACGAATCCGGCGTTCGCGACCGGTGTGCCGTCCAGCTCACCGACCCATGCGGCGAACGTGACGTTGCGCGGCGCCCGGGCGTTCAGGTCGCGCCAGCCGCGCAGTACGGCCTCGGCTTGGTCGATCGGGTGGAACAGCTCGACCACGAGTGCCTGGTTCGGGGTCGGGTGCAGCGCGAGCTCGAACTCGGTGACGACGCCGAAGTTGCCACCGCCGCCCTGGAGGCCCCAGAACAGTTCGGGGTTCTCGCCGGCGTCGGCGCGGACCCGCTCGCCGTCGGCGGTGACCAGTTCGAACCCGGTGACGTTGTCGCAGCTCAACCCGCGCTCGCGGGCGAGCCAGCCCATCCCGCCACCGAGTGTGAGCCCGCCGACGCCGGTGTGCGAGACGTTCCCGGCCGTGGTGGCCAGCCCGTGCGGGACGCTGGCCTGGTCGAGCGCACCCAGCAGCGCGCCGCCCTGGACGTACGCGGTCCGGCGCTCCGGGTCGACCCGGGCCGCGCCCATCGGCGACAGGTCGAGCATCATGCCGCCGTCGGGCACGCACATCCCGAGGATGCTGTGGCCGCCGCAGCGTACGCCGATCTCGAGGTCGCGCTCGCGGGCGAACCGGATCGCGGCGGCGACGTCGGCCGCACTCGTGCAGCGGGCGATCACGTCCGGCCGCCGGTCGACCATGCCGTTCCACACCGTGCGGGCCAGGTCGTAGTCTGGGTCGCCGGGCGCGAGGAGGTGCCCGTCGAAGTTCTGCAGGTCCGGCGCGGTGGTGGTCATCGGCGAGCCCCTCTCGTCAGGTCGTGGACCGACCTTGGCATGGACCCCGGCCCCGGCATCAGGTCCAATTCCCGTCGACGAAACAGTGCCAATCGAGACTTTCAGCGTGCTTTCAGACGTTGTACATCGCGCAACCACGGACCCATGCCGCGCCGGAACGCCGCCCGGATCCCGTTGGCGTTGACGGTCGCGACACTCAGCACGCCGGTCAGCCTGGACAAAGAAATAGGGTGGCGGCGTGGCGATAGATCCTGACTACGACGTGGTGGTGTTCGGCGCGACCGGGTTCACCGGTGGCCTGACGGCGGAGTACCTGGCCGAGCACGCGCCGGACGATCTGCGCTTGGCCGTTGCCGGACGCAACAAATCCAAGCTGGACGCGCTCGTCGAGCGGCTCGGCCGGGACGTGCCGGTGCTCGAGGCGGACGTGACCGACGCGGCGTCGATGACCGCCGTCGCCGAGGCGACCCGGGTCATCGCCACCACCGTCGGCCCGTTCATCTCCTACGGCGAACCGCTGGTCGCGGCCTGCGCCGCCGCGGGCACTGCGTACCTGGACCTCACCGGCGAGTCGGAGTTCATCGACACGATGTACCTGCGCTACCACCAGCGCGCCGTCGAGACCGGGGCCCGGCTCATCCACGCCGCCGGGTTCGAATCGATTCCCTACGACCTCGGCGTGCAGTACACGGTCGGGCAGTTGCCGGCGAATGTGCCGATCACGATGACCGGGATGATCCGGGCGTCCGGCCGGCCCTCCGGCGGCACCTTCGGCTCCACACTGACCGGGCTCTCGCGCGGTCGCCAGAGCGTGCAGGCGCATAGGGCACGTCGCCGGGTCGAGCCGCGCCCACCTGACCGGTCCGTGCGGTACATCACCGGCCGGATCCATCGTCGTGAAGGGTTCTGGGCGGTGCCGCTGCCAACCGTCGACCCCCAGGTCGTGGTCCGCTCGGCCGCCGCGCTCGACGAGTACGGCCCTGACTTCCGGTACAGCCACTACGCCGCCGTGAAGCGACTGCCGATGGTGGTCGGCGGCTTCGCGGGCGTGGCCGGGCTGATGGCCGCCGCGCAGATACCGCCGTTGCGGCGGGCTCTGCAGGACCGCCTGGCACCGGGACACGGGCCGGACCCCGAACGCCGGGCACGATCGTGGTTCCGGGCCCGCTTCACCGGGGAGGGTGGCGGCCGCCGGGTACGCACCGAGGTCTCCGGCGGCGACCCCGGGTACGGCGAGACCGCGAAGATGCTGGCCGAGTCCGCCCTGTGCCTGGCGCTCGACGACGTACCGGCGGTGGCCGGCCAGACCACCACAGCCGCCGCCCTTGGCAAGCACCTGCGCGACCGGCTGGTCGCGGCCGGGATCGTGTTCCGGACCCTGTCAACCGAGGACTACTGAGTGCCGTCGCTGCGAGTGCTCGGCAGTTGCGGCGCCTGGCCGGAGCCGGGCCGGGCGTGTGCCGGGTTCCTGCTGGAGTACGACGGCTTCCGGATCCTGCTCGATCTCGGGTACGCCGCCCTGCCGCGACTGCTGACGCACATGCCGGACGGTGGCGTGGACGCCGTGGTGGTCACGCACCGCCACCCGGACCACTGTGTCGACGTCAGCGGCCTGGCCCGGGTCCGGCAGGATCTCGCCCCAGACGCCGATCCTCTCCCGCTGTACTGCGAGCCCGGTGTTGTCGATGTGCTCCGGACGCTGGAGCCGCGACCGGACCCGGCCACCGTCTTCGACATCCACGACCTGGCATACGGGGAGATCGGGCCGTTCCGCCTGGACACGGAATTGACGCCACATCATGTCCCGAACCTCGCCGTCCGGCTGGAGGCACCCGGGCTCACGGTCGTCTACACCGGCGACAGCGGCCCGCCGACGCGAGCGGACGACCCCGAGCGGCTGCTCGACCTGGCCCGCGACGCGGACCTGTTCATCGCCGACGCGACGCTGCAGGACGCGCCGCCGGTACGCGAGGGGCTGGTGATGACCGCGGCCGAGGCCGGGACCTGGGCGGCGCGGTCCGGCGTCCGACAGCTGCTGCTCACGCATTTCTGGCCGTTGAGTGACCGGGCGGCCTCGGTCGAACGGGCCCAGGCGGTCTTCGGCGGCGAAGTCTTGGCGGCCGAGGAAGATCTGCTCGTCGAGATGTCGAAATCGGAGACCTAGCTTCTACCAGGTCGTGAAGGTGATTCCGACGACAAGAGGGAGACGCGAGATGTCCGAGCTTCGAGTTCTGCTGGACGGGCTGGGTCAGGGTGAGTCGCCGCGCTGGCACGACGGGCGGCTGTGGTTCGCCAACTGGGGGATCGGCGAGGTGGTCGCGGTCGGCCCTGACGGCAGCAGCGAGGTGATGGCCAGGGTCGACCCGTCCACCGTGCCGTTCTCGATCGACTGGCTTCCCGACGGCCGGCTGCTGGTGATCGCCGGTCCGGCCGCGCAACTGCTGGTCCAGAACGACGACGGTTCGCTGGTCACCTACGCCGACCTGTCGGGGATTGCTCCGGGGTTCAACGAGTTGGTCGTCGACGGACGCGGCAACGCGTACGTCAACGGCGGCACGTTCGACTTCGAGAATCCCAAGCCTGGCCTGGTCGCCGTGGTCACGCCGGACGGCACCGCCCGTGAGGTGGCCGACGACATCCACTTCGGAAACGGCATGGCGATCACGCCGGACGGCTCGACGCTGATCGTCGCCGAGTCGTACGCGAACCGGCTGACCGCGTTCGACATCGATCCGGACGGCGGGCTGTCGAACCGGCGGGTCTGGGCCGCGCTCGGTGACGGCGTACCGGACGGGATCTGCCTCGATGCCGAGGGCGCGGTCTGGTACGCCGACGTGCCCAACCGGCGCTGCGTGCGGGTCCGCGAGGGCGGCGACGTCCTGGCCACGGTCGACCTGGACCGCGGCGGGTTCGCCTGCATGCTGGGCGGCGACGACGGGCGGACGCTGTTCATGGTGGCGACCGAGTGGAAGGGGTTCGAGGGCATGGCCGACGCGATGGGCACCGGCCAGGTAGTGACCACCCACGTCGCCATCCCGCACGCCGGCCGCCCCTGATCGAACGACCCCAGGGCGAGGTCGGCGATCCGCCGGTACGTCGCGTCCGCGTCGGGACTCGGCGTACCGGCGAGCCACCCGTCGCCGGGGCCGCATACAGATGGTTGCTAGCGGCAACTACTTCGCGCCAGGCTAGCCGATGATGGCGCCGCCACTGATGTTGATCGAGGCTGCGGTGATCATCCGCGCCTTGTCCGATGCCGCGAACGCCGCAACCGCTCCGACGTCCTCGAGCGTGGCCGTCCGGCCGAGCAGCGTCGGCTTGGTCAGGAACTCGACCAGTTCGTCGCGGCCCTCGAAGTCGGCCGGGATGGTCTCCGGTATGCCACCGGTGAGCAGGCTGACCACGCGGATCCCGTGCCGCCCGTTCTCGGCGGCGAACTGGCGACGCAGCGCCTCGACCGCCTCCAGCGCGATCTGGAAGCCGCCGATGTTGTAGTCGCGCACCGGATCGCCGCTGCCGCCGAAGGCGAGGATCACCCCGGACTTCTGCGGGATCATGTGCCGCGCGGCGGCCCGCCAGGTGAGGAAGTTCGTGCGCATCGCCTTGCTGATCGGCGCCTCGAAGTCGGCCACCGTCATCGCGGCGAGCGCGGTGCCCTGGACGTCGTCCCACGAGACCACGTTGACGCTGATGTCCAGGCTGCCGGCCTTCTGCGCGACGTCGTCGGCGTGCCGGTCGACCGCCGTCTCGTCCATCGCGTCCAGCTCGGCGGTCTCGGCGGTGCCGCCGGCCGCGCGGATGTCATCGGCGATCCGGTCCGCCCTGGCCTTGGTCCGGCTGGCCAGGTAGACCGACGCGCCTTCGGCCGCCAGGCCGGTGGCCATCGCCCGGCCGATGCCGCCGGCGCCGTATACGACCGCGTTCTTGCCCTCGAGCAACATGTCTGGCCCTTTCTCGTCTCGGCTGTCCGTCAGCGTTCCCGATCCGCACACCGGTCAGGATTCATCGAAAGATCCGTGTGATCCAGCTCGCAGCCCGATTGCGATGGGAGTGACCTAGGTGATTTCGCCGACGAGTTCATCGAGCACGTCGGCAAGGAACACCACGCCGATAACGGTGCCGCCGGCAACGACCTGGGCGAGGTGCGCACCGGTGCGCTGCATCACCGACAACACGTCATCGACCTCGACGTCGGCCGACACCAGTGGCAGCCGGCGGATCCGGATCTGCGGGATCGGCCGGTCGTAGTCGGGTTCGCTGGCGTGCAGCGTGTCCTTGAGATGCAGGTAGCCGACGAAGGCGCCGGACTCACCGAGCATCGGGTAGCGCGAGTAGCCGTGCTCGGCGACCAGCCGCTCCACGTCCGCGGGGCTGGCGGCGTACGGCAGGACGATCAGCCGATCCAGCGGTACGGCGAGGTCGCCGGCCACCCGGTCGCTGAACTCGAGCGCGTCGAGGACCCGGCCGTGCTGGCGTTCCTCGATCAGTCCCTCGCGATGGCTCTCGGCGGCGATGAACTGGACCTCCTCGGCGGTGAACGTCGACGCGATCGCGTCCTTAGGCTCGACCCCGAGCAACCGGACCACCCCCTTGGCCGCGCCCTCCATCAGCCGGATCAGCGGACGGAGCGCCCGGGTGATGTAAAGCAGCGGCGGTGCCAGTGCCAGCGCGGCCCGGTCCGGTCCGGCGATCGCGAGGTTCTTCGGGACCATCTCGCCGACCACGACGTGCAGGTACGCGACGATCAGCAGCGCGAGTGCCAGAGCCACGGCGTTGGCGGCCGCGTCCGGCAGCCCGGCCCGTTCGAACGGGGTATGCAGCATCTCATGCAACGCGGTCTCCGCGACCGCACCCAGGCCGACCGAGCAGACCGTGATGCCGAGCTGGGCACAGGTCAGCAGCGACGCGACGTGCTCGAGGGCCTGCAGCGACACCTGGGCCCGGCGGCTGCCGGCCGCGGCCATCGGCTCGAGCTGCGACCGCCGCGCGGTCATCACCGCGAACTCGGCGCCGACGAAGAACGCGTTGCCGAGCAGCAGCGCCAGCGACAGCCACAGCGCGGCGGCATGGCTCACCGGTCATCACCGTCCTGCTCCGCGCCGGCGATCGGGGTGAACCGCAGCCGCTCCACCCGGTGGCCCTCCATCCGGTCGACCTGGATCGTCCAGCCCGGCACCGCGACCGTGTCACCGGTCCGCGGTACCCGGCCGATCGCCGCCATCGCGTACCCGCCGACGGTCTCGTACGCCGGTCCGTCCGGCACGGGCGCGCCGAGGTGTTCGCGGACCTCGTCCGGCCGCCACAGGCCCGGCACCGTCCACGAACCGTCCGGGTGGTGCCGTACCTCGACCGGCGCCGGGTCGTGCTCGTCGCTGACCTCGCCGACGACCTCCTCGATGACGTCCTCGAGCGTGACCACGCCCGACGTCCCGCCGTACTCGTCGACCACCACCGCGAGCTGGAGCTCGGCACCGCGCAGCTGGAGCAGCAGCGGGTCGAGGTGGATCGTCTCCGGCACCAGCATCGCCTCGCCCATCAGCGCGGTCACCGGTGTGGCGGCGCGCTGTTCGTGAGGCACGGCGAAGGCCCGCTTGACATGCACGACGCCGCGGACGTCGTCCCAGTCCTCGCCGATCACCGGGAACCGCGAATGACCCGTGATCCGGGCGTTGGTCAGCACGTCGGCGGCGGTGGCGTCGATCTCGATCGCGGTCGCCCGGACCCGCGGGCTCATCACGTCGGCGGCGGTCCGTTCGCCGAAGTCCAGCAGCTTGGTCAGGTGCTGCGCTGTGCGGCGACGGAGCGTGCCGGCCTCGGCGGAGCGGCGTACCAGCGATGCCAGTTCCTGTGGCGTACGCGCGCCGGACAACTCTTCCTGCGGGGTGACGCCGAACGCACGGAGCACCCGGTTTGCCGAGCCGTTGAGCAGTGCGATCAGCGGCATCGCGACCACCGAGAAGGCCCGGACCGGGACGGCGACCACCTTCGCGGTGGCCAGCGGTACGGAGATGCCGAGGAACTGCGGGACCAGTTCGCCGAAGACCATCGAGAACACCGTGACGATCACCAGCGCGGCGCCGGTCGCGATCGGCTCCGCGGAGTCCTGCGGTACGCCGAGCGCCTCGACCGGGCCGACCAGCAGCCGGCCGAGGGAGGGTTCGGTGATGTAGCCGAGCACGAGGGTGGTCAGCGTGATGCCGACCTGTGCGGCCGACAGCTGGGTGGACAGCCGGCGCAGCGAGCCGAGCACCACCGAGGCCCGCTTGTCGCCGGCGTCGACCGCCTTCTGCACGGTGTGCCGGTCGAGGGCGACGAACGAGAACTCCGCCGCGACGAAGACGGCGGTACCGGCCGTCAGCGCCACCCCGGCCAGCACCAGAAGCCACTCCGTCATGGTCCGCACATCATAGAAGGCGGTCTGGCTCAGCCGGCGGCCTCGGTCCCCGACCCGGCAGGGAGCTCCTCGGGGAACGCGTAGACCGACAGGTCCGCGTCGTCGACGGCGAACGTGCGGACCGGCCCGGGTGGCGTGTCGGCGGTCTCGAATCGGACCGTCACCCGGCCGCGGCCCGAGCCCCAGACCCAGCCGTGACCGTGGGTGGCGTGCACCACGTCCTGGCCCGGGTAGTAGCCCGACCGACCGGTCGCCAGCGGCTGGTCCAGGTCGAGCACCTGGTCGTTGCCGTGGGCATCGATCTCGGCGAACGCGTCGTCGGGGAACAGGCCGTCCTGGATCCAGTCGGCCAGCGACGACACGCCGACGCCGACCAGCCGGATCCCGCCGGAGATGTCGCTGTCCTCGAGCAGCCGGCGCGCGACCCGGGCGATGAGGCGCGGGTCATCGGTCGGCCCGGCGACGGTCTGCGAGCGGGTGTGCGTGGTGAAGTCGTGCATCCGGGTCTTGACGGTGATCGTGCGGCCGGACAACTGGGCCTTGCGGAGGCGCTCCGCGACGCGATGAGCCATCCGCTCTGCGATCGCCGCCAGCAGCGCCCGGTCGGCGATATCGGTGTCGAAGGTGTCCTCGATGCTGACCGACTTGGTCTCCCGGTCGCTGACCACCGGCCGGTCGTCGTCGGCCACCGCCAGCCGGCTCAGCCCGGTGCCGTGTGCGGTGCCGAGGTGCCGGACCAGTTCCTCGACCGGCACCTGCTGCAGGTCGCCCACCGTCCGCACTCCGGTCATGCCGAGCCGCTGCGCCGTCGCCGGGCCGACGCCGGGGATCACTGTGACCTGCATCGGCGCCATGAAGGCGGCCTCGGTGCCGGCCGGCACCACGACGGTCCCGTTCGGCTTGTCCAGGTCGCTGGCGATCTTGGCCACCAGTTTGGAGGTGGCGGCGCCCACCGACGCGGTCAGCCCGCCGCTGGCCGCGGCGATCTCGGCCTTGAGGTCCGCGGCGATCCGGGTCACGTCGTCGACCGTCAGACCGGTCAGCCCGGCCGCAGCCAGGTCCACGAACGCCTCGTCGACGGAGAGTTGCTCGACCAGCGGCGAGAGCGCCCGCAGCCGCGCCATCACCGCCACGCTTGTGCGCTTGTACGCCGGGAACCGGGTGCCGAGGAACGCCGCATGCGGACACCGCGAACGCGCTTCCGCGGTCGACATTGCCGAACGAACGCCGTACCGGCGGGCCTCGTACGACGCGGTCGACACCACGCCGCGCTGGCCGATGCCGCCGACGACCACCGGCTTGCCGCGCAACGACGGCTTGTCCCGCTGCTCGACCGCCGCGAAGAACGCGTCCAGGTCGACGTGCAGGATCGACGGTTCGCTGCGCACGGCACCTATTCTGCGCGGCCGCACCGACGATCTCGGGCACGCTGTACGCGAACACGGCGGCCGGAATCCTGCAGACTAAGGCCAAGAGCACCGGTTTCCCCCAGGGAGGGCGCCATGGGTGAAGAGGTCGATCGCGTCGAGTTCACCCGAGCCGACCGGACCCGGTTCCGCGACCAGGTGCACCGCGATCTGGACGCGTTCGCGCGGATGCTGCGCGAGTCCCGGTTCGACACGAGTCGGCCGCTGACCGGCGTCGAG
>JBKPSJ010000193.1:0-27563 GCA_046765875.1 Actinomycetota bacterium
GGTCTGCACCCAGTACAGGTTGCCGTACGGGTCGGCGAGTCGGCCGACCAGATCGCCCCAGGACAGATGCGTCGGCTGGGTCACGACCCGGGCGCCGGCCTCGACCGCCGGGGCGAAAGTGGCGTGGACATCGTCGACGTACAGGCGCAGGAACGCCGGTGTCGGCGGCCAGTCCGGCTTGTCGAACATCATCAGCACCGAGTCGCCGATCCGGACCTCGGCGTGTCCGATCAGGCCGTTCTCGTCGGCCATCCGGCCCAGTTCCTCGGCACCGAACGCCGCGACCAGGAAGTCGATCAGGCCGGCGGTGTCGCCGCCGATCATCCACGGTGTCACGCAGTGGTAGCCCTCGGGGATCATGTCGCGCTCCTTGTTCTTCGGCTGTTTGATGAGCACGACGCTAGACGTCATCTAGGACCGATCCTGTCCTAGAAATCTGCCAGTCTGGGATTCATGACGAGATTGTTCGCGCTGCTGTCGCTGCTGCAGACGCCGCGCGAGTGGCCCGGCAGCGAACTGGCCGAGCGGCTCGGGGTCACCCCGCGAACGATACGGCGCGACATCGACCGGCTCCGCGAACTCGGGTACCCGGTCGAGGCGACGATGGGCGCCACCGGCGGCTATCGGCTGGTGGCCGGCAAGGCGATGCCGCCGCTGCTGCTCGACGACGACGAGGCGGTCGCGATGGCGGTCGGGCTGCGGACGGCGGCCGGCCAGCACGTGGCCGGGATCGAGGAGTCCGCGGTCCGCGCGCTGACCAAACTCGAGCAGGTGCTGCCGTCGCGGCTGCGCTACCGGGTCCGCACCATCGCGCGGGCCACCGAGCAGCTGACGCTGCCGCCGCCGATGTCCACCAACGCCGAGCTCGTCGACCCTGAGCGGCTGATCGTGCTGGCGGCCGCCGTCGAGAACCGCGAACGGGTCCGGTTCCGGTACAGGTCGCACGACGGGACCGAGTCGCGCCGGCACGTCGATCCGCACCGGCTGCTCGCGTCCGGCCGCCGCTGGTACCTCGTCGCCTACGACAACGATCGCCGGGACTGGCGGACGTACCGGGTGGACCGGATCGACGCACCACAGCCCACCGGTGCGCGGATCGGAGTACGGGAGATCCCCGGCGGTGACGCGGCGGCGTTCGTCCGCGACCAGATGTTCTCGTCGGTGCCGACGTACCGGGCGGTGGCCACCATCCATGCGCCTTATGAACAGGTACGCGGCCGGATCGGCGACGTCGTACCACTCGATGACCACCGCTGCCGGCTGCACGGCCACACCGACACGCTCGAGTGGACGGCGTTCGGGCTGATCATGCTGGGCTACGACTTCGAGGTGCACGAACCGCCCGAACTTGTCGAGTACATCCGTACGCTCGGTGACCGGCTCGGCCGCGCCACGCCGCCGCGCGACGGAGCGACCGCCCCGCCCGCAAAGTGACACGCTTCGTCTGGGCCCGCAAAGTCAAGCGATAGGGCGACACGCTCACGGGCGAATCCGTCCCAGGTTGCGCCATACCGTCAGCGCCATGGGTATCGGAGCCGGCATCTTCCTGATCGCCATCGGCGGGATCCTCGCGTTCGCGGTCTCCGACCGGATCAGCGGTGTGGACCTCACCATGGTCGGCTACATCCTGATGGGCGCGGGTGCGCTCGGGCTTGTCCTGGTCATGATCCTGGCCCAGCGTGGCCGGGCCGGCACGAGCACGACGATCGAAGAACGCCGCAGGATCGACGACATCTAGGCGGCGCGGCGTTGTCCGGGGGCCCGCGGGCCCCCGGACAACCGCGTCAGAACAGCAGCGCCCTGGCCGGGTCCTCGAGGATCCCGGCCACATCGGCCAGGAACCGCGAGCCCTGCTCACCGTCCACCACCCGATGGTCGAACGACACCGCGAGCGTCGTGATCTGCCGGACGACGATCTCGTCGTCGACGACCCACGGCTGCTTGCGGACCGCGCCGAACGCGAGGATGCCGACCTCGCCCGGGTTCAGGATCGGCGTTCCGGCGTCGACGCCGAACACGCCGACGTTGGTGATCGTGAACGACCCGCCCGCCTGATCGGCCGGCTGGGTCTTACCCTCACGGGCGACCGCGGTCAGGTCGTTGATCGCCCGGCCGAGGTCGGGCAGCGGCATGCTGTCGGCGCCCTTGATGTTGGGCACGATCAGCCCGCGCGGGGTCGCCGCCGCGATGCCGAGGTTCACCGAATGCTTGAGCACGATCTCCTGCGCCGCCTCGTCCCAGGACGCGTTCATCTCCGGCGTACGTCGGATCGCCAGCATGCAGGCCTTGGCCACGATCAGCAGCGGCGAGACCTTGATGCCGTCGAACTCGCGGGACTGCTTGAACCGCTGGACCAGGTCCATCGTCGCGGTGACGTCGGTGGTGACCCACTCGGTGACGTGCGGTGCGGTGAAGGCGCTGGCCACCATCGCCTGCGCGGTGACCTTGCGTACGCCCTTGATCGGGATCCTGGTCTCGGTCTGACCCGGGAACGGAAGTACGGCGGCAGGCTGGGCAGCCTGGGCCGCGGCGGGTGCCGACACCGCCGACGGGGCGGCCGCGTGCGACTCGACGTCGGCGCGGGTGATGATCCCGCCCTCGCCCGTCGGGGTCACATCGGCCAGGTCGACGCCCAGGTCCTTGGCCAGCTTGCGCACCGGCGGCTTGGCCAGCGCCCGAGCCTCGCCCGACGTCTTCGCCACCGGCGTAGGCGCGGGTGCCTCGACCGGCACCTCCACCGGAGGTGGCGCCGCAGACGCCGGAGCCGCAACCGGACCGGCGCCCTTGCGGGGGCGGCGCTTGGCCTCGGTGGTCTTCGGTCCGTAGCCGACCAGTACCGCGGTACGGCCGCCCGGCGCCGGCCCGCCGATCAGCCCCGGCTCGACCCGCTCCTCGTCGCCAGGGCTCTGCACCTCGGGGACCATGTCCTCCGTCGGCGTACCCTGCGTCGACACCGGCGGGGTCAGATCCTCCGGGCCGCCGATGTTCACCGCGATGATCGGTGTTCCGACCGGTACGGTCTCACCCTCGGGCACCAGCAGTTCGGTGATCACGCCGGCGAACGGCACCGGCAGCTCGACCAGCGACTTGGCGGTCTCGATCTCGACGATGGTGTCGTTGAGCTTGACCGTGTCGCCGGGCTTGACCTTCCAGGACACGATCTCGGCCTCGACCAGACCCTCCCCGACGTCGGGGAGGCGGAACTCCTGGACCGCCATCAGTACTCCATCACCTTGTCGACGCCGTCCAGCACCCGGTCCAGATCGGGGAGGTACTCCTCCTCCACCCGCGACGGCGGGTACGGCGTATCGAACCCGGCCACCCGCAACACCGGCGCCTCCAGGTGGTAGAAACACTCCTCGGTCACCCGGGCGGCCAGCTCGGCACCCGGGCCCAGGGTGAGCGGCGCCTCGTGCACCACGACCGCGCGGCGGGTCTTCTTCACCGACTCGAAGATCGTCGCCAGGTCGAGCGGCGAGATCGTGCGCAGGTCGACGACCTCGAGGTTGTGCCCGTCCTCCGTTGCGGCCTCGGCCGCCTGCAGGCAGGTCTTGACCATCGGGCCATAGCAGAACAGCGTCGCGTCGGTGCCGTCGCGACGGACCATCGCCTGGTGCAGCGGCACCGGCGCGGTCGTCACCGACTCGTCCAGCTCGCCCTTCTCGTGGTAGCGCCGCTTCGGCTCGAAGAACACCACCGGATCGTCGGAGGCGATCGCCTGCTGGATCATCCAGTACGCGTCCACCGGGTTGCCGCAGGACACCACCTTGAGACCGGCGACGTGCGCGAACAGCGACTCCGGCGACTCCGAGTGGTGCTCGACCGCGCCGATGCCGCCGCCGAACGGGATCCGGATCACGATCGGCAGGTTGAGCTTGGCCATCGAGCGGAAGTGCATCTTGGCGACCTGGTTGATGATCTGGTCGTACGCCGGGAACACGAACCCGTCGAACTGGATCTCGCAGACCGGCCGGTACCCGCGCAGCGCGAGGCCGACAGCGGTGCCGACGATGCCGGACTCGGCCAGCGGGGTGTCGATCACCCGATCCTCGCCGAAGTCCTTCTGCAAGCCATCGGTGACGCGGAAGACACCGCCGAGCTTGCCGATGTCCTCACCCATCACGAGGACCTTCGGGTCGGCCTCCATCGCGCGGCGCAGACCGAGGTTGATGCCCTTGCCGAGGCTGATCTTGGTGGCCATCACTGCACCCCCTCGAAGGACGCGGCGTACGCGGCGAACTGATCACGCTGCTGGGCCAGCTGCGGGGTCTGCTCGACGTACACCTTGTCGAACAGGTCGGTCAGGTCCGGGTCGGGCATCGACAGGCAGCCCGACCGGAGCTCGGCGGCGACCTTGTCGGCCTCGGCGTCCACGTCCTCGAAGAAGTCGTTGCCGGCGGCACCGGTGCGGACCAGGTACGCCTTGACCCGCTCGATCGGGTCCTTGAGCCGCCAGTGCTCGAGTTCCTGGCTGAGCCGGTACTTGGTCGGGTCGTCCGACGTGGTGTGCGCACCCATCCGGTACGTGTACGCCTCCACGAACGTCGGGCCGCTACCCTCGCGGGCCCGGCGCAGTGCCTGCTGGGTTACCGCGTACGTCGCGAGCACGTCGTTGCCGTCGACGCGGACGCCGGGGAAACCGAAGCCGGCGGCACGCTGGTACAACGGGATCCGGGTCTGCCGGTCGATCGGCTCCGAGATCGCCCACTGGTTGTTCTGGCAGAAGAACACCACCGGCGCGTTGAACACCGACGCGTAGATGAACGCCTCGTTCACATCGCCCTGGCTGGAGGCGCCGTCACCGAAGTAGACGATCGTCGCCTCACCGTCGTCCGGGTCGCCGATGACGCCGTCGCGCTGCTGGCCCATCGCGTACCCGGTGGCGTGCAGGGTCTGCGCGCCGATCACGATCGTGTACAGGTGGAAGTTGTTCTCACGCGGGTCCCAGGCGCCCTGGTCGACACCGCGGAACAGGCCGAGCAGGTTGAGCGGGTTCACGCCCTGGCACCAGGCCACACCGTGCTCGCGGTACGTCGGGAAGACCATGTCGCGCTTGTTCAGCGCGCGACCGGAACCGATCTGGGCGGCCTCCTGGCCGAGCAGCGAGGCCCAGATTCCGAGCTCGCCCTGACGCTGCAACGCGGTCGCCTCGGTGTCGATCCGGCGGACCAGCACCATGTCGCGGTAGAAGCCCTTGATCGTCTGGTCGTCGAGGTCGAAGGAGTAGTCGGGGTGCTCGACCCGCTCGCCCTCGGGGGTGAGCAACTGGACGAACTCGACTTCGGTGGGCGGCTGTTCGGGACTGCCCGGCGCCTGCGCAGGTGCGAAGGCCTCGGTCAGGGTTGCTGCGGGCGGAGCCTGCGGGGTTGTGGACGACTCGGTCACATGCACTCCTCGTGTGGCGGGCGCGGGATCGCCGCGCGCCGGCGTTTCACGGGTCCCGACATCACGTTCAGCCGGGTGTGGCCCGGAGGTCAAGACCGTTGGGTAATACGCGGTTTCCAAGCCGGACGGCGGTGCGCCACCGTCCTTGCCGGACACCGTACAGACCTCGCGGCCCGGTAGCGAAATGGTCGGGAGCGTCGTGATACGCGGGTACGCCGCCGCGTCCATCGCGCTGAGACACCCGTTCCATCCTCTGGTCATCCGGTCCGCCTGTATGACAGCTTCCGCCTCCATCTTCTCTCATCTGTCACAACCGCGTATCGATCCGCAAAGCCATCGGCCATGCATACGGAGTGTGATCAGTGTTCCCTGCGAGTGACCGGAAACACCATTGAGGACTGTCGATGGCGATCGTTAGAGTAAGGATCGTTCGTACAAGACACTCGTGACCGGATCTTGACGGCCGGTGGCGGTTTCTCACTTCCGGAGGAGGGGAGATGGCACAGGCAGGCACCGTGACCCGCGTATCGGCTACGCGCGCCGAGCACAGCACCTCGGTGGGGCCGATGGTGTGGGTGGCGCTCGGCATCGTGTACGTCGTGTGGGGCTCGACGTATCTGGGGATCCGCGTAGTGGTCAGGGCCGGGATACCGCCGATGTTCGGGATGGCGACCCGGTTCCTGATCGCCGGGACCGCACTGGCCGCGATACTGGCGCTGCGGTCCGGCGTGCGACGGCTGCGGGTGACCAGGCGCGAGCTCGCCGGCGCGGCACTGGTCGGCCTGTTGCTGCTTGCCTTCGGCAACGGTGCTGTCGCGGTCGCGGAGAAGACGGTGCCGTCCGGACTGGCCGCGCTGCTGGTCGCGGCCGTACCGCTGTGGCTGATCCTGCTGCGCGTGTTCGGCGGCGAGCGGCCGCGGCTGCTGACCTGGATCGGCGTGCTCGGCGGGTTCAGCGGGGTCGCGCTGCTGGCGCTGTCCGGCGGCGACACGAGTGCCAAGCCGCTGTCGGTGGCGATCCTGGTGTTCGGCACGGTCAGCTGGGCTGTCGGGTCACGGTTCTCGCCCCGACTCGGGCTGCCGAAGGACCCGCTGGTCGCCAGCGTGTACGAGATGTATGCCGGCGGGCTGGCGATGATCGTGATCGGCCTGGTCACCGGTGAGGCCGGCCGCGTGGACCTGGCCGGGGTCGACCTCGAGGGCTGGGTGGCGCTGACATATCTGGTCGGATTCGGCTCCCTGGTGGCCTACAGCGCCTACTCGTACCTGCTGGCCAACGCGCCGATCTCACTGGTCGGCACCTACGCATACGTCAACCCGGTGGTGGCCGTCTTCCTGGGATGGCTGATCCTGAACGAGTCGGTGACCCTGTCGATCGTCCTCGGCGGCGCGATCGTCGTGCTCGGCGTCGGCCTGGTGGTGTCGGCCGAGCGCCGTCGTACCCCGGTTCCGGCGGCGACGGAGGACAGGTCGCTAGAGATTTCGCAGGTCGACGACCGAGCCGTTGGGAAGGTCCCGGCCAAGCAGTGACCAGATGCCGCGGGCGGCGTCGACCGGATCGGTCAGGCCGCCGCCCGCGTACAGGTCGCGGAAACGCTCGGCGCGGGGGAACTCTGTCGACTCGCGGATCTGTCGCTGCATAGCGGTGTCGACCACGCCGGGTGCGACCGCGATCACCCGGCAGGGCACTGTGCGGCGATCCTGCTCCAGACCGGCCGACCGGACCCACTGGTCGACCGCGGCCTTGCCGGCGCCGTAGGCGGACCATCCCTCATACGGCGTCCGTGCGGCACCCGACGACAGCACCAGCAGGTGCTGCTCGCAGTTCAGCCCGTTGACGGCTCGCAGGAAGGCCTGACCGAGGACCTGTGGCGCCGCGGAGTTGAGCAGCACCGCTCGCTCGTACGCCGCCGGGTCCGCCATCGCTGCAGCCACCATCGGCTCCAGCGTCCCTGCGTTGTGGACGAACACCACCCGGTCACCGTCGAACCCGTACAGCCGCCGGGCGAAGTCCTCGGCCACCAGCTGCCATGAGCTCGGATCGGCGAGATCGGCGCGAAGGTGCTCAGTACCGGGCGTACCACCCCGGCGGGAGATGTCGACGACCACGGCGTCGTCGAAGGGCACGCTCGCGGCGAGGGCGGCACCGATCCCGGATGACGCTCCCGAGATCCAGACCAGGCTGGGATTCAACTGCGCCACTTCTCGGCGACGGTCAGGAAGATGTCGTTCGCCTCGGGCTCGCCGATCGTCACCCGGACCCCGTCACCGGCGAACGGCCGGACCGCGATCCCCTCGGCCTGGGCCATCTCGGCGAACGGTACGGCGTCGTCCTCGAGCGCCAGCCAGACGAAGTTGCCCTGCGCGTCCGGTACGTCCCAGCCGGCCGCGCGCAGCCCCTCGGCCACCCGGTTCCGCTCCGCGACCAGCGCCTCGACCCGTTCGAGTAATGCGGTCTCGGCGCCGAGCGAGGCGATCGCCGCCTGCTGCGCGACATGGCTGACACCGAAGGGCAGCGAGCACTTGCGCACCGCGGTGATGACCGGCTCCGGGCCGATCGCGAACCCGACCCGGAACCCGGCCAGTCCGTAGGCCTTGGAGAACGTGCGCAACACGACCACGTTCTCCCGGTCCCGGAACAGTTCCGCCGCGTCGGCGACCTCGTCGTCGCGGATGAACTCCCGGTACGCCTCGTCGACCACGACGAGCACGTCCCGCGGTACGGCATCGACGAACCGGACCGACTCGTCGCGGCGGATGGCCGGGCCGGTCGGGTTGTTCGGCGTACAGGCGAGCACGACCCGGGTCCGGTCGGTGATCGCGGCGAGCATCGCGTCGAGGTCGTGCCGGGCGCCCGCGGCCAGCGGCACCCGGACGCTGGTGGCGCCGGTCACCTGGACCGCGATCGGGTACGCCTCGAACGACCGCCACGCGTAAACGACCTCGTCGCCGGCCTCACATGTCGCCTGCAGCAGGTGGTAGAGCACAGCCACCGAGCCGGTTCCGACCGCGATCCGCTCGGCCGGTGCGCCGAACCGCTCGGACAACGCGTACACCAGACCGCTGTTGCTGATGTCTGGGTAGCGGTTCATCGTCGCGGCGGCCTGCGTGGCCGTGTCGAGCACGCCCGGCAGCGGCGGGTACGGGTTCTCGTTGCTGGACAGCTTGTACGACGGCCCGGCCGATCCGCTGGCCGGCTTGCCCGCGACGTAGGCCGGCAGCCCGTCCAGCACCTCCCGGATCCGCGGAGACCCCTGTGACGCCTGCGATTCGGGACCGGCCTGCTGTGTCATATCGACACCCTATGCCCGGGCGGGTTATGGGTCAGTCCGGGACGCTCACGTCACCGCCGGTTCAGCCGGTGGTGTAGATGATCTCGTAGTCGGCCGGGTCGTACCCGTTCTGGCGCATCCACTCCAGCGCCTTGGTCCGCCCGCCGGGCGCGAACTCCTTGACGTAGATCCCGACCTTCGAGCCGTCGTTCGGGTGTGCCTTGGAGATGCCGTAGTCGATCCGGAAGCTCGCGCCGATGTACGGCAGCCGCTTGACCAGGGGGTACTTCTCGGTGTTCCGCTTGCTCTGCTCGTCGAACCGGCGGCTGCTCTCGCCCTCCTTCTCGTGGGCCGCGTCCGGGTGGCTGCGGTACCACTCGCGCCCCTCGGGCCCGGAGGCGTCGAGATAGAAGGCGAACCGGACCGTTTCGCCGCCGCGGACATTGAACGACTGGGTCTGCTCGGCGAAGCCGGACCGGGACGCGACCAGGGTGTGCTTGCCGGCCTTGATCGCGGTCTGCCCGTTCTGCGCCACCACCTTGCCGTCCAGCGTCAGCCGCAGGTCGCCCGGGATCGAGCTCACATCGAGCGTGGCCGAACCACCGCCGCGGGTCACCGCCACGACGATGCCGACCACGACAAGTACGAGCGCCGCCGCGATCGCACCGATGAACCAGTTCGGCCTCTCGTTCATGTCCGTCACGCCCTGTTCTTCAGTCTGGCCACCGTGTACGGACCACCGCCGGCGTCGCCGCGGAAGTAGGCCCGCGACGCCTGCGGCACGTGCCCGTGCCAGGAGGCCGAGACCGCGTTGTACGTCTGCCCGTCGCTGCCCTGGTAGTCGCCGGTGTAGATGTAGGTATGGCCGTCGGCGGAGTCGGCGATGATGAAGATGTCGCCGGGCTGCAACTGGCTGGTGTTCGTCGGCTGGAAGACCTCGTACTTCTCGGGATGGCTGCGCACGTACGCGAGCTGGACGCCAGTGCCGCGCGGCGGGTACTGCGGGTCCGCGCCGCTCATCCGTATCACCGTGGCGACGAACACGCCGCAGTCGCTGTATGGCTGGTCCGCACCGTCCGGGGTGCCGTTGAACTGCGGCATCGCCTGCTGGTACTCCGACTTGGCGTCGCCCTTGTTCGGCCCGTGGCCGGGCTCGGGCCAGGCCAGGTTCCGCGCGGTCTGGACGAAGTCGCCGCCCGCACCGCAGCCGGTGCCGGGACCGCCCTGAGCGCCACCGCCGTACAGCTGCAGCACTTCGCGGGCGGCGCCCATCCGCTCCTGGTACTGGGGGTTGCCCGGGTTCTCCCAGCCCAGGAACCGCTCGAACCCCGCGAACGCGACCGTGGCCTCCTCGACCGTGTGCGCCCGCTTGAGCGCGTCGCCCGGTCCCAGCTCCGGGACCGGGCTGTTGCCGGTGAGCTGGTTGTAGAGGAAGTCGACCTGCCACTCGAGCGTGTCGATCTCCTCGAACGACTTGCCGGCCTCCCGGGACGGATTGATCATCTTGCTCGCGGGCGTCCACTGGACGATGCCCCAGCCGTTCGGGTTGCCGATCGCCTGCGCCGACGAGACGATCGCGCCGCCCTGCAGCTTCATCGGCTCCACACCCGACTCGTGGATCATGTTGCCGAGGATCCCGGCGGCCTGCTCCTTGGTGTAGCCGCGCCCGACGAAGTAGTTGAACACCTTCTGCTGGTTGTCCGAGCCGACCAGCTGACCGGTTCCGCCGCAACTGCAGCCGCCCACGGGCGCCTGCTGCTCCTGAAGGAAGTCCATCGGGTCGACGACCTCGCCGTCGAGCTCGATCCGCAGGGTCAGCGCTCCAGCCGCATGTCCGAGGGTCTGGCCCATCGTCACCCGGTCGCCCACGTGCACGCTGACCGACAGCCCGGAGTACGTCACGCGCATCGTGCCCGAGCCGTTGGTCGGGCGCGGGGTCTGCTGGTCGGCTCCCTCGACGGTGACGCCGGCACCGCTGACCGAGACCACCCGGCCCGGTCCGATCGAGTGGACGTCCTCGTCCGCGGCCGGGAAGATCACGTGCTGGCGCAGGCTCGTCTCGAACGAGACCGACGGCTCGTGGCTGGCCACCGGCCACGCGAACGTCGGCTCGGTGCTGGTCGCGGGCGAGCAGGCCTGCGCCTCCTCGACGGCGCTCAGCGAGGCGAAGATCAACGCGATCACGATCATGATCGGCAGGAAGACCAGAACCATGGCACCGCCGCCGAGCTGAACGAGCCGGCTCGTCCCCTGGCTCATCGCGGGTCCCCTGTCCTCGCCGTGCCTGACCGTGTCCAACCGTGGTCTAACCGTGTCCGCCGGCGTACAGAATGCCGTACGACCGGCTCACCTCAGCGGCCTTCGTCCACAGGCCTGCGGGACGACCCCTACCCGCTGGAGAACAATCGCCGTATGTCAGGGCGCGGGTACGAGGAATCGTGCTCGAGGCCATTGGTCGCCCCGAGAGCGTGGCAGGATCGAAGGCATGATGAACCTGCTGGTGAAGTTGGTGGGCAACGCGATCGCGCTGGCGATCGCGACCTGGCTCCTCGCCGACATCACGCTGACCGGCTCGACCACCGGTAAGCGGATCCTCACGCTGCTGGTCGTCGCGGCGATCTTCGGCGTCGTGAACGCGATCGTGAAGCCGATCGTGAAGCTGCTCTCGCTGCCCTTCATCATCCTGACGTTGGGGCTGCTGCTGTTCATTATCAACGCTCTGATGCTGATGCTGACCTCGTGGATCGCGGGCAAGCTCGACGTCCCGTTCCACGTCGAGGGCTTCGGCACCGCGCTGCTCGGCGCACTGATCATCACGATCGTGAGCTGGTTCCTCAGCGCCGTGCTGCCTGACGGCGACAAGGCCTAGTGAGGCGCGTCGAGGTCGTCTGCACCGGCAACATCTGCCGGTCACCGATGGCCGAGGTGGTGCTGCGGGCCAAGCTCGCCGCGGCCGGCATCGACGACGTCGAGGTGACCAGTTCCGGCACCGACGCGTGGCACGTCGGTGACCCGATGGACGACCGTGCCGCGGCCGCGCTGGCCCGGCGCGGGTACGACGGGTCGCGGCATGTGGCCCGCCGGTTCGACGACCGCTGGTTCGGCGAGCGTGACCTGATCCTCGGGCTCGACGCCGGTCACCTCACCGTGCTCGCCCGGCGGGCCGGACCGGCGTACGACGTGATCGAGGCCTACGACGTCCGCGACGTACCCGACCCGTACTACGGCAGCGCCGCCGGGTTCGACGCCGTATTGGACCAGATCGAGAAGGCCGCCGACGTCTGGGTGCGGCGGCTGACTCAGGCCTGACCGATGTCGGCGAGCAGGTCGGCGTACCAGGACACGGCCGGATCGAACGCCTTGCCGCCGGCGATCCGCGGGAACTCGATCGCACGCAGCTCGTCGCCACGCTCCTCATCCTCGCCGATCACACCGCTCACGCCGCGGAGCGCGACGTCGACGGCCAGATCGACGCAGCGCTTGATCAGCGCCAGGTCGCGCTCGTGGGCCGGGCCGGAACGGCTGTAGTAGCCGCTCTTCTGGACCACCGTCTTCTCCGCGCTGAGCCGGTCGGCGAACTTGCTGCCGAACCACTGGCCCGGATTGATGCTGTCCAGCATCACGTGCCCGAACGCGTCGCGCTTGACCTCCTCGTCGGCCGCCTCCAGCTCGGCGACGATCGCGTCGACGCCGGCGCCCTCGGCCAGGAAGATGTTGACGCAGCCTACCTCGTCCATGACCGTACGCAGCCGCTTCGCCTCGGCGTCGATGTCGATCTCGGCCTCCGGGACGTACACCGCGTGGATGTCCCAGCCGCGCCGGTCGAGTCCGATCCCGGGGTTCCAGTCCTGCGCGGCGAGCCAGTCCCGATACACCGCCGCGGTGGCTGCGGTCAACCAGCCGCAGTTGCGGCCCATCACCTCGTGGATCACCAGCATCCGCGGGTTCGACGTGTGCTCGCCGATGATGTTGATGGCGAACCAGGCAGCGTTCTCGGCCGCGGACCAGGCGCCCATGCTCTGCTTGACCGGCACCACGTCGTTGTCGATCGTCTTCGGCAGCCCGACGACGGTCAGCTCGTACCCGTTCTGGTGCAGGTAGGCCGCCAGGTCGGCCGCGGTGGTGTTGGTGTCATCGCCGCCGATCGTGTGCAGCACGTCGACGCCGTCGGCCTTGAGTTGGTCCGCGGCCGCCTTCAGGCCGTCCTGGCCCTCCTCGATCAGCCCGCGCTCGACCAGGTCCTCGGTGTTGGTCAGCTTGACCCGGCTGTTCCCGATCGGGCTGCCGCCGAACGAGTGCAGCAGGTGCGCTTTGGCCCGCACCTGCGGCGTGACCGCCAGCCAGGTGCCGGACAGCAGGCCGGCGTAGCCGTCGCGGTAGGCGATCAGCTCGACGTCGGGGGCGACCTCGGTGTAGCGCTCGATCAGGCCGCCGACGGCGGACGACAGGCACGGCGCGAGGCCGCCGGCGGTGAGCAGCGCAACCTTGCGGACGGGCATCAGCGGAAATCCTTCCGGACGGCGGTTCTAGACCTCAGTGCGTTGGTGGTGCACTGGTCGTGCGGAACTCAGCCTAGGGACAGCCGCCTTCTCAGCAACCTCTTGGGGTGGGGGCCTAACCTCTAGCGAGGACGAACTACGGGGCGCTGGGAGTGTGGCGGAATGCGGGTATTGGTGGTGGACGACGACCGCGCAGTGCGCGACTCGCTGCGCCGTTCCCTGGAGTTCAACGAATTCGAGGTGGTCACCGCGGCCGACGGCGCCGAGGCGCTGGCGGTGATCGGCAGCGTGACGCCCGACGCGGTCGTCATGGACGTGATGATGCCGCGGCTGGACGGGATCGAGGCGACCAAGTCGTTGCGTGCCGCGGGCAACCATGTGCCGATCCTGGTGCTCACCGCCCGCGACGCCGTCTCCGACCGGGTCGACGGGCTGGACGCCGGCGCCGACGACTACCTGACCAAGCCGTTCGCGCTGGAGGAGCTGCTGGCCCGGCTGCGGGCGCTGCTGCGGCGTACGAACATGGCCGGCGACACCGGCAACCGCGGCGAGATCCTCCAGTACGGCGACCTGGTGATGGACGTCGACGCGCACGAGGTACGCCGCGGCGCGACCCCGATCACGCTGACCCGGACCGAGTTCTCGCTGCTCGAACTGCTGCTGCGCAACCCGCGCCGGGTGCTCGAGCGGGCGGTGATCCTTGACGCGGTCTGGGGGTACGACTTCCCGACCACGGCGAACTCGCTCGAGGTGTACGTCGGATACCTGCGCCGCAAGACCGAGGTGGACGGGCTGCCCCGGCTGATCCACACGGTCCGCGGCATCGGGTATGTACTGCGGGATACGCCACCGTGACCGAGCACCACACCCGCGCGGGCCGTACGGCTCCGGCTCCGCGCGCGGAGGAGGCGCCGGGGGACACCGGCGACCAGTCTTCGCGGTTCGGCCGGACCGTCCGGCTGCCGCGGAGCTGGCTGAGCGAAAAGCTCAGCCTGCACGCCCGGGTGACCCTGCTCACCGCCGTCGCGGTCGGTCTGGCCGTCGGTCTGGTGAGCCTGGCGGCGTACCTGACCGTGCGGCAGCAGATGTACAGCAACCTCGACCAGAACCTGCTCGACCGCGCGCACAGCGCCGCCGGCGCCCGGGAGCTCACCGACCCGGCCCGGGTCGTAACGGTGCCGGCCGAGGCGGCGGCGGCGGGCGATGTGCAGCTCGGCCTGCTGACCGTCAACAACGACCCGCCCCCGCCGTTCAAGATGTACACCGCGAGCAGAGCCAGCGCGCCGCCGGTCGGGAACCCCGACTTCGCGGTCGCGACGGGCGACTCGGCCGAGTCGGTCCACACGGCCGCGAGCGACGGGCGGCTGTACCGCGTGGTCGCCGTGCCGGCCGGTCGGGGCCAGGCGCTGGTACTGGCGCAGTCGCTCGCACCGACAAATCGGACCCTGCACAACCTCGGCGTGGTGCTGTGGGTGGTGGGCGGCCTCGGCGTGATCGGCGCGGCGCTGGCCGGCAACGCGGTCGCCCGGTCCGGTCTGCGGCCGGTCGCGGAGCTGACCAGTGCGGTCGAGCAGATCGCGCGGACCGAACAACTGCGGCCGATCCCGGTCACCGGCAATGACGAGATCGCTCGGCTGTCGCAGGCCTTCAACGCGATGCTCGCCGCGCTGGCCAGATCGCAGGAACGCCAGCGCCGGCTGGTCGGCGACGCCGGCCACGAGCTTCGGACACCGCTGACCAGCGTGCGCACCAACCTCGACCTGCTGATCCAGGCCGACCAGCGCGGCGGCCTGGCCGAGGCGGACCGCCGGCAACTCCTCGACGACGTCCGCGCCCAGATGGACGAGCTCACCCAGCTGATCGGCGACCTGACCGAGCTGGCCCGGGATATGCCGCACGCGCGTGCGTTCGAGCCACTCGAGCTCAAGCACGTGGTCGAGGACGCCATCGCCCGGGTACGCCGGCGGGCCCCCGGGCTGTACTGGGACGTCCACCTGATGCCGTTCCCGGTGCTCGGCGACGAACAGCTGCTGGCCCGGGCGGTGACGAACCTGCTCGACAACGCCGCGAAGTACAGCCCGCCCGACGGCAAGGTATCGGTCCGGCTGGTCGACGGCACGCTGACCGTGGTCGACTCCGGGCCCGGCCTCGCGCCGGCCGACATGCCACACGTGTTCGAGCGGTTCTACCGATCCGCGGAGGCGCGCAGCCGGCCGGGATCGGGACTCGGTCTGGCGATCGTCAAACACGCGGCCGACCAGCACGGCGGCCTGGTGTACGCCGGTAACGCTACGAATGGTGGCGCCAAGTTCACGCTCTGGTTGCCGCACGCGCAGACCCAGACCCGGCGCGCCCCAACGCCATAGCCAGTTCCTGACAGGAATGTCACAGAACTCTTGGCCAGGATTGAGGCGTTCCTCAGAGGCTTCTCAGGTGTTGCGGCAAAAGTGGCAGCCATGGACGACAAGCAGTCGCACCAGCCGCAGCAGCCCGGGGCGCAGCAGTCCGGAAGCGCGTACGGCCCGCAGCAGGGCCGGCCGGGTGCGCCGTACGGATCGTCCTCGCACGGATCCCTGCCTTCGTACGGTTCGACTCCTTACGAAGGCACGCGGCCCCTGCCGGTGCAGGGGCACGGGGATGGCGGCCAGCAGCAGTTCGGGCAGTCCGGGGCGTTTCAGGGGACGGCCCCGGCCGGCCCTCCGCAGTGGCCGTACTCCCCTACCACCCACCAACCCGACCAGCCGAAGCCGCGTCGCCGGGGGCTCGCCCTCGTCGCGACCACGGCGCTGTTGGTCGGGGCGGCGGGCGGCGTGGGTGGTGCGGCTGCCTACTCGGCCATCAAGGACGACCCGTCGAAGGCGGGTTCGGTCACGGCGCCGCTGACGCAGAGCGGGGCGGCTCCCACGTCAGCGGCGCCGGACGGGTCGGTGCAGAAGGCGGCGGCGACCATGCTGCCGTCGGTGGTGAAGATCGGGGTGGTGACGCAGCAGGGCGCGGCGTCCGGCTCCGGAATCGTGATCAGGTCCGACGGGCTGATCGTCACCAACAACCACGTGGTGGAGGCGGCGGCTCAGGGTGGCGAGCTCACCGTCACCCTGAACGACGGCAAGACCGTGCGGGCCTCGATCGTCGGCCGCGATGAGCTCACCGACCTGGCGGTGATCCGGGCCGACGTGAAGGGGCTGACTCCGGCCAAGCTGGGTAGTTCGGGCCAGCTCGCGGTCGGGCAGCAGGTGGTGGCGATCGGCTCGCCGTTCGGGCTCGACGCAACGGTCACCAGCGGCATCGTGTCGGCGCTCAACCGGCCGGTGACCTCCGGTGACGCCAACGGGGACAGCACCACGGTGTTCCCCGCGGTCCAGACAGACGCGGCCATCAATCCGGGCAACTCCGGTGGCGCGTTGATCGACCTCGCCGGCCGGGTGGTCGGCATCAACTCCGCGATCAAGACCGCCGGCGACACTGGGCAGTCGCAAGGCGGCAGCATCGGCCTGGGCTTCGCGATACCGATCGACCAGGCCAAGCCGATCATCGACGAGCTGGTGGCCAAGGGCACGGCCACGCACGCACGGCTCGGCGTCCAGGTCGGCAACGCGGAGTCGTCCGACGGGCTGCAACAGGGTGCCCAGCTCGGCGAGGTGACGCCGGGCGGTGCGGCGGACAAGGCGGGTCTGCAGGCGGGTGACGTGGTGACCGCCGTGGACTCCCACGTGATCGCGTCTGGGGACGCGCTGGTCGCGGCGGTCCGCTCGCACCGCCCAGGCGAGAAAGTGACAATCACCTACACGCGTGGCGGACAGACCAAGACGGTCTCCGTCACCCTGGCCTCGGACGGCGGTAACCCGACCGGCTGACCTCTCCCCCTCCTCAGCCGGCCGGGCTCACCGCCTTCCGAGTTCATATCGAAACGTTCCGCAACGGGATCATCCCGTTGCGGAACGTTTGTTATGGTCGAATCATGGCCGCCGCACCGCAGATCGACCTCGCCTTCCTGCTCAACCAGACGTCGTACGCGCTCGCCACCCGGATGGCGGCCGAACTGGCCGGCCTGGGGATCACACCGCGTATCTACTGCGTGCTGATGAAGGCCGAGCCGGGCGGGCTGACCCAGAACCAGATCGCCGAGCAGGCCGCGCTGGACAAGACCACGATGGTGGTCACGCTGGACGAGATGGAGCGTGCCGGACTTGCGGAGCGCAGGGCGTCCGACACCGACCGGCGGGCCAGGATCGTCGCAGTCACACCCGCCGGCCGCAAGATGCTGGCCAAGGCACACACGATCGTCAACCGGATCTACGACGAGGTGCTCGGCTCGGTGCCGTCGCGAGACCTGGCCGGGTTCCTGTCCGGGCTGACCGCGCTAGCGGGTGGAGCCCTGGCCGAACCGTCACACCTGACGCATCCGGTGCGCCGCCGGGCACCGCGCGTTCCGGCATAGGTCCGAACTAGATAGTTTCGTACGGAACTATTTGCTACGGTTTGAGTCGTCCAGTCCGACGACTCAGGAGGTCCGGCATGATGCCCGGCAAGCGGCTCGCGCTGGCGGTGCTCTCCGCGGCGCAACTGATAGTGATCCTCGACGGCACGATCGTGACCGTCGCTCTCCCGGCGATCCAGCACGATCTCGGCTTCAGTCAGGCCGGGCTGGTCTGGGTGACCAATGCGTTCCTGGTCCCGTTCGGCGGGCTGCTGCTGTTCGCCGGACGGCTCGGCGACCTGCTCGGCGCCCGGCGGATCTTCCTGTCCGGGCTGGTCGTGTTCACCGCCGCCTCGGTGCTGTGCGGGCTCGCGACCGGTCCGGCGATGCTGATCGGCGCCCGGTTCGTCCAGGGCGCCGGCGCCGCGCTCGCCTCGGCGGTGGTGCTGGGGATGATCGCCGGGCTGTTCCCCGAGCCGGGTGAGCAGGCCAGGGCGTTCGGGGTGTTCGCGTTCACCGGTTCGGCCGGCGCCTCGATCGGTGTCGTCGCCGGTGGCGTGCTGACCCAGGTGGCGAGCTGGCACTGGATCTTCCTGATCAACGCTCCGGTCGGTGTCGCCGCGGCGCTGCTCGCCGTACGGGTGCTCCCGGCCGGCCGCGGGACCGGCCTCGCCGACGGCGCCGATTTCGCGGGTGCGGCGCTGGTCACAACCGGCCTGATGCTCGGCGTGGCCACGATCGTCCAGGTCCCGCAGCGTGGATGGGACTCGGCGTACACGATCGGGATCGGGACGCTGTCGGTGCTGTTGCTGGTCGCGTTCGTGGTCCGGCAGGCGACAGCAGCGCGGCCGCTGCTCCCGCTCGGCCTGTTGCGGTCCCGGCGGCTGACCGCGGCGAACCTGGTCCTGCTCACGATAGTGGCGACCGGCTTCACGTTCCAGTTCCTCACCGCGCTGTACCTGCAGAACGTGCTCGGGTACGGCCCGCTGCGGACCGGCCTGGCTTATTTGTCGATCACGGCCGCGATCGGCGTTTCGTCGCTGCTGGTGTCCGCCCGGCTCGCGGAACGGTACGGCGCGCTGCGGGTGTTGCTGACCGGGCTGGTGCTGTTCGTCGCCGGCATCACTTGGCTGGCCCGGCTGCGGACCGATGGGACGTACTCCGTCGACCTGCTGCCATCGATGGTGCTGATGGGCACCGGGTTCGGGCTGGCGATGCCGCAGGTCACCACGATCGCCATGGCCGGTGCCGAGCCGCGGTACGCCGGGCTGGCGTCCGGCTTGTTCACGACCACCCAGCAGGTCGGCGGGTCCCTCGGGGTAGCCGTGCTGGGCACCGTCGCGGCGTCCCGCGCGGACGGACTGGTCGCGGCCGGCGTTGAGCCGCTGGCCGCCGCGACCTCGGGATTCCGGCTGGCCTTCGCGCTCGCTGCCGTGCTGCTGTCATCCGGGACGGTGCTGGCCGCTGTTGCCCTGCGCACGCGGCGACAGTCCCGCGTACCGGCCGCCCGTGAGCTCGAAGGGTCGGCGTGCTGACATCCTGGATCCCGTGACGGTCGAGGTACGCCGGGCCGGTGACCGGTTCCGTACAGCGGGCAAGGGACTGCAGTCGCGGCACTCGTTCTCGTTCGGCGAGCACTACGATCCGGCGAACCTCGGCTTCGGGCTGCTGGTCGCGCACAACGAGGACATCGTTGCCCCGGGCAACGGGTACGGCACCCACCCGCACCGCGATCTGGAGATCGTCACCTGGGTGCTCAGCGGCCGGCTTCGGCACACCGACTCCGGTGGTACGTCGGGGGTGGTGTACCCGGGTCTGGCCCAGCGGCTCAGCGCCGGGTCGGGCATCCTGCACGCCGAACGGACCGACGGCGACGAGCCGGTGCACTTCGTCCAGATGTGGGTACGCCCGGACGAACTCGGCCTCAGCCCGGCGTACGCCCAGCACGACATCGGCTCCGACCTGGCCAGCGGCGAACTCGTCCCGGTCGCGTCGGGAACCAGGTCCGACGCCGCGATCCGGATCAACCAGCCGTCGGCAGACTTCTTCGTCGCCCGGCTCCGGTCTGGAGCGCCGGTGAACCTGCCCGGTGCGGCGTACATGCATCTGTTCGTCGCGCAAGGTGCGGTGGAGTTGGAAGGGACCGGGGAGCTCGGCGCCGGGGACGCCGCCCGGATCACAGACGACGGCCTGCGGGTTGCGGGCGACGCAGAAGTGCTGGTCTGGACCTTCGCAGGCTAGGTACCGAGGACGCGGCTCAGCAGCGTCCGGCTGCTCTGCGTACCGGTCTTGGCGAAGATCGAGTGCAGGTGGTCCTCGACCGTGTGCTCGGACAGGAACAGTCGACGGGCGAGCTCGCGGGTGTCGGTCTGTGTCACCAGCTCACCCAACAACTCGGTCTCGCTATCGGTCAGGGCGAACGCCCGGGCGAAAATGGCGAGCCGTTCGGGCACGGTCGTCTCCTCGATGCTGACCGCGATCGTCGCGTCGTCGATCCGGGCTGCCCGCAGCGTCATCCACCGCCCGCCGGACAGGGGCACGCGGGCTACCGGCCGGTTGTGGTCCACGCCCGCCTCGACCGCGAGCAACTGCGCGGCGACGTTGTAGGCGCTGGCCGGAATCGGCGCCCGCCCTTCGGATGGTGGGACGAGTAACCGCAGGTACTTGAGCGTCTCCGGGGTCTGGCCGAGCACGTCAAGCTCGCCTGAGAGCAGCAGCACGACCGGGCCGAACCGGCGGGGGTCGCCGTCGGTTCGGGCGACGAAGGTGTTCGCCTGGCAGCGGCGCAGGGCCTCGGTCAACGTAGGGACCAAGTCGGCCAGCAGGTCCAGGTCCGCGCGGCTGAACGGCGTACCGGATCGCCACAGATCGAGGAAGCCCCAGCAGCCGTACCGGTCGCGGTAGACCGACGAGGCCACATCGGTCATGCCGTGCTCGTCGAGCAGGGCACACCACCCGTCTGCGTCGGGTTGGATGGCCAGCGCGGCCGGGCTGTCGAGTGCGGTCCAGCGGTTGCGGGTGCTGAGGTACTTGAGCCGGATCAGCCTGGGCAGGTCGGCCGGCAGCGGCGCCGGTACGTCTGCCAGCGGCGCCGATCCGACCGAGGTCTCCGGGTCGGTGAGAAGCCAGGCGTACGCGTCGAAGCCGACCGTGTGGCGCAACTCCTCGACCACCGCGAGACGCAGCTCCACGGCGTCCGCCGCGGTGGCGCAGATCTTCTCGATCCGGCTCACGAGCCGAGCGTAAAACCCCAGAAAGGCGGGATGGGCCGATCCCGGCGCGGCTTCCTGCCGCGGCAACTCACCCACCCTCGCCGCCGCGCCCCACAACCGGATCCGGTACGCAGCCTGACTCCGCCCCGAAGAGCCAGAGCGCCGGATCCTGACGGCGTCAGCCGATGGGGTCCGGTTTGGGCTCGGCGGCCAGTTGCTCGCTGAGCGACCAGACATGGTGCAGGCCGCGGCCGCCTGCGCCCTCCGGGTTCTCCGCGAAGCCCTCGACGAACTGGCTCATGTGGCGTTGCCAGCGCTGATCGTCCGGATCGTTCGCCAGCTGCTTGAGGGCGGCGTCGAAGTCGTCGCAGTCGACCAGATGGAACAGGTCCCGGCCACTGCGCCAGATCTTCCAGTCGGCGATTCCGGCCCGCTGCATGGCGGTGATCAGCTCGGGCCAGACCGTGGCGTGCTCGGTGTCGTACGCCTTTTCGGAGCCCTCGGCGAGCCGGCTGTGCAGGGCAATTTGGTTCACGGTTGTACAAGATAGCGAACCGTTACCCTTGGGAGCGCCTTCACCCACTTGCGCCACGTGCCGTCAACGTCTCACAGTTGTCCGGCCGTTGGTCGGCCGAGCGGGGTCTCGCAGGCCGCGGTGTGAGGGATCCGACAACACTCGCGGCTAGCCTTCTTGCCAGTGCGGTCGGTCCAGACCGCTGGGGAAAGGGACGCTTGCGCTGATGGTTCGACGCATTCCAGTACGCCGTGTCATCGCCGCAGCCCTGGTAGCCGTGGCCGGGTTCGCCGTACCCGCGTCGGTTCTGATGCCGGCGGACGCGGCTGGAACGGTCAAGGCGTCGGTCAGCCTGACCGGGCCGAGCAGCGGCGTGTACGGATCGACCGTCACGCTGTCCGGCACCGTCTGGCGGACCGGCACCACCACCAAACTGGTCAACGCGACGATCTGGCTGCAGCGCACCACGCACGGCGGCACCACCTGGTCCAATGTCACCTCGACGCACTCGTCATCCACCGGCACGTTCTCATTCCAGGTCACGCAGGGCACGCCGTACGACTACCGCACGTACTGGGGTGGGAGCGCGACATACACGACGGCTGTGAGCCCGCGGGTGTTCCCGGCGGTTCTGCAGTCCGTGCGGTTCGACTCGATCCGAGATGTCAACTGGACCCTCGGGACGCTCGAGGCGACGGCGACGGTGCTGCCCGTTCAGGTCAGCGGCGGCACGGTATGGCTGCAGCGGTACAACCCGGCGACGAAGGTCTGGGACAACTACATCTCGGCGAAGACCACAGGCCACTCGCAGGTCGTGATCCGCGGCAACGTGAACGGCACCAGCGCACTGTTCCGCATCTACGCTCCGCAGCGCTTCGCATACTCCGCCGGAGTCTCGGCCACCAAGCAGTTCAGCCACTACAAGTGGCGCGGCGCCTACACCAACGCACTTGTGAATCAGGGTGGTAGCGGCGATCCGCTGTTCTTCCTCGCCAGCGACTCGACCCACGAGACGGCGACCCTGTCCGCCGCCAAGGGCGGGAGCGTGTGGGGAGACATCGACTCGTCGGGATGCACCAAGGTCACCTCGACGGTCACCAACTTCGCCGACGCGGACGCGACCGTCGGCCTCGGCGCGCTGAGCGTGCCGGTGGCCGCATCGGCGACCCAGACGCTCGCCGCAGCGCTCGGCACATCCACAGTTCGGCTCCAGGTCACGGATACGACCTCGAGTGCGGGACCGGTCGACCTCACGAAGACGCAACTGCTCTGCGCGAACTAAACCGGCCGGAGCCTCATCTAGTCCAAGGGAAAGCTCCATCCAATCAGGGGGCGGGGGCCCTTCATCGAAAGGGACAGACATGTCAGCCATACGCTCAACCCTTGTCCGGGCGGGAGTCGCCGTCACAGCGGCCGGCCTCTGCCTGGTCACAACCGCACTGGGCGCATCGGCCGTCACCGGACCGGACGCACCGGCGGCCACCGCTGCGGGTACCACCAAGGCCTCGGTCAGCCTGGCCGGCCCGAGTAGTGCGACGTACGGAACCACCGTCACGCTCACCGGTACGGCCTGGCGTACCGGCACCACCACCAAACTGGTCAACGCGACGATCTGGCTGCAGCGCGCGACGCATGGCGGCAGCACCTGGTCGAACGTGACCTCGACGCACACGTCGTCGACCGGCACCTTCGCGTTCAACGTCAAGCTGACCACGCCGTACGACTACCGCGCCCGGTACGGCGGCTCGGCGACGTACACGGTCGCCGTCAGCCCGCGGATCTTCCCGATCGTCCGGCAGAACGTGCTGTTCGACTCGATCCGCGACACCAACTGGGAGCTCGGAACGATGCAGGTCGGCGGCCGGATCTACCCGGCGCCGGCGAAGGGGACGCGGGTCTGGCTGCAGCGGTACAACGCCACGAGCAAGGCCTGGTCGAACTTCATGTCCACGGTGTCCACCGGCACCAACGCCTTCCTGATGAAGGGCAACTTCGCCGGCAACGTCGGGACGTACCGGATCTACGCACCCCAACACGGGTACTACGCCTATAACTACTCGCGCCAGGTCACCTTCGCCCACTACAAGTGGCGCGGCGCCTTCACCAAGCCAGCCTCAATCAGCCCCACGGGCGAGGCCTACATCTACAACGCCACCGAGTCGCCGGCCCGCGACGAGTTGGAGATGCGGGTTCAGGTGAGCGCCGGCGCCGGTCCGACGACGGTCGTCGTGAGCAGCCAGGGCTGCAAGTCGACCCGCCTCGCGGCGTTGAACTTCACCAACGAGCCGGGGCAAACCCCCGCGACCGGCCGGTTCGGCGCGCTCAATGGTTCTACGTACGTGCGCGGTCCCTGGACCCTCGGCCCAGGCGCGAGTAACAGCGGCTCGGCCAGCCTGTCGAACGTGGCAGCGCTGACCCTCAAGGTCGATCGCATCAGTGGCGCCGACATGCTCGTCTACGGAGTGGTGGATCTGCTCTGCAGCAACTGACGCTGGGTCGGCGCGTGGTCGCCGGGGTGCGAGAACCCCGGCGACCGTCCGCGCACTGTCGTCACCGGATGCCTGGGCGTGATCGCGCGGCGGCTGAGTAGAAGTACGCGTGTGTCACGACCGCGCGTCTAGCACACTGGGTCGGTCCGAACCGCCTACCTGCGAAGGTATATGTCTGTGAAGCGCACTGCGATCCTGCTCTTGTCCGTCGGCCTACTGGCCACCGGCTGCTCGGACAGCAAGCCGAAGGCCGGCGAGTCGGTGGACCCCAACGACGAGAAGGCGGCGTCGGCGCAGGTCATCTCGCAGTTCGCAGCGGCCTGGGTGAAGGCCTGGGCACCCGATGGCAAGCCGGACGAGGCAGCGGCGCTGACCGACGCGCCGACCACGTTCGGACCCCTGCTGGACAGCATCGACTCCGCACTCGTCGCCGCCGAGGTCAAGGTCACCCCGCAGGACAAGCCGTCCTGCTCGAACGACACCACGTGTTCGCAGGACCTCGGGGTCGAGGCGCTGCTGCGCGGCATCGGCCCGATGAAGTGGACATCCAAGGCGACCGCGGTCAGGGTCGAGAACGCCTGGAAGATCAAGGCCACCGGTGACGTCATCTACCCGGGCCTGGCCGACACCAACACGCTCAAGCGGACCCGCACGTTGCCGGCCCGGGCATCGATCCTGGACCGCACCGGTAAGCCGCTGACCTCGAACCTGCCGGTCATCCTGGTCGGCGTCGAGTCGGGCAACAAGGCCACCGCCGCGACGTACGCCGCCTTCACCAAGTACCTGCAGGTCGACGGCGCCCGGCTGCGCAAGAAGGCGGTCGCGGCACCGGCCGGACAGTTCATCCAGGCGATCACGCTGCGAATGCCGGACTGGAACAAGGTGCGCGCGCACTTCGATCCGCTGCCCGGCGTGGTCAGCATGGCCGACACCGCCTCGCTGGCCGAGTCGCCGCAGTTCGCCCGCGGCGTCCTCGGCGCGATGAGCGAGGCCACCGCCGACACGCTCAAGAACGCGGGCCCGTCCGCGGCGACCACCGACCAGGTCGGGTCGAGCGGGCTGCAGTACGCGTTCCAGCAGCAACTCGCCGGCACGCCGGGCGGCACCGTGACGATGCGGGACAAGAAGACCAAGCTCACCGTCAAGCAGGTGTTCAACCAGCCCGGCAAGGACGGTACGCCGGTCAAGACCACCCTCGATCAGACCCTGCAACGCAAAGCGGAGCGGGCCATCGCCACCAGCAAGCTGCCGGCGTCGCTGGTCGCCGTGCAGCCCTCCACCGGGCAGATCCTGGCTGTCGCGAACGGGCCGGGCGTCACGTCGTACAACCGTGCCTTCCTGGGTCGGTACGCGCCGGGCTCGACGTTCAAGATCGTCACCTCGGCCGCGCTGCTCGGGCATGGGTTCACCGCCGCGACACCGGTGAACTGCACGAACACCATCACCGTGCTCGGCAAGACGTTCAAGAACTACGACGCGCTGGCGCCGTACGGCAGCGGTCCCCTGCAGAAGGCGTTCGAGCAGTCCTGCAACACGGCGTTCATCTCCAACCACGGCCGGCTGCCTTCCGACGGAATGGTCAAGGCCGCGGCGATGTTCGGGTTCGGCCAGGACTACAACCTGCCGATCGCGTCGTACGGCGGGACGGTGCCGGCGCCGAAGGACGAGGTCGACAAGGCCGCATCGATGATCGGGCAGGGCACGGTCACAGCGAGCCCGCTGCAGATGGCGCTGGTCGCCGCAGCGGTCGAGACCGGCCGGCCGATGAAGCCGGTCCTGGTGCCGGGCAAGGACGCGGCCGGACCGTCTGCGGCTCCGTTGCCGTCGGCGACGGCATCCGCCCTGCGGGTGATGATGCGGATGACCGTGCTGCGCGGTACGGCGCACGGGTTGCAGTCGTCGGGTCAGGCGTCGGCCAAGACAGGTACCGCCGAGGTGGTCTCGAAGGGCAAGGTCGTGACCAACGGCTGGATGGTCGGGTTCCGCGGTGACGTCGCCTTCGCGGTGATCGTGGAGGGCGGCGCGTCCGGGGCCAAGGCCGCCGGCCCGATCGTCAAGAACTTCCTGTCGTAGCGAGGCTCAGAAGCAGAGGATCTCCTGGACGGCGGCCTTCATGTCGCTGCCGTCCAGGGTGATCAGCTCGAAGTCGGTAGGCGTGCCGGGCGAGTCGAACAGGCGCAGGTCGCGGTGGTTCGACGCCACCTCCAGCGCGTTGCGGACGAACCGGGCGTTGCCGAGCTCGTCGATCCGGCCGTTGGCGCAGACCTGGTCGAGTACGCCGGTCAGCGCGGCCAGAGCGTCAGCGGTCAGGTGGTCGCCGCGGCTCTCGGGCCAGCCGCCGGGCGATCTCGCGAAGCTGGTCGGCGGTGTAGCGCGGGAAGTCGATCCGTACCGAGATCAGGTGCCCGCCCAGCTTGGCGGTCGGCAGCCCCGCGGACGACTGCGACACGGCCCCGATCCTCTCATCGGAGAGTGTCGGTCGGCGGGTCTACTTTGCTGGTTGTGGACAACCGTGAGGTGATGCGCCGCTACTACGACACGATCAAGGCGCGGGACTGGGACGGGTTCGCCGAGCTGCTCTCGCCCGACGTCGTGTACGAGATGCCGCAGACCCGGGAGCGGATCAGCGGCCGCGCGTCGTACGTGCAGTTCAACCGGGAGTATCCGGGCGAGTGGCGGATCGAGGTCACCCGGCTGCTCGTGGACGGCGACCAGGCCGCCGGCACGATGAACTTCATCGTCGACGGCGATGCGGTGCTCGGCATCGGCTTCTTCGAGCTGGCCGACGGCCTGATCACGCGGATAACCGACATCTGGCCGGAGCCGTACGAACCGCCGCCCGGGCGTGAGCACGTCGCCGAGCGACTCCCGGATCTGTCCGGGTTCATCGACCGGCTCTAACGGCAACCATTCACACCCTCCCACCCGGGGTCGCGAACCCCCGCCCGCGATGTCAAGCCGCCACTTCACCCGGCGCGGGCACCATCTCCGCACCCCGCTGTTAGGGTTTGCGTCTGCGGCCGGGGTTCACGACCGCTTGTGCGGGGTCGAGGACCCCCGTACGCCGGGGGGAGCCACGACTTTCCTCAAGCTGTGACTGCCTCAAGCTATGGCTGCCTCAAGCTATTGCAGCCCCGAGCTGTGACTGCCTCGAGCGATGACTGCCGCGAGCCATGACTTCCCTCGCGCGACGGTGGCCGATCTTCACGCGCTACGGCGAGCGGCGGCGAGTTCCATGGCGCGGCGTATGCGGCGCCCGACGCCCACGGGGTCGGCCAGCTCATCCCAGGTGACACGGACGACGACCAGACCCATCTCCCGCAGCCGGTCTTCCCGGACCTTTTCGGCGAGCACAGTGTTCACGGTTCTGTCCCGATATTTGAGCAGGCCGTCGAATTCGACCACCACGCCGTGCTCGCGCAAATAGAAATCGACGCGCGCGATGACGTTGCCATCAGACGTACCGAAGGGGGTCTGCAGCGATGGTTCCGGCAGACACTGGTTGTCCATCAGCACCCGTAGCCGTGACTCACCGACCGACTCCGCCCGGCCGTCGGCGAACGCCACGGCAGCTTGCGCGGTGCCGCTGCCCGGCCACCAGTTCACGACATCGAGCGCATCGCGCAAGTCCTCCCGACTGGTCAGGCGGTGCCGCAGCGCGGCGTCCATCGCGATCACCGCAGTCTCGTACCTCGTCACGCAGGCCAGTTCGACCAGTGCACGAGCCGGCCTGGTCACGACGACACCATCGACGCTCATCACCGACGAGTCCGACA
>JBKPSJ010000194.1:0-45071 GCA_046765875.1 Actinomycetota bacterium
GACGGTGAAGTACTCGCGTGTGTACGTCGCCGCGATCGCCTCCCACTCGGCCGCGTCCGGTACGTCGCCGAGCGCCGCGGCGAGCCCCTGCCGGGTCGCCTCCAGCACGGCCAGCGGGCTGCCGGCGCCGCCGGCGAGCACTGTCATCGCCTGCAGTACGGCGCGCCGCGGCGGTGCCTCCGCGCGGTCGGACCGGCGGCCGCGGGACGCGCGGAAGATCGCCACCAGCCGGCCGCCGGTGCCGAGCGCCTCGTCGCACCGCTGGGCCAGCTTCACCGAGCCTGGCCGGGCGCCGCGTTCGACCTGGGCGAGGTAGCTGTAGTCGAACGCGACAAGCTCCGCCAGGCTCCGTAACGAGATGCCGGACGCCTGGCGGAGTCTCCGTAGTTCCTCGCCGAAGTGCTCCATCGCATCGCTGATGGTCTCCCACCGAGCCGACATCGGTACGCCGAAACCGTGGGCTGACCGTGTGCAAAACAAGTTGCCCACGGCTCACACCCGGACAACTACGGATCGTTCTGTGAGCAGCGTGTGGGCCAGTCGAACAGCCCACTGATCACTCCTCCCAATCGCCGTCCAGGTTCGCGACGCTTCCTGTGCGTGACCGGCCGGCTTCTGCTCCCCTCACCGGCCGGTCGCGCATCCCGCACCTTCCCGAACGGCCGCACGGGCGGCCCCAGACGGCGGGACCGGCGTTGTGACGTGCCCTGCAACCGGCGCCGGTCCCGCCATCCACGGCGTACAGGAGAAGACCGATGCGATCCGGCAGGTTGCGAAGGCGGCTCGCGCACTGGTGGAAGCGGCTCAACGACGCGTTCCGCCGCTGGATGGACGAGGACCGCGACCGGTGACCACGCCGATCGCTGTCGGGTATATCCGGGTCCATCTCCTCATGACGGCGGAAGAACTGACCGACACCGAGCAGCGGCTCGCGCACCTCGCGAAGCGCCATGGCTACCGCCTGGAAGCCGTCTTCACCGAGCGCCCCGAGTCGATCCCAGCGGCCTTCATCGAACTGATCACCGCAGTCAACCGGTACGACGCCGACGCAGTCGTCCTCCCCAGCGTCATGCACCTGGCCGTCCTAGGCCTGCCCCCACAAGTAATCCACCACCTGGAAGCCACAACCGGCGTCAAAGTCCTCATCGCCGACGACCCTGTTACGGGCTGACGGCTGGGAGGATGTGAGCGGTTACGGAGCCCAGGGGGCGGTTGGCGGTCCGTGCGGTGATGGTTACTTCGTCGCCGTCTTCCAGGAAGGTGCGTTTTTCGCCGGCTACGGGGATCGGGTCGCGGCCGTTCCAGGTGAGCTCGATGAAGGAGCCGCGTTGGTTCGGGTCGGGTCCGCTGACGGTGCCTGAGGCGAACAGGTCGCCGGTTCGGACGGAGGCGCCGTTGATCGTCAGGTGGGCCAGCATCTGTGCGGGGGACCAGTACGTCTTCGCGTACGGGGGAGAGCTGACCAGTTCGCCGTTCCAGTACACCTCGAACGTGATGTCGTAGTTCGGCAGATTCGCACCGGACAGGTACGGCAAGACCGGCGGATCTTGCGGTCCCAGCGGTACGACGGACAGCGTGTCCAGCGGCACCACCCAGGGCGAGACCGACGTGGCGAACGACTTGCCCAGGAACGGCCCAAGTGGCACGTACTCCCAGGCCTGAAGATCCCTAGCGGACCAGTCGTTCACCAGCACCACACCAAAGACGTGCTCGGCGAAGTCCGGCACCGGCACCGGTTTGCCGAGTGTCGAGGGTGTGCCGATGACGTACCCGAGCTCGACCTCGATGTCGAGCCGCTCGGACGGGCCGAACGTCGGCGCCGAGTCGCCGCGGCGCTGGCCGGACGGCCGGACGATATCGGTGCCACTGGCAACGATCGTGCCGGACCGGCCGTGGTAGCCGACCGGCAGGTGCTTCCAGTTCGGCAGCAGCGGCGGGCTGTCCGGGCGGAACAGCCGGCCGAGGTTCGTGGCGTGGTGCTCGGAGGCATAGAAGTCGACGTAGTCGGCCACCTCGAACGGCAACTCCATCGTCACCTCGGACTGCGGCACCAGAACGCGTTCGTCCGGATCGTGCGCGAAATCGATCAGCCAGGCCCGGGTCTCCTCCCACGCGGGCCGTCCGAGCGCGAGGAACGCATTCAGCGACGGCCGGTCGAACACGTCCGCGCGATCCGGCGCCGCCGCGACCAGGTCGATCACATGGTCGTCGATCGCGGCACCGACCCGCGGCGCGGCACCGGCCCGCCGGAACACGCCGAGCGGCAGGCTCTCCCGGCCGAAGTTCATGCGCTCACCAGCCCGAGCCTGGTCAGGTCCTGCAGCGGCTCCGCGATGCTGCACGATCCGAACGAGCGGAACCAGCGTCGTACGCCGGTGTCGAGTTCGGACGCAGTCGACGCGAGGTCGGCCCCGGAGCGATTCTCCAGTAGGGCGACCACCTCATCGATGCTCGCGCCGTCCAGCGAAGCCCGGGTCGCGACCAGTACGTTGAGGAAGCCCTGATGCTCGAAGCCGTCGTCACCGGTGTGCCGTACGGCGTTGTGCAGCCCGGCCGTGCACTTGAACTCCACCTCGCGATCCAGACAGGCGGCAAGGAACGCGGCGACCTGGTGTGACGTCGGGAACAGACCGGCCGACAGTCCACCGGTGCGCAACTTGGCGGCGTACCCCGAGTCCGCGACGACGTCGAGCGCGCGCTCCCAGCCGCCGTCCAGGCCGACCTCGACGAAGACCTCCTCGTCGTCGATGCAGGACGCGCACATCGCGGCCACCCGCTGCGCGTTGCGGGACAGGTCGTCCTCGTCGCGCAGCCGGACCTCGATCGCCCGTACGTCGAGGGCATCGGCGCGCCGGCCGTACCCGACCGCGGACTCGATAGCGCCCGCTCCGCCCGTCACCACCACCGACACGGACAGCGGTTCGTCTCCGGCCACCTTCGCCACCGCCGGGAGGTGCTCGTCGGTGCAGACGAAGGTGCCGACCAGGTCCGCGTACGGCGCCTCGCGGTGCCGGCGATGCGCGGGCACGGCGTCGTCAAGAGGCAGGTCGCCGGGCGGGAAGACGGCCGCATCGTCGACGAGCCGGCTGAACAACGCAGCTGTTGACATGCCCGGGAGCCTAGCGGATGCTCTTCGGTAAGCGGACATTGACGTACGATAATCGGAGACAGGCATGAGTTTCTACCGCGCGGTCGGCGACGTCCCGCCGAAGCGGCATACGCAGTTCCGGCAGCCCGACGGCAGCCTGTTCTACGAGGAGCTGATGGGCGAGGAGGGCTTCTCCTCGGACTCGTCGCTGCTCTACCACCGCGGCGTACCGTCCGCGATCGTCGACTCGCAGGTGTGGGACCTGCCCGACCAGTCGACGACACCGAACCACCCGCTCACACCGCGCCACCTCAAGCTGCACGACCTGTTCGAGGAGAACGCCTGGAAGGCACTCGACCCGGTCACCGGCCGCCGGCTGGTGCTCGGCAACGGCGACGTCCGGATCTCGTACGTCGCGGCCGGCGAGACCTCGCCGTACTACCGCAACGCGATCGGCGACGAGTGCGTGTACGTCGAGAAGGGCGCGGCGACGGTCGAGACGGTGTTCGGCGTACTCGAGGCCGGGCCCGGTGACTATGTGATCCTGCCCCGGGCGACGACGCACCGCTGGCTGCCCGGCCCGGACGGCGTGCACCTGTACGCGATCGAGGCGAACAGCCACATCGCGCCACCGAAGCGGTACCTGAGCCGGTTCGGCCAGTTCCTCGAGCACGCGCCGTACTGCGAACGCGACCTGCACGGGCCGCTGGATCCGTTCGTTGTCGAGGGCAATGACGTCGAGGTGCTGGTCAAGCACCGCGGCAGCGGGCCCGGCGGACTGGTCGGCACCCGGATGACGTACGCGACCCACCCCTTCGACGTGGTCGGCTGGGACGGCTGCCTGTACCCGTACACGTTCAACGTCGAGGACTTCGAGCCGATCACCGGTCGGATCCATCAGCCGCCGCCGGTGCACCAGGTCCTCGAGGGCTACAACTTCGTGGTCTGCAACTTCGTCCCGCGCAAGGTCGACTATCACCCGCTCGCGGTGCCGGTGCCGTACTACCACTCGAACGTCGACTCCGACGAGGTGATGTTCTACTGCGGCGGCGACTACGAGGCTCGCAAGGGGTCGGGGATCGGGCTGGGCTCGATCTCGCTGCACCCGGGCGGGTACGCCCACGGGCCGCAGCCGTCGGCGATCGAGGCCGCGCTCGGCGCCGAGCGGTTCGAGGAACTCGCCGTGATGGTTGACACGTTCCGCCCGCTCGAACTGGGCGAGGGCGGTCGCGCTGTCGACGACGGCGTCTACGCCTGGACGTGGGCGGGCCGCCACAGCCGCTGACGTGCGCCGATCACGTCGGAACCGCGCCCAGGGTCGACGGGACGGGCGGGCTCAGCAGTCGAGGGACTCGAAGGCGTAACCGCGCTGGACCAGCTTCGGCAGGGCCTGCGTGAGCGCCTCGATCGTCTGCGTTCGGTCGCCGCCGCCGTCGTGCAACAGGATCACCGCGCCCGGCCGGGCACCGGTGAGGATCGCGTTCTCGATCGCCGCGGCGCCGGGCTTCGTCCAGTCCTTGGTGTCGACGGTCCACAGGACCTGCCGCATCCCGTACGACGCGGCCAGCGCGACGATCTGCGGGTTCGTCTCGCGGCCCGGCGGGCGGAAGCACTTCGACTTCGGCCCGTGCTCCATCTCCCAGCGCACCTTTGCCACCGGCAACGACGTGAGGGTCTTGTGGTCGTAGGTGTGGTTGCCGATCCGGTGACCGGCTGACTTGATCCGCGGGACCAGGTGCGGGAACTCGTCCACCTGCAGGCCGAGCTCGAAGAAGGTGGCCTTGGCGTGGTACTTCGCGAGCAGCTTGAGGACCACGGGTGTGTATGCGTCGGACGGGCCGTCGTCGAACGTCAGGAAGATGACGTTGCGGCTCCCGCCGTTGTTCTTGACGTTGCTCTTGACCTTGTTCTTCCTGCTCATGGCGGGCGCCTGGCCGGCCGGCCGGGTACCTTGCCGGCCGGGTGGCTTGGCCGTGTGCGTACGCGCCGACGGTCGCGCGGCGACCTGGTCGGTGCCCTGCGGATGCGGTCCGGTCATCGTCTGCGCGGCGATCGCTCCGGCGGCCACCGCGGTGACGATCAGGAAGCCGAGACGGACCGGGGAGAACGGCATGGCACAATCTTCGTCCGTCAGCGGTTCACTGACGGTCCAGCCACACCGTGTGTTGTCGCCATTGTTGCCTCAGGCCACGCGGACGCCGGCATTGGCCAGTTCCGTGAGCGCCTCCCTGGTCGTGGCCGAGGCGACGCCGGCGGTCAGGTCGGTGAGCACCGTGGTCTCGAAGCCGGCACGGGCCGCGTCGAGCGCGGTGGCCCGGACGCAGTAGTCGGTCGCGAGCCCGCACACGTCGACACCGGACACCTCGTGCTCGCGCAGCCAGTCGGCCAGTCCGGTGCCGTTGTGGTTCTTGCCCTCGAAACCCGAGTACGCCGCGGCGTACTCACCCTTGTCGAAGATGGCGTCGAACGGCTGCGGGTCGAGGTTCGGATGGAAGCTCACGCCGTCGGTACCGACCACGCAGTGCCTCGGCCAGGACTGTTCGAAGTCTGGGTCCGCCGAGAAGTGGCCCCCGGGGTCGACATGGTGATCGCGGGTTGCGACCACGTGGCTGTACCCACGCTCCTCCGGCTCGGCCTGTTGCCACTGGTGCAGCAGCAGGCCGATCCGGAAGGCCACGTCGGCACCACCGGTGACCGCGAGGCTGCCGCCCTCACAGAAGTCGTTCTGTACGTCCACGACGATCAGCGCCCGGCTCATCTGTTCAAAATACTGCCCGTGCGCTTGCTGGTCAGGCGACGACGTGCGTCGCCCGCCACGGGGCTGGTATCAGGCGGCGGTGGGGCGGCCGCCGGTGACGTGCAGGATCTCGCCGGTGGTGGCGCCGTTGCGCCGCGAGGACAGGTAGACCACTGCGGCCGCCACGTCGTCGCTGGTCGCCAGCCGGCGAGCCGGGTACTTCTGCGCGATCGACGCGACCATCTCGTCGGGGATCACCCGGTGGTGGCCGTCGTCGAGTGTCACGCCCGCGTGCACAACGTTGACCAGCACGCCGGCGCGGCCGAGGTCGTGGCCGAGGTTCACAGCGAGCCCGTGCAGGCCCGCCTTCGCCGCGCCGTACGCCCAACTGCCGATGAAACCGCTCTCGGCGATGTCGCTGGACAGCAGCACCACGCGTCCGGCGGCGGAGTTTCGCAGCGCGGGCGCGGCGTGCTGGACAAGCCGGAAGTTGCCCTCCAGGTTCGCCCGGATCACCGGCTGCCACTGCTCGTCGATAGCGTCCTCGATCCTGGTCGGCCGGTTGTGGAAGTCGCCGGAGCCCCAGTCGACGGCATTGGCGACCAGTACGTCGAGGCCGCCGAACCGGTCGGTCGTACCGCGAACAGCCGCCTCGATCGACTCCGGGTCGTCCAGTGTCATCGGAACGACGTACGGCTTACCGCCGGCGTCGGCGATCTCGTCAGCCACGGCCTTGGCGACGTTCTCTCGCGACCGGTACGTGATCGCAACGCGGGCACCCTCGGCGGCGAATGCGAGTGCGGTCCGGCGGCCGATCCCGCCGGTGCCGCCGGTCACCAGTACGACTGCATCCTTCAGACCCATATCCATGGGTTGCTCCTCACTGATTAGTCGGCTAAGAAAAAACCTAGCCGACTAACTATCCTGAGACAAGGCCGGATGGTGCGCTGACGAGACCTGTCCCGCCTGCGCGACTCAGTGAGCGTGGAAGGCGTCGCGGGCTGCCAGCGCTGTGGCGAAGTAGCGGCTCGAGCCGATCTTGTCGGTGAGCCCGAAGCGGTCGAGTTGATCGCGGACGTCGTCGGTGACGGCTGCCACGGCGAAGACGATGCCGCGGCGCTGCAACTGGTCGGCCAGTTCGAGCAGTGTCTGTGCGCCGGTGTAGTCGACGTCGTCGATCGCGTCGGCCTGGAGGACGAGCCAGCGCGTCCGGTCTGCGGTGTCGACGAGGCCGATGACCTCCCGGTACAGACGCTCGGCGTTGGCGTAGAAGATTCCGACACCGAATCGGTAGATGACGAGGCCGGGCTCCGTGACCGCGCCAGGAGTGGCCCTCTCGGGCTTCAGCGAGCCTTGCCCGTCCCAGGTCAGGACGGTGTCGTGAGGGGCATAGTGCCGCTTCACGTGCACGATGAGCGATAGGAGCATCGCGAGGATGATCCCCGCCTCGACGCCGATCATGACGACGACGATCGCCGTCAACAGCGCGACCCAGAACTCGTCGCGGCGCAGTTCGTAGATCGTGCGCATGCGCTTGACGGCAATCAGCTTGAGCCCGATGAGGAACACCACGGAAGAGAGCACCGCGTTCGGCATGTACTGGAGGGGTTTGGTGAGGAACAGGAGCACGATCGCGACCACGGCCGCGGTGGTCAGCTGGGCGACCTGGGTGTGGCTCTTGGCCTCGTCGACCATCTCGGTCTTGGTCGGGCTGCCGTTGACGACGAACGTGCCGCTGACCCCGGCCGTGACGTTTGCGAGCCCGAGACCGACCAGGTCGGTGTTCTCCTCGAAGCGCTCGCCGTACTTGACGGCGTACGCCCGGGAGGTCGCTGCACTCTGGGCCAGGATCACGAGCAACATCGAGATCGCGGTCGGCACCAGCCTCAACGCGTCGGTCCAGCTCACGCCGCTCGGCATGCCGATGCTCGGCAGGCCGCTCGGCACCGGGCCGAGCGTCGAGACGTGGTGCGCCTGGAAGTCGAAGATCCAGCTCAGGGCGATCATCCCGACGACGGCGACCAGACCCGCGGGAATTGCCTTCACGCGGCGTTCGAACACGACCAGGATTGCGAGCGTGGCCGCCGAGACGAGCTCCGTCTGCAAGGAGCCGTCGCCGATGTGGCCCAGCGTCTTGAAGAACTTGATCAGGTCGCCGCTGAAGAAGCCGACGCTCGTCGTCTGCGCCGGCACTCCGAGCATGCCGCCGACCTGCCCGATCGCGACCTGGACGCCGACGCCGGTCAGAAAGCCGACCAGCACCGTCCGCGACAGGAAGTCGGCCAGGAAGCCGAGCCGCGCGGCCCGCGCCAGCCACAGCAGCCCGCCGGCGAGCAACGCGCCGAGCCCGGCGAGACCCACCCACTCCGGCGAGGCCGGCTGAAGGCCGGAGATGCCGAGCGCGGCGATCCCTGCGTACATGATGGCGGCCGTAGCCGAGTCCGCCCCCACCACCAGATGACGCGACGATCCGAACACGGCGTACGCGACGACCGGGATCAGCATCGTGTACAGGCCGGTGATCACCGGCATCCCGGCGATCTTCGTGTAGCCCATCACCTCCGGGATCGCGAGCGCGGCCAGCGTGATCCCAGCGACAACGTCCTTCCGCAGCCAGGTCCGGTCATAGGGCCGGACTCCGTCGAGCAACGCGACATACCGGCGGAGACCTGAGCGCGGATGCCCGGATCCGGACGTAGCCTGCACGGGCGGACTCTACGCCCTGGTGAGTTGGCGGCGGAGGGCTTCGAGATCGCCGAGGACCCAGGCGGAGGCGAGCTTGCCTTCGCGCTCGGTGAAGAAGGCCGCACCCGCGTACTCGAACTTGCGGCCGGTCGGCTCGATCCCGGCGAGCCGGCCGTGGTGGTGGCCCGAGTACAGCAGCCGGGCCGCCGCTCGGTCGCCGTACGCGATCAGGTCGACGAGGTTGTTGTGGAAGTCCGGCGCGCCTTGGCGAATGGTGTCGCGGTACGACCGCCACTCGTCGCGGCCGGTCGTCTCGGTGCCCAGCGAGCCGCGGAACGCGAAGTCCTCGGCGAGCACCTCGTCCACCTCGCTGTCGTCCCATTCGTTCCACAGCAACGCGTAGAACCGGTGCACCAAGGCCGCGATCCCGGTCGGCATCGGCTTGGTGAAGAAGACCCGGCGGTACCCGTTGTCCTCGGAGCGCCCGGTCTCCGCGTACCCGTGCCTCGTGTAGTACGCGATGTTCTCCGTCATCGCCTCGTTGGTGTACATGCGGATCTCGACCGCACGCCGGCGCAGCGCCTCGAGCTCGGCGAACCGGAGCAGCTGGTTGCCGATGCCTCGGCCCTGGTAGTCGGGGAGTACGGCGACGTTCTCCAGCAGCAGCCAGTCGTCCTGCGGGATCAGGACGATCAGGCCGACCACCCGGTACTCATCGACGACGACTCGGACGTTGCCGTCCCGGATCGCCTGCCCGTAGTCCGCCGACATCGGCGCCGGCTCGCGGTCCATCCGGGACAGGTAGATCCTGTAGGCCTGCCGCGCCACCTCCGCGACGTCAGGCAGGTCGGGCAGGACGGCGGGCCGGAACTCCACTAGGCAATCTCATCGACATTGGCCGTGATCGTCCAGAGCAGGTTGCGGAGCAACCGGCGTTGCTCGGCGTCGATACCGCGCAAGGCCCGCTTGCCCGCCAGTGCGTGCAGGTCCTGGACCCTGCGGGCCATCTCCTCGCCCTTCTCGGTCAGCTCCACCCGGACCTGGCGGGCGTCCGCGGCGGTCTTGAGCCGGCGTACCAGACCCGACGCCTCCATCCGTTGTGCGGTCCGGGTGGCGGTCGGCACCTCGACGTCGAGCACCTTGGCAAGCTGAGCGACCGGCATCGAGCCGTGGTGCGCGAGCTTGACCAGCACCATCTCCTGTCCGGCGTACACGCCGCTGCCGGCCAGCTCGGCGGTCAGCGCCTTGCGGGAGGCTCGCTCGGCGAACCGCAATGCGATCAGTACGTCCACCTCGTTCGCCGGCGCGTCCGGCGACCACCCGGTGCTCATCGCCGTTCCTTGCGGGCGAACGGGTCGTGCGCCACCAGGTCGCCGATGTACTCGGTCGGGATCGCCGGCTCGCCGCGGCTGAGCTGGCTCGCACTGCGCGGTAGCTCGTCGCGGACCTTCGCGTGGTGGTCGCGGGCCTCGTCGAGGGTGGTCCGGCCGGTCACCGTGCCCTTGCTGATCAGTTGCCGCAGCAGCTCCCGGTCGTCGCCGTCGTCGACCGGCGGCTCGCCGACACCGATCAGCTCCACCTCGGCCTCGCCCCTCGCGTTACGCCGGCGCAGCGCGTACTTCCGGCCGCCGATCGAGATCTTGTCCCGGCTCTTCTTCGCCACGCTGATCATCTCCCCGCCGGACGTCTCGTGCGACACCAGCTTGTACACGAAGCCGCAGGTCGGGTGGCCGGAGCCGGTGACCAACGACGTACCAACGCCGTAGCCGTCGACCGCGGCCGGCGCGAGCGCGGCGATCTGGTACTCGTCCAGATCGCTGGTCACGATGATCCGCGTCCTCGTCGCGCCGAGCGAGTCGAGCTGCTCGCGTACCTGGCCGGCCAGCGACGGCAGGTCCCCGGAGTCGAGCCGGACCGCGCCCAGATCCGGTCCGGTGATGTCGATCGCCGTCCTCACCGCCGCCTCGACGTCGAAGGTGTCGACCAGCAGCGTGGTGCCCTTGCCCAGTGCGGTGATCTGCGAGACGAAGGCATCCCGCTCGGTGTCGTGCAGCAGGGTGAACGCATGTGCCGCGGTCCCGGTCGTCGGTACGCCGTACCGCCGGCCGGCCTCCAGGTTCGAGGTGGCGGTGAACCCGGCGATGTAGGCGGCGCAGGCGGCCGCGACCCCGGCCCGTTCGTGGGTGCGGCGCGAGCCCATCTCGATGCACGGCCGGCCGCCGGCCCACCAGGTCATCCGGGACGCCGCCGAGGCGACGGCCGAGTCGTGGTTGAGGATCGACAGCAGCAGCGTCTCCAGCAGCACCGCCTCGGCGAACGAGGCCTCGACCACCAGGATCGGCGAGCCGGGGAAGTAGATCTCGCCGTCGGCGTACCCCCAGATGTCGCCACCGAACCGGTAATCGGACAGCCAGTCGCGGGTCGCGGCGTCGACCACGCCCGCATCGGCGAGGTAGCCGATCTCCTCCTCGCCGAACCTGAATGCCTCGAGTGCCTCGAGCGTACGGTTCACGCCGGCCACCACTCCGTACCGGCGGCCGGGCGGCAGGCGCCGCGCGAACAGCTCGAACACGCACCGGCGTGGCGCTGTACCGTCGGCGAGGCTGGCCTGGAGCATGGTCAGCTCGTAGTGATCGGTGAGGAGCGCCGTCGAAGGACCCGCTGGTTGTGCCACAAACGCAGCCTATTGCGAGGTCACCGGCAGTGGTGGAGAGAATGGAGCGGTGACCACGGTGGTGACGCCCGCGCTGACCACGGCGCCGAGCGAGGTCGAGAGCCCGGAGACCGGGACGGCCGTCCAGGCCGAGCTCCCGTGGGTCACCATCGTCTGGAACGACCCGGTGAACCTGATGGACTACGTCACCTATGTGTTCCAGACCTACTTCGGCTATCCGAAGGCCAAGGCGGAGAAGCTGATGTGGCAAGTGCACCGGGAGGGCAAGTCCGTGGTCTCCAACGGCAATCGCGAGGCGATGGAGCGCGACGTCGAGGCAATGCACTCCTACGGCCTGTGGGCCACCTGCGAGAAGTCGTGACCCGGTTCCGGCGGCGCAAGAAGACGGTGATCGTCAGCTTCGTCGAGCACGAGGCCGAGATCCTGGCCGGGATGCTGCGCAACCTGATCGAGCTCCTGTACGACGGGATGCCGCCGCGTGCCACCGCCGGCACGGACCCGTTCGACGAGTTGGTCGCCACCGACGGCCCGACGGCGCCGCCCGAGGACGCGGTGCTGCGGCGGTTGCTCCCGGACGCGTACTCCGAGGACGACCAGGCCTCGGCGGAGTTCCGCCGGTTCACCGAGCGCGGACTGCGCGACGGCAAGGCCGGCGACGCCAAACTGGTGCTGACCCAGATCGAGGGCGCCGAGTCTGTTGCCGACGGCATCGAGATCGAGCCGGCCGACCAGCTCGCGTGGCTGCGCGCGCTCAACGACCTGCGGCTGGCGCTGGGCACCCGCCTCGGGATCGAGCAGGACGACTACGAGGTCTGGGAGAGCCTAGCCGACGACGACCCGCGTCGGGTGACGTACGACCTGTACGACTGGCTCGGCTACCTCCAGTCCGCCCTCCTGCACAACATGCGCTAACTGCCTGCCGCCGCACACGTTGGGCGGACCTCATACACGGCGCGCCGCCTTCGGCAGTCCGCTTCGCGTGCACCCCCGCGGCGGACCGTCCTGCCGGGGTTCACGCCGCGCCTCAGGGTTCGCACCACGGTCTGCGGGGGCGTGAACCCTGACCAGCGGCGTCAACCCCGGTACGTGGGGTTCAAGCACGCGGCGGCGCGGCAAGAAGAGGCAGGCGCGTCGTGCAAACCCGAACTCGTTCGCTCGCCTGGCACCCGTACCAACCGTTTTGCGAACCGAGAACGGTCGGTACGGGTGCCAAGGTGCCAGGCGTCCAGGATGCGGACTGAGGTCGCCGTGGTACGGAGCGGTATCAGGGTCCCCGTACCGTTGATGGTGTGCTGATCATCGACTCCGCGACGTACGACGCGATCGTCGCGCACGCGCGCCGCGACCACCCGGACGAGGCGTGCGGCGTGGTTGCCGGGCCGGCCGGCTCGGACCGTCCGGCGCGGTTCGTGCCGATGCTCAACGCCGCGATGTCGCCGACCTTCTACGAGTTCGACTCCGGGGACCTGCTCCGGTTGTACAAGGAGATGGACGAGCGCGACGAGGAGCCGGTGGTGATCTACCACTCGCACACCGCGACCGAGGCGTACCCGTCGCGTACCGATATCAACCTGGCCCAGGAGCCGAACGCGCACTATGTGCTGGTGTCGACCCGGGACGGCGCGCACGATGAGGCGTACGAGGGGCCGGTGGAATTCCGGTCCTACCGGATCAGTGACGGCGTAGTAACCGAGGAGGACGTGAAGGTCGTCCCCTCCTATGTCAATGCAGAGAGAGACTGAGGATATGGCGATCGAGCTGCGGGTTCCGACGATCCTGCGGACCTATACCGGCGGCGAGAAGACGGTGTCGGGGTCGGGTGGCACACTGGCCGAGCTACTGGACGACCTCGACGGGCAGCATCGCGGCCTGAAGGAGCGGATCGTCGAGGGCGACCCGGAGGAGCTGCGCCGGTTCGTGAACGTGTACGTCAACGACGAGGACGTCCGCTTCACCGGCGGGCTGAAGACCGAGCTCAGCGACGGCGACGTCGTCGTCGTGCTGCCGGCCGTCGCCGGGGGCTGATCGCCCGATGCGCTACGACAGCCTGCTGGACGCCATCGGCGACACGCCGCTGGTCGGGTTGCCACGGTTGTCACCGTCGGCGGACGTCCGGCTGTGGGCCAAGCTGGAGGACCGCAATCCGACCGGGTCGATCAAGGACCGGGCGGCGCTGCGGATGCTGGTCGACGCCGAGAAGGACGGCCGGCTGCGGCCTGGCTGCACGATCCTCGAGCCGACGTCGGGCAACACCGGGATCTCGCTGGCGATGGCCGCCAGGCTGCGCGGGTACCGGCTGGTCTGCGTGATGCCGGAGAACACCTCCGAGGAGCGCCGCCAGCTGCTGCGGATGTGGGGCGTCGAGATCGTCTCCTCGCCGGCCGCGGGCGGGTCGAACGAGGCGGTCCGGTTGGCCAAGCAGATGGCCGCGGAGCATCCGGACTGGGTGATGCTGTACCAGTACGGCAACCCGTCGAACGCGATGGCGCACTACGACGGCACTGCGCGCGAGATCCTCGCCGACCTGCCGTCGATCACGCACTTCGTTGCCGGGCTCGGCACCACCGGGACGCTGATGGGCGCCGGCCGGTTCTTCCGCGAGCACAAGCCGGACGTGCGGATCATCGCCGCCGAGCCCCGGTACGGCGAGCTGGTGTACGGACTGCGCAACCTCGACGAGGGGTTCGTACCGGAGCTGTACGACGACGAGCTGATCGACGCACGGTTCTCGGTCGGCCCGCGGGATGCCGTACGAAGGGTGCGCGAGCTGCTCGAGAACGAGGGCGTGTTCGCCGGCATCTCCACCGGAGCGATCCTGCACGCGGCGCTCGGCCAGGCGGCCAGGTGCGTCAACGACGGCGAGCAGGCCGACATCGCCTTCGTGGTCGCCGACGGCGGCTGGAAGTACCTGTCCACCGGCGCGTACGAGGGCACCATCGACGAAGCAGAGGAGCGCCTCGAGGGCCAGCTCTGGGCCTAGCTCACGGTCTACACGCGAATGTGTCGAAATCCTTCCAGGTGAGCCGTCATCGGGGTAGAGACAGGCTCAGATACCTCAAGGAGGACGCCATGAAGTACATGCTGTTCGTGTGTGTCGACCCGGCAGCTGCCAGGCCGGCTGGGGACACCGGTGACATCGACGAGTGGCTGACGTCGGTCAAGGACGTCCGGCTCGACGGCAACGAGTTGCAGCGGCCCGACCAGGCCAGGTCGGTGCGGGTCCGTGAGGGCAGGACGCTGGTCACCGAGGGCCCGTTCACCGAGACCCAGGAGTGGATCGCCGGCTACGACATCCTCGACTGCGACAGCATCGAGGAGGCGATCGAGTTCGCCGCGCAGCATCCGGTGACGCGTGGTGGCGGCGTCATCGAGGTACGCCCCTACCCGGCCGACTGAGGCGGATCAACGCCGCGGCGTCGCGCGGAGCGGCGCCGCGCTGGTCGTTGTTGAAGTAGGCGTAGGCCTCGTCGAACCCGGCCAGCCGCTCCGCCCAGGTCGTCAGCGCGGTCCGCCCGTACGACGGCCAGGGCGTGGCACCGCCTTCGTGCAGCCGCAGATACCCCCACTCGGCGGTCTGCCACAGCGGCGTCACCGGCTTGGACCCACGGTCGGCCCAGGCCAGCGCCGCGGTACGTCGTTCCAGGATCCGGCGTATGTCGTCGGTCCACCAGGTGTCGTGCCGCGGCTCGACCGCCACCCGGACGCCTGCCGGGAACTCGGCCAGGCAGCCGTCGAGCAACGCCGGATCGGCCTTCAGCGTCGGCGGCAGTTGGAGCAGCACCGGGCCGAGCTTGTCGCCGAGCCCGGTGGCCACTGCCATCAGCCGGGCGACCGGCTCGGCGGGCTCACGCAGCCGCTTGATATGGGTCAGGTAACGGCTGGCCTTCACGGCGACGCAGAACGCGTCCGGCAGCGAGTCGCGCCAGTTCTCGAACGTCTCGCGTTTTGGCAGCCGGTAGAACGCGTTGTTCACCTCGACCGTGTCGAACACGCTCGCGTAATGCTCCAGCCAGCGGCGCTGCGGAAGACCCTCGGGATAGAAGTCGCCGCGCCATTCGGCGTACACCCATCCCGAGGTACCGACTCTGATCGCCACGCCTCCCAGCGTCCCGCGGCTGATGCGCCGGCGCATCCGGCGGCGAAGTCAGGATTTGTTGGACAAGAGCACTCGCCGGCCCAGTCGCGGTTTGATCCCGCGACCGCCGCAGGCCGAACAGGACCGGGTCGCGTAGGAGTAGAACGCGCCGCGATGGAAGCCGCGGCCGTTGCACCGCCGGCACTTCGTGTTCGGGTTCGTCGCGATCGAGATCAGGTAGCCGATCACGGCGACGCCGATCAGGATGATCAGGACGGTTCCGCCGCTGAAGCCTGCCGCGACGTCGGCGGCATGGGCCGGCTTCGGTGCGGGCGTGGCGGTCGGATGCGGTGTCGGTCGCGGGGTCGCGGCAGTGCTCACCGCCATCGAGTACCCGGTCTGTATCCAGGCACTGAGCAGGGACGTGGCGGACATCACCCCAGAGTGACGGCCCGGGCCGCAATGCGCCACCCCTTGCCGCAAGGTTGTGGACAACGTCATCGGGCTTCCGCCGCCCGGGATAGGGTTCTCGGCGTGGCGGACGCACCGATCGGGATCTTCGACTCAGGTTTCGGCGGGCTGACCGTCGCCCGAGCGGTGCTGGACCAGTTGCCGCACGAGCCGATCCTCTACCTGGGCGACACCGCCCGGCAGCCGTACGGTCCGAAGCCGATCGCCGAGGTCCGCGAGTATGCCCTGGAGTGCCTCGACCACTTGGTTGCCTCGGGCGTCAAAGCGGTCGTGATCGCCTGTAACTCGGCCAGTGCGGCGATGTTGCGGGATGCGCGCGAGCGGTACGACGTACCCGTGGTGGAGGTGATCCTGCCCGCGGCCAGACGGGCGGTCGCCGCCACGCGCAACGATCGGGTCGGCGTGATCTGCACGCACGCGACGGCGACGTCGATGGCGTACGACGACGCGTTCGCCGCGGCGCCGCAGATCCGGCTGACCACCCAGCCGTGCCCGCGGTTCGTCGAGTTCGTCGAGGCCGGCATCACCTCCGGACCGGAACTGCTGGCGGTTGCGCACAGTTACCTCGACCCGCTGGTCGAGGACGGCGTGGACACGCTGATCCTGGGTTGCACGCACTACCCGCTGCTGACCGGCGTGATCTCGTACGTGATGGGCGACAGCGTGACCCTGGTGAGCAGCGCGGAGGAGTCGGCGAAGGACATCTACGGCGTGCTGACCCGCAACGACCTGCTCCGCTCGGACTCGCTGCGGGCGCCGGTTCACCGGTTCGTCACCACCGGCAGTCCGGCCGAGTTCCGGGCGATCGGGGCCCGGTTCCTCGGCCCGGTGATCGGCGGCGTCGACCAGTTCGCCTGGGTCCGTTGAGACCGGTGGCGTGATCCCTACCACAACCGCCGACGTGAGCGGCGCCGGGCGGTCTACTGTCCGAATATGAGGCTCACCGTCGTCGGTTGCTCGGGCTCCGTACCCGGACCTGAGTCGCCCGCCTCCTCTTACCTGGTCAGCGCCGAGGGGTTCAACCTGGTGCTCGATCTCGGCAATGGGGCCTTCGGCCGGTTGCAGCGTCACGTCGCTGTCGCCGACATCGGTGCGGTCGGACTGTCGCATCTGCACGCCGACCACTGCATCGACGTCTGTGGCCTGTACGTCGCGGCCAAGTACGCGCCCGGCGGACCGCTGCCGCACAAGATCCCGGTGTACGGACCGGCCGGCTCGCGGGAGCGGATGGCGCGGGCGTACGACCTGCCGGAGGAGTCCGGGATGTCCGGTGAGATGGAGTTTCTGGAGTGGAAGCCCGACCAGCAGATCGGGCCGTTCACGGTTCGGACCGCCCAGGTCGCGCATCCGGTGGAGGCGTATGCGATCCGGGTCGAGTACGAGGGCCGTTCGCTGGTCTATTCCGGCGACACGGGTCCCAGTGAGGCTCTGGTCGAGTTGGCCCGAGGCGCGGATGTGCTGTTGTGCGAGGCCGCGATGCGGGACGGCGACCCGGACAACCCGCCGAACCTGCATCTGACCGGGTCCGAGGCCGGTGAGCATGCGACGCTGGCGAACGTCGGCCAACTGATCATCACGCACGTCCCGCCGTGGTTCCAACCCGAGGAGCAGGTGGCGGCAGCGTCGACCATGTTCGCCGGCGAGGTCGTCGCGGCCTCGTGTTCGGAGACGTACGCGATCTAGCGGACCTGCGCGTTGTCGAAGTAGCGGACCAGTTCGGGGTCGAGTTCGGGTACGTCGACCAGCACGCCGCCGGAGCGGAGCGACTCGGTCGCGGCGACCCCGGCGGCGACCGCGGCCCGGGCGGCGACCGGTGAGGTCAGGGTCGGGCCGCCGTCGCCGACGAACCGGACGAACTCGGCCACGATGCTCGGATCGGCGCCGCCATGGCCGCCCTCCGCCGGCTGGATCGGCACCTGCATATCGGCGTCCGGCCGGTACGCCGAGCGGCGCGCGTTCCAAACCTTGACCACTCCGCCGTGCGTGTCGCCGAAGTTCTCCAGCCGCCCGGCGGTGCCGATCACCGTGTAGTTGCGCCAGTAGTCAGGGGTGAAGTGGCACTGCTGATAGCTGAGGAGCACACCGTTGCCGAGGGCAAGGTTTGCCTGGCTGAGGTCCTCGACGTCGAGCACCGGTGCCAGCCCGCGCTGCGCCGACGGCGGCCAGTTGTGCTCCGGGTCGAAGAATCCGGCCAGCCGCTGGCCGGACCGGTCCTGCCGGTCTGTGATCCCGCCGTACAGGACCAGGCCGCCCATCGCCTGTGCGCGGACCGTGTACCCGCCGGCCAGCCAATGCATCACGTCGATGTCGTGGGCACCCTTCTGCAGCAGCAGACCGGTGGTCTTCGTGCGGTCGGCGTGCCAGTCCTTGAAGTAGTAGTCGCCGCCGTGCCCGACGAAGTGCCGGCACCAGATCGCCTTCACCTCGCCGATCGCGCCGTCGAGGATCAGTTCGCGCATGGTCCGTACGAACGGCATGTGGCGCATGTTGTGGCCGACGTACAGGCGAGCCCCGGTCCGGTACGCGGCGGCCAGGATCCGGTCGCACCCCTCGGTGGTGATCGCCAGCGGCTTCTCGGCGTACACGGCCACCCCGGTCTCGAGGAAGGCCAGCGCCTGCTCCTCGTGCAGGTAGTCGGGCGTCATCAGGAACACGCCGTCCAGACCGAGATCGAGCAACTCGCGATAGTCCGTGTACGCCCTGGCGCCCGGGTATACCGCGAGGCCCGAGTCGCGCTGCGCCGGAGCAGGGTCGCAGATCGCGACCACACCGGGTGCGTGCCGGGCGAGATGACTGCGGGCGCCGAGCCCGACGACACCGAACCTGAGATCGTCCACGGTTGGCGATCCTACGGAGGAGTGACTGTTGGCTCGCCGTTGCACGACGCGTCACCTCCTACTCACCGTGCGCCCTCCCGCCGCCGACACCCTGATGGAACGTGAGCCTGACCTTCGTGGCGCTGGGTGACTCGACCACCGTGGGTGTCGGCGACCCATTGGGTGGCAAGGCGGTATCCCGGACCGGTGCCGGTGCCGGTGCCCTTCCCGGACAGGGCTGGCGCGGCTGGGCCGCACTGCTCGCTGACGCACTGAGTTCGTCGCACGATGTGACGTTCGCGAACCTGGCGACGTCGGGTGCGACCACACCGTCCGTCGCCGGCGGGCAGTTGCAGCGGACCGGCGGTGGCCGGATCGACATCGCGTCGCTGATCGTCGGGGTGAACGACACGATGCGGTCAACGTTCGACCCGTTGCAGATCCGCGACTGCCTGCACGAGTGCGCGGCCGAGCTGAACCGGCGTGGCGCGGTGCTGCTGACGGTCCGGTTCCACGACCACGGCCAGGTGTTCGGCCTGCCCGCTTGGTTGCGCCGGCCGTTGTGGCGGCGGATCGAGCTGGTCAACGCGGCGTTCGACGACGTGCATGCGATCTACGGCGGGATCCGGGTGGACCTGGCCGACTGCCCGGAGGTGTACCAGCGCGAGTTCTGGAGCATCGACCGGCTGCACCCCGGCGAACGCGGCCACCGCACACTGGCCCGGGTGTTCGCCGACCACCTGGTCCGGCACGGCATCCCGATCGCGGTGCCGCCCTCGATCACCTGCGACTCGCAGGTCCCGCCCACGCCGTGGGGCGACGCACTCTGGATGCTCCGCGAGGGCGCGCCATGGGTCGGCCGGCGCGCCCGTGACCTGGCGCCGTGGGCCGCGCGGATGGCCGTCACCGAGGCCCGCGCGACATTCCTGCGGAGGCAGCCCAGCGCGGCCTGAGTAGGGTCGTGCCATGACGATCGAGACCCGCGGTGACGGCCGCGCTCCCGACCAGCTCCGGCCCGTGACCCTGACCCGTCGGTGGCTCGCCCATGCGGAGGGCTCGGTGCTCGTCGAGTTCGGCCGTACCCGGGTGCTGTGCGCAGCCAGCGTCACCGAGGGCGTACCGCGATGGCGCAAGGGCAGCGGCCTCGGCTGGGTGTCGGCGGAGTACGCGATGCTGCCCCGGTCCACCAACACCCGCTCGGACCGCGAGTCGGTGAAGGGCAAGATCGGTGGCCGTACGCATGAGATCTCCCGGCTGATCGGCCGGTCGCTGCGGGCCGTGATCGACTACAAGGCGCTCGGCGAGAACACGATCCTGCTCGACTGCGACGTCCTCCAGGCCGACGGAGGTACCCGGACCGCCGCCATCACCGGCGCGTACGTCGCACTGGCCGACGCGGTGACGTACCTGCGCGAGCGCAACGCGCTCAAGGGCGAGCCGCTGACCGGTGCGGTGTCGGCGGTGTCGGCCGGGATCGTCGACGGCACCCCGCTGCTCGACCTGGCGTACGAGGAGGACGTCCGGGCCGAGACCGACATGAACATGGTGCTCACCGCCGACGGCCGGTTCGTCGAGGTGCAGGGCACGGCCGAGGGCCAGCCGTTCGACCGCAAGCTGCTCGACGTGTTGCTCGACCTCGGTGTGGCCGGATGTGCCGAGCTGAGCCGGCTGCAGCAGGAGGCCCTCGCCGGATGAGCAAGGTCCTGCTCGCGACGCATAATGCCAAGAAGCTGGTCGAACTGCGCCGGATCCTCATACCCGTGGTTCCCGGAATCGAGGTGCTCGGCCTCGACGACGTGAACCCGTACGACGAGCCGGTGGAGACCGAGCCGAGCTTCGCCGGCAATGCGCTTCTCAAGGCCCGCGCCGCGGTCAAGGTGACCGGGTTGCCGTCGCTCGCCGACGACAGTGGGCTGTGCGTCGACGCGCTGAACGGCATGCCGGGCGTGCTGTCCGCGCGATGGGCCGGACCGGGCAAGGACGACCAGGCCAACAATGCGCTCTTGCTTGCCCAACTGTCCGACGTACCCGATGAGCGCCGGGGTGCGGCGTTCGTGGCGGCGGTCGCATTCGTCCGGCCGAACGGGTCGGAGGACGTTGTGCACGGCGAGATGCCCGGCTCGGTGATCCGCGAGCAGCGTGGCGAGCACGGGTTCGGGTACGACCCGCTGTTCGTGCCGGAAGGGTACGACGTAACGTCGGCGGAACTGTCGCCGGAGGAGAAGGACCGGCTGAGCCATCGGGGCCAGGCGCTGCGGGCGATCGCGCCATTGGTCGCGGAGGCGCTGGGCGGATGAGATTCGCCGGTGCGGATCGGATCGGCGTACAGAACGGCGAGATCACTGTCGCATTCCGGCGCTGGACGACGCCCAGGGTGATCGCCGGGCGGGACTACCGCACCAACGGAGGGCGCCTGCACGTCGACGCCGTCGACCGGATCGCGCCGTCGCGCCTCACCGACAAGGACGCGCGGGCGGCGGGCCGGCCGAACGCTGCGGCGGTGCGCGCCGACGACCGTGGCTACAGGGACGGCCCGCTGTATCGCATCAGGTTCCACCTGATCACCGAACCCGACCAGCGCGAACTCCTTGCCGCCGACGACCGCTTGACCCCCGCGGACCTGGCCGAGATCGCGGCCCGGCTCGAGCGCTACGACAAGGCGAGCTCGCACGGCGCCTGGACCGCGCAAACCCTCCGTCTGATCGCGTCGAACCCAGCGCGCCGAGCCCCCGACCTAGCCGCATCCGTCGGCCGTGAAACCCAGCCCTTCAAGATCGACGTCCGCAAGCTGAAGAACCTGGGCCTGACCTACAGCCTCAAGATCGGCTACCAACTAACCCCCGCGGCACCGCCTACCTGACCTGGCTCGACACGGGGACGGGTGCCAGAGGAGGGACTCGAACCCTCACACCCGAAGGCACCGGCACCTAAAGCCGGCGTGTCTGCCGTTCCACCACTCTGGCCTGACCGCAATCTTAGAGGTGGTCGCGGTGGTCAGAAGACGTCAGCGGTGCTGGAGGGCGTCGATGAATACCTTCTGGATGTCACCCGGGTTGCGGGCCTGGTACGCGCTGCCACCGGTGGCGCCCGCCAGCTGGTTCAGGGCGGCGTTGTCGACGTTCGGGCCCATGCCGATCAGGATCAGCCGGATCGGCCGGGCCGGGTCGCGCAACTGCTGCAGTTGCCGCAATGTGTCGGCCAGTGTCAAGCCACGGACGTTGGTGCTGAACCCGTCGGTGAAGATCATCACCGCGTTCACCGAGCGCGGGTCATAGCTGTCCTGCACGGTCCGGTACGCCGCCAGCACCGTGTCGTACAGACCCGTCGAGGCGCCGATCTTGGTCTTCAACGCACGCAACTGGTTGAGCAGCTCGACGCGCTGGCTGTGCCCGCCGGCATTGGCGTCGAGGCGGCGGATCGGGACCAGCGGGTACCAGTCGCGGGCCTCGCCGGGGTTGAACCTCGTCGTGATCGCCCACAGGCCGATCTGCGAGTTGTCCGGGAACAGCTTCATGCCTTCCACAGCCGCCTCGGCGGTGAGGTCCATCCAGGTCTTGCCGCCGCCGGCCGGGGTGGCCATCGACGACGAGGCGTCGATGACGGCCAGCGAGTGCGCGGACAGGGCGAGCGCGCCCCACTTCTGCAGCGTCGTCGCCGCGGCCTGCGTGTCCGGCGTGGGCAGCAGGGTCACCTTGCCGACACCGCGTCCGCCGCTGAGCGGGTCGTCGGTGACGTTCCGGAACCCGGCCTGGTCCAGTGCCTGGGCCTCGGTGTCGGCACGCAGTTCCTGGCCCAGCCGCTTGCCGGCCTCGGTGACCTTGCCGCTGTCGTCCTGGCCGGTGACCACCAATGGGTAGTCAAGTACCAGCGTGCCCGTGGACGGCACAACCGCCTGCAGGCCGCTGTCCGGCCGCTTGTCCTGGAACTGGACGAACGCCTGCTCCGAGGCCGGGACGACCACCGCGGAGTCGGAGCCGGCGGCTTGGCTGAACAACCCGTCGACGTCTGTGTACGGCTTGGGCAGCGAGCCGTGCCGCTGGGCTATCGGTACCAGGATCTGGCCGACCGCGGCCTCGCTGACGCCGGTCTTGGCCCGCTCGGCCTGCAGCGCCAGCAGTGCGGCCGCACCGGTCGAGGTGGTGAGCGGGTCCAGCAGGTCTGCCTGCGCCTTGCTGAACGCGTCCAGCCAGCTGTTGCGGCTGGCGAGCGACTTGTCGGTGCCGACCAGCACGATCGGGGAGGTGGCCAGCGACGGAACGGCGACGGACGGCAGCGACTGGCCGTCGCCGGCGCGCTGGATCCACAGCGAGGAGTCCGGGATCCACAGGTCCGGCCGGTTCTTGTCGTCGCCGGCGACCTGCCCGGCGACGTTGGCGGGAGTAGCTGCGGTGACCTTGAAGGTGGCGCACGCGCCGCCGTCGTCGTGGCCCTGCAGTGCCTTCGCGGCGGCCTCGACCTGCGGCTGCAGTTCGGGCACGGCGGCCACAGTGACGCTGATCGGCTCGTCGCAGTTGCCGGCGACGGCGTCGTCGTTCACCTTGTTGTTGCCGGCGGAGCGGACCGCGAACACGCTGCCGATCGTCAGGAGCCCCAGCGCGGAGATCGAAAGGATCACGAACCGGCGGCGCCCTGGCCTCTCGGCGGATGTATGTCGTCCCATATCGACGGCGTCTCCTCCCGGGCATGCTGCGGGCGCAGATTACCGGGAAGGTCTGATCAGACCTAAGGGTCGCCGTCGCCGCCGACGATCGCAAGAGCTGGGGACGGTGATGACATTCCGTGTTTAAGTGATTCGTCAGGCGAGAAATCGTTCAAAATCTCACTGTTCGTATCCGCCTGTTGGACGCGGAGTGAGCACACCAGCACGCTTTGTGTGATTCAAATCACCTCTTGAATGGACCGCCATCCCGAAGTGTGAACCCTGTAATCGTGTAACGACAGTGGGTGTCAGACGCCGAGCTCGCGGCGGAGTTTGGCCACATGCCCGGTGGCCCGCACGTTGTACTGCGCGATCGCGATCCTGCCGTCCGGATCGACCACGAACGTCGACCGGATGACCCCGGTCACCTTCTTGCCGTACATCGTCTTCTCGCCCCAGGCGCCGTACGCGGCCAGCACCGACTTGTCCGGGTCGCTGAGCAGCGGGAAGGTGACGCCGTCGCGGTCGCGGAACCTGGCCAGCTTGGCGGGCTTGTCCGGCGAGATGCCGAGCACGGCGTACCCGGAGGCGGCCAGGCTGTCCAGCGAGTCGCGGAAGTCGCAGGCCTCCTTGGTGCAGCCCGGTGTCATCGCGGCCGGGTAGAAGTAGACGATCACCGACTTCCCGCGCAGGTCCTTCAGCGCCACCTCGTTGCCGTCGGAGTCGGGGAGTGTGAAGTCGGGCGCGGTGTCGCCGGGGGCCAGACGGTCGGACATGGGTTCCCTTCCACGAGCGCGGGGACGGGTGTGACTTGCACAGTCTGCCGCACCGCGATGAGGTGGGCCTATTCGAGTTCGTCGCGGTGGACGTAGGTCGCCGTGGACCTGCAAGACTGACCTCACGAGCATCGAGGAGGCAGGCGTGTCCAGCACCAAGCCGGCGTCGGAACCGCAGACCCCGGAGCAGATCGAGGCCGAGATCGCGGCGACCCGGGAGCGGCTGGCGTCCACCGTCGACGAGCTGGTCGACCGGGCGCACCCGCGCAACGTGGTCAAGCACCAGGTCGAACAGGCTCGATCGCAGGTGTTCGATGCCGAGGGCAACCTGCGTACCGAGAAGGTCGCCACTGTCGCCGGCGCGATCGCCGCCGTCATCGTGCTGTTGCTGATCATCCGCCGGCTGGTGAACCGCCGGTGACCCCCGCGAAGCGCCGCAGGCCGCTGGAGGACAAGCTGCCGATCCGGATGCTGCACGACCGCGTCCTGGTCCAGCTCGATCCCGAGGTCGGCGAGCGCAGGTCGTCGGCCGGCATCCTGATTCCGGCCACGGCACAGATGGGCAAGCGGCTGGCCTGGGCCAAGGTGGTAGCGATCGGGGCGAATGTACGAAGCGTCGAGGTCAACGACCGCGTGCTGTTCGACCCCGAGGACCGGGCCGAGGTCGAGGTTCGCGGCGACGACTACGTACTGCTCCGCGAGCGCGACCTGCACGCGGTGGCCTCCGAGCGCCTCGAGGACGGCGCCACCGGTCTCTACCTCTGAGAACCCCTTGCCGTAGTCCGAACGATCGTGCTTTTATGAGCACGTGGGCAAGGGTGAGCAGACGAAGTCCGTCGTCCTCGACGAGGCGATGCGGATGGCCAGCGCGGTCGGCATGCGGGCGCTGACGATCGGTACCCTGGCCGAGGCCACCCAGATGTCGAAGAGCGGCCTGTTCGCTCACTTCAAGTCCAAGGAACAGTTGCAGCTCGACGTACTCGACCATGCGGCCGAGCTGTTCGTCGACATGGTCATGCGGCCGGCACTGAAGGCACCTCGCGGTGAGCCCCGGATCCGCGAGCTGTTCGAGCGCAAGCTGATCTGGGACGGCGTAGCCGAAGGCATCCTGCCAGGCGGCTGCATCTTCACCAGTCTCGCCACCGAGTTGGACGACGAGCCGGACACCCCGCTGCGGGACAAGCTCGTACAACACGAGCGGGACTGGCTCGAGTCGGTCGCGACGATGTTCGCCGGCGGTGTGCGCGAGGGGCACTTCGCCGCGGACGCCGATCCGGAGTTGTTCGCGTATCAGTTCCAGGGGCTGCTGCTCGCGCACCATCACGCGACCCGGCTGCTGCGCGACCCGCATGCCGAGCAGCGGGCCCGGGCCGGGTTCGAATCGTTGCTCCAGGCCGCGAAGGCCTGACCTCCGCCAATCATGTCTTTTCAGGAGCAGAGATGACTTCACAAAAAAGCACGAACGGTCGGTCACCTATGCCAGATCCGCGGGCAACCGCGGTCTTCGGTCTGCTCGAACGGTTCGCGCCGGCCATCGGCGCCGCCTGGGCCGAGCGGCTGTGGTTCACCCTCCCCGACGTACCCGAGCGAGCCCGGCGAGCCCGCGTCGAGCTGCCGCCCGGTGAACAGTTCGAGGTCGAGCACGACGGCCATACGATCCGCGGCACGGTCTGGGGGAGCGGTCCCGTGGTGTACCTGGTGCACGGCTGGGGTGGCTGGGGCCTGCAACTCGCGGCCTACGCACCGCCGCTGGTCGCCGCCGGCCATCGGGTCGTGCTGTACGACGCGCTCAGCCACGGCCGGTCCGACGCCGGCCACAGCGGACCGCGCAGCACCGACCTGCCGGAGATGGCCGACGCGCTGCATGCCGTCGCCGGCCGGTTCGGTACGCCGTACGCGGTCATCGCTCACTCGTTCGGCGCGCCGGTGACGGCATGGGCGATGCGCGGCGGACTGGAACCCGGCCGGCTGGTCTTCGTCGCCGCAGCGAACAGCTTCGGCCCGTACATCGACATGTTCGGTTCGACGCTCGGGTTCGGGCCGCGTACCCGGCGGCGGCTGTTGCGCCGGTTCGTCCGGCGGGTCGGGGTACCGATCGAGACGTTCGACGTGGACGGGATCGGTGCGGACCTGATGTTCGAGCGCGGCACGCTGCCGCCGCTGCTGGCGATCCACGACCGCGACGACGCCGAGACGCCGTTCGAGGGTTCGGTCAAGATCACCGACGGCTGGCCGGACGGGACCGTGCTCGCCACCGAAGGGCTCGGTCACCGCCAGCCGCTGTGGCATCCAGAGCTGGTTGCCGCGGCCACCAACTTCGTCGTCAGCGGCGACTCGGCGGCCGTGGTGACGGCGGCGCGCGACAGAATGGCGGGGTGATCCACTCCGCCATCTCGGCCAGGCTGCCGGACTTCCCTTGGGACAAGCTCGTTCCGTACAAGGACAAGGCGGCCGAACATCCGGACGGTCTCGTCGACCTGTCGATGGGCAGCCCGGTCGACCCGGTCCCGGTGCTGGTCAAGGACGCGCTGGCCGCGGCGGCCGAGGCTGCGGCGTACCCGACGACGATCGGGACCGCGGCGGTACGGACGGCCGCGGCGGACTGGCTGGAGCGGCGGCACGGCGTCACCGGTCTCGATCCCGGCCGGCACATCCTGCCGGTCATCGGGACCAAGGAGTTGATCATGCTGCTACCGACGCTGCTAGGCGTCGGCCGTGGCGAGAAGGTGCTGGCACCGTTGCCGGCCTATCCGACGTACGAGGCCGGTGCGGCGCTCGCCCGTGCCACCACGGTGCCGGTCGCCGACCCGGCGGCGTACGACGCGAGCGACGTGCGGATCTGCTTCCTGAACAGCCCGCGCAACCCCACCGGTGAGATCACCGGACCGGACGAGTTGCGCGCGCTGGTCGAGTGGACCCGGGCCGGAGATGTGTTGCTGGTCGGCGACGAGTGCTACATCGAGTTCGGCTGGGACGACAAGCCGATGTCGCTGCTGCATCCGGACATCTGCGGCGGCAGGTACGACAACCTGCTTGCGGTGCACTCGCTGTCGAAGAGGTCCAACATGGCCGGATACCGGGCCGGTTTCGTGGCCGGCGATCCCGCTGTGGTCGCGGAGCTATTGGCGGTACGCAAGCACGCCGGGCTGATGGTGCCCACTCCGGTCCAGGCGGCGATGGCCGCGGCACTGGCCGATGACACCCACGTCGACGAGCAACGGGACCGGTACCGGCGGCGCCGGGCGGTGTTGCGGCCGGCACTGGAGGCGGCCGGATGGTCGATCGAGCACTCCGAGGGTTCGCTGTACCTGTGGGCCACGCACCCGGCGTACGACGCTTATGGCGGGGTCGGGGCATTGGCCGACCTGGGCATTTTGGTTGCGCCCGGCACCTTTTACGGCACAGCGGGTGAGCGGTACATCAGGGTGGCGCTGACCGCCGCCGACGAGCGGATCGACGCCGCGGCCGGACGGCTGCGAAAGGCCTGACCAACCCGGCGTCAACCCTTTACGCCGTCTGAGGTCCTGGGGTAGCTTTTCGCGCACTTCTGGGGGGTCCAGCAACCGGAGGTGGCCGTGTCGTGGCTGGCCGTCCCGAGCCAGGTCACGAACACGCATGTCCAGGTCACGAACACGCGTGTCCAGATCACAAAATGGGATCGGATTCCGCACGTCGGTCGCGGCGGTGGCGCAGGACGGCGACCGTGGGGTCGTGCATTGCAGAAACCGTTCGGGCTGACCGCACGCCGGTCGTTGACTCCTGGACTCGCCGTCGCGAGGCTTGACGTCGAACGACTTTGGTCAAGACGATGCGAAAATACCTCGATGTGCAGTAGGTTGCGCGCGTGAGTGTGTGTTGCTGCGCAATCGTGCGCATTACACTCGGGCAACCAGCCACTGCGAGCGCTGGGTGCCCGGGTACGGACCGGGGGATGCCCGCCAAAGGGGCAGGTGTCATCAACACCGTCGGGAATCTATTGAGAAGAGGCAGGACGCAATGAGCGAGACCAGCAAGATCGGACGACGGAGTCTCCTGCGCGGGAGCGTGGCTGCGGCTGCGGTGCTGCCCCTCAGTGGCGCGCTCGCCAGCTGTGCCAGCAGTGGCAACGACAACAACAACAACCAGCAGTCTGGTACGAAGAGCGCGGACAACCCGTTCGGCATGCCGGATAAGTCGACCGTCGACGCGGTGATCTTCAACGGTGGGTACGGCTACGACTACGTGACGTTCGCGGCCAACATCGTCCAGCAGAAGCACTCGGGCTCGACGGTCAAGGTCGCTCCGTCCACTCAGATCGCCCAGCAGTTGCAGCCGCGCTTCGTCGGCGGCAACCCGCCGGACCTGATCGACAACTCCGGTGCGAACGCGATCGGCTTCAACACGATCCTCGACCAGCTCGCAACGCTGGACGATGTCTTCGAGGCGAACAACTACGAGGGCACGAAGATCGCCAACACCCTGTACCCGGGCGTCAAGGCACCCGGCACCTTCGGCGACAAGTTCGTCGCCATCAACTACGTGCTCACCCTCTACGGCCTGTGGTACTCCGACAGCCTGTTCAAGGAGAACAGCTGGACCCCGCCCAAGACGTACGACGACCTGCTCGAACTCGGCGCCAAGGCCAAGTCGAAGGGCAAGTACCTGTTCGTCTGGGGCAAGGAAGCCGCCACCTACTACAACACCCTGGCCGTCGACTCCGCTATCAAGGAGGGCGGCGACGAGGTTAGGCTGGCAATGGAGAACCTCAAGGAGAACTGCTGGTCGATGCCGCAGATCCAGGCCGTCTTCAAGGCCATGGAGACGATGGTCAAGCAGGGCTACTTCATCCCCGGTGGCGCCGGAACCCAGTTCACCGCCGCCCAGGCGAAGTGGAGCAACGACCAGCAGGCGATCCTCTACCCGTCGGGCTCCTGGATCGAGAACGAGATGAAGAAGGCCACCAAGCAGGGCTTCCAGATGAAGGGCATCCCCGAGCCCACGGTGACCGCCAACTCGAAGCTGCCGTGGGAGGCGCTGCGCAGCGCGGCCGGTGAGCCGTTCATCGTGCCCTCCAAGGCCAAGAACCTGGCCGGCGGCAAGGAGCTCATGCGGGCCATGCTGTCCAAGGACGCGGCGACCAACTTCGCCAAGACCCGGCTGGCGCCGACCATCGTCAAGGGCCTGGTGCCCGCCGACGGGTTCGGCTCGACCGCCCTGCAGTCGCAGACCGCGATGCTGGACGCGGCCGGCACCAACGTCTTCAACTACCAGGTCTTCGACCTGTACGGCCAGAACACCGACCAGCTCGTCGTCTGGAACTCGTTCCTGTCCGGCAAGATCGACGCGGCCGGCCTGACCAAGGGCCTGCAGCAGATCACCGACAAGACCCGCAACGACCCGTCTGTCAAGAAGATCCCGGTCACCAAGTGACCACGACGCAGGATGTCGCGCCGGGTGCCGGACCCAAGCGGTCCGTCACCCGGCGGCGCCGGCCGCTGACCTTCGACCGGGTCAGCTTCATGGTCGTCTTCCTCGGCCTGCCGCTCGCGATCTTCCTGATCTTCGTCATCTCTCCGTTCATCCAGGCGCTGTACTACTCGCTGACCGACTGGTCCGGGTTCACCTCCGGGATGAACTTCATCGGCTTCGACAACTTCACGCGGCTGGCCCACGACGACATCTTCCTCAAGGCCGTACGCAATAACATCGAGCTCGCGATCGTCGTACCGTTCGTGACGATCGTGCTGGCGCTGACCCTCGCCACTCTGGTGACCGTCGGCGGCTCGGGGACCGGGACCGTCCGTGGCCTGCGCAACTCCAGCTTCTACCGGGTCGTCTCGTTCTTCCCGTACGTGATCCCGGCGATCGTGATCGGCCTGATCTGGGCACAGGTGTTCACGCCGGGCTCGGGTGTGCTGGACGCGGTGCTGTCGAAGCTCGGGCTCGACCAGTTCGCGAACTACGCGTGGCTCGGTGATGCGAGGACCGCGATGCCGGCGTCGATGTTCGTCATGATCTGGGGTTTCGTCGGGTTCTACATGGTGCTGTTCATCGCCGCCATCCGGGGTGTCGACCCCGAGGTGTTCGAGGCCGCCCGCATCGACGGCGCGGGCCGGTTCCGCACCGCGGTGTTCCTGACCCTCCCGCTGATCCGGGACAACGTGCAGACCGCCTACATCTATCTCGGCATCGCCGCCCTCGACGCGTTCGTCTACATGCAGGCGCTGAACCCCGGCGGCGGTCCACAGAACTCGACACTGGTCATGCCCCAGCAACTGTTCACCACGGCCTTCACCAAAGGCCAGTTCGGCTACGCCACCGCAATGGGTGTGGTCCTGGCCGCGGTGACCATGCTGTTCGCGCTCCTGGTCTTTCTGGTGAACGCCCTGACCGGCGGACGGGAGTCGAAGGTGAAGGAACGCCGATGACGACCACCACCACCCCCGCCGGCCGGGCCGACGTGGTCGACCGGACCAGGACCTCCGACAAGCGGTCCCGGGAAGGCAGGGGCGTCGCCACGGGAGCCCACATCGCGCTGATCCTGTGGTCGCTGCTGGTGATCCTGCCGCTGCTGTGGACGCTGCTGTCGTCGTTCAAGACGACCCAGGAGATCCTGGGCTCGCCACTGTCGCTGCCGAGCAAGCTGCGCTTCGACAACTACTCCAGCGCCTGGACGACGGCCGGCATCGGCCGGCAGTTCCTCAACACCGTGATCGTCGTCGGGTCCGCGCTGGTGCTGGTCATGATGCTGGGCGCGATGTGCGCCTATGTGCTCGCGAGGTTCAAGTTCCCCGGCAACCGGCTGATCTACTACATGATGCTGGCCGGGCTGACCTTCCCGATCTTCCTGGCGATCGTTCCGCTGTTCTTCGTACTGAAGAACATCGGTCTGCTCAACACACTGCCGGGGCTGATCCTCACCTACGTCGCGTTCGCCCTGCCGTTCACCGTCTTCTTCCTGCATGCCTTCTTCAAGGCGCTGCCCAACGAGGTCTACGAGGCGGCGCAGATCGACGGAGCCGGCGAATGGCGCTCGTTCTTCTCGGTGATGTTGCCGATGGCGCGGCCGGGCATGGCGTCGGTCGCCATCTTCAACTTCCTGGGTTTGTGGAACCAGTTCCTGCTACCCGTGGCCCTGAACACCAACTCGCAGAACTATGTGCTGTCGCAGGGCATGGCCTCGTTCGCCTCGCAGGCGGGTTATGCGGTGGACTTCGGCTCCTTGTTCGCGGCCGTGGTGATCACCGTGGTGCCGGTGCTGATCGTCTACATCATCTTCCAGCGTCAGCTGCAGGTCTCCGTGGCCGCAGGAAGTGTGAAGTAGTCAAGTAAGCCGCCTCTCCAGCGAACCCGGACGGGTTCTGGTGTCGTCAGGTAGGTCGACGGTGTCCGCACCTGGCGACACCAGGGGGAGGGGGCGCCTCGGCCTGGGTACGCCGCTACGCCGATGCGTCGTACACCGAGGTGTCGGTACGGAGCGCGGCATTGGTCGCGCTGCTGGCCACCACTACGTCACCTGGCACCGCCTGGACCCACGCCACGGCCATAGAACTCGCCACCTCCATCACCCGCTGATCTTCCTGCGCTCGAAGGTGTCCATTAGGGTGTGCGCAACCTTTCCGGCTGCCGCGGCATCTATGGACTAACGGAGGGCGGTCACCGCGGAGATCCGTACATGTACGGGTCGGCTGGCGCGGTACGTGGTCGACGACGGAGGCGGGAGCGATGCGGCGGAAACGCCGGCTCGGCACGACGACGGGGTGGGAGCTGCGATGGCGATGATCCCGGGATTCACCGAGTTCTGCGCGGACGCGAACCTGTTCTGGCGCGCGAACACCATTCCGGCCGTGCGGTCCGACCCGGTGGTGCTGGTCGAGGCGATGAGCCAGGACATCCGGGTCACGATCCGGAACCTGACCGTCGCGAACGCCCTGCGCCGGATGGTCCCGGCCCGGCTGGTCGTCTACACCGGCAGCGACGAGGACTGGAACGACATTCTGTGGACCTACTTCGACAAGGGTGTGCTCACCGATCTCGCCCGGGCATACGGCGCCGTGGACGTGATCGACGTACACGAACTCGTCGACCGGCGCGTCGCAGGTACCGGGCCGGATGCGCTGGTGGTCGCGGGAGTGCGGTTCCCCGCGGAGTTGCCGCGGTCCGGGATCGCGCCGGACGTTCTCGACCAGATCGTGTCCGCGACCACGTGCCGGGTGCTGCGGGTGCCGCGGCTGACGCCGCAGATCAAGGCCGGCGCGAAGTACCGCCGGGTCCGCCACCGCAGCGAGCAGTTCTCGCATCTGTACGACGCGCTGGTGAGCGGGTTGCGCCCGATCGCGGTGGTGTCCAGCCATGTCGACTACGACCACTGGGGGCTGGCGGTCGAGTCGGCCCAGCGGTTCGACGTACCGGTGGTCCATGTGCAGAGCACCGGCGGGTTGAAGGCGTACACGCTGTTCCCGGACCGGTGTCGCGGCGCCCAGACGTTCCGCGCCGAGCTCACCAACCAGATCGCGGAGTACTTCGAGAAGGCCGTCTGGCCGAACCGGCACCTGCTGCGCCGCAACGCCGAGATGGTGACCTGGCGGTCCAAGGGCAACCTCGGCCGGCCGTCGTGGTGGCGCGGCGGCACCGCGGCCTCCCTCGAGCTGCGGACCGAGGCCGATCGCCGGGTGGTCCGACGCCACGCGATGTCGCGGTTCGGCTTCGACCAGGCCAAGCCGGTGATCGTCGTCTACAACCACGCGGTCTCTGACGCGCTGAACACCAACGTCGAGGTGTTCGCCGACCTGGGCGACTGGTTCGAGCAGACCGCCGCGTACGCCGCCCACCGCGACGACGTGAACTGGCTGCTGATCGACCACCCGCAGCAGGCGCTGTACGACGCGAGCGGGTTCTTCGACGAGGTCGCCCGGCGGCACAACGCACACCCGCACATGGCGTTCCGGCCGAGCACCCAGGTGAGCAAGAACGTGGTCTGGAGCCTCGTCGACCTGGCGCTCACCGTTCGCGGCAGCATCAGCAACGAGTTGCCCGCGTACGGGATCCCGGCGATCCAGGCCGGTTGGTCTGAGTGGAGCAGCTGTGGGTTCACCAAGGTGGCGCGCGACGTCGCCGACTACTGGCACCTGCTGGCGAACGCGATCGAGGCGCTGCTGGCGGGCCTGCCGCTGATCACCGACGAGCAGATCGAACGGGCCAGGCTATGGGCCTGGTTCTACCGCAGCGGCACCGACGTCAACAGTTCGCTGGTGCAGCACTGGGAGATGGGACAGAACGCCGCGCTGTTCCGCGCCCTGCGGGTCGTGATGCGCAACGTCGAGCCCGACGCCGATCCCGCCTTCACCGCCGTCCGGCGGATGTGGGCCCGGCGCGAGCCCTTCCTGACAAGGTTCGATCTGTCGCAGCCGGGGCAGACGCTCGCGGACACCATCAGCGTGCTGGCGCCGCCTCTTGGTGCGGCGATCGAGGCCGTAACGGCGTGACGATGAGCAGTCCCCGGTTCCTGACCGTGTTCGACGAGCCGGTGCCGCCGCTGACCGCGCCCGGCGTGGTCGCCTCGGGTATCGACCCGGCCGTTCAACTGGTCGACGGGCTGTTCCGCGGTACCGACCTGCTGGGCCGGGTCACGAATGCCGACGCGATGATCGGGCTCAAGGTGGCGCTGCCGGCTGGGACCGGATCGGTCCGGGTGGTGGTCACGCTCGCGATGGACGACGCGTCGCTGGAGTGGTGGGACGAACGGGTGCCCGCCGATGTCCGGCCGCGCAACGCCGCCGGCACTCGGCTGCTGCAGGTGCTGTCGCAGGGCGAGTTCCGGGCAGCGACGCTGATCACCCGGCGCCGGTCCGACCACGGCCGCGAGACCCGCTCGGTGGTCGAGTTCGAAGTGGCCGCGTCCGAGATCGAGGACGACGCACTGCTCGTGGTCGAGTTGCGGTCGCGCCCGGAGCAGGTGCCGTCGTGGGCCGACCGGGCCGTCCCGCCGTACGGCGCGGTCGGTGTACGGGTCGATGCGATCGAGGTGATCCCGCAGACCACCGAGCCGGTAAGCCGTACCGGCCACCTCGCAGGCGGGCACGTACCCACCGGCGGGTCGGGCGAGGTCGAGGTACGGTCCGGCCTGTTCGTCGCCAACCCGGGCCAGACCGAGCCGGTCTGGTCGGTCCGCGCGGTGGTGCGGCCGCCGAAGCGGCGGGCCCGGTACCGCAGGCGCAAACCATGGCGGGTCCGGGCCAAGCGCAAGGCGAAGCGGATCGGCAAAGAGCTGCTGCCGGCCATCGCGTGGCCGGCCGCACGTCGCGGGCTCGGATCCTATCGCGGTATGCGCCGACGCCTGGCCGGAACGCCGGTGCATCGTGCGGCGGATCCTGTCCTCACGCCCCGACTGCCGAGCGTGCCCGCGAAGCCCAAGCGAATGGCCGGATCGCTGGCGGCCGCCGCCCTGGCCGATCTGGTCGCCGCCCGGCGGATCACAGTCGCGGGGTTCGACACCGGTACCGGAGCGGAGGTGCACGTCGCCTCGGCGTACGCCGGTGGCGGTCGCTTCCACGTGCGTCCGGTCGGCATCCTGCCGGCACCGGTGCTGGTCGGGATCTGGGCCGACCCGGCGCGGCTGAGCGTCCGCGAGCGGTGGTGCCGCCGGTGGCTGAGCTGGCGGCTCAGTCACGGCCCCGCAGCCGAGCCCTTGCCGCCGCGGCCCGCGATGTACACCCCGGAACTGGACCCCGATGATCCGCTGACGAACCAGGTTGTGCTGTCCGGCCTGCTCGGCGGCCGTACCGGTGGCCGGATCCGGTTGCCCGCTGGACGGTTCCCAGTGAGCGGCCTGGTGATCGGGCCGGGCTGGACGATCGAGGGCGACGACACGACCCTTGTCCAGCCGATCGCGACGCCCGAACCGATGCTGCACGTGGTCGGCTCCGACGTGACCCTGCGCGGGTTGCGGCTGGAGCTGCCGCCGTCCTCGCCCGGCCCACACGACGGCGCGCACTGGACCGCGATCACCGTCGGCCGCTACCTGTACGCCGAGGAGCCCGGCTGGCTCACCGGCGTACGGCTGGAGGACCTCACCGTGCGTCGCGACGGCCGCTGTGCCGCGAACTCGGTCACGGTGATCGGTGCGGTCAGCGACCTGCGGGTACGCCGTCTCAGCGTCACCGGTGGCGGCACCGGGCTGATGGTTCACTGGGGTGGCGTCGGCACCAGCGTCAGCGCGATCAGCGGGCCGACATACCACCCGCATGACCTGGCGATCGACGGCCTGGTCGTCAGGTCGGCGTTCGAGGGGTTCTGCCTGTCGTCGGTTCACGACGTGGTCGTGCGTGGGGTCCACTGCGGGGGCGTCGAGATCGGGTTCCGGCTGCTGGCCGGCGACAACGCCGACCGGTATCACCTGCTTGGGCCCGACTCCGAGATCAACCGGCGGATCACCGTGGCCGGGTGTGAGATCGGCTGGTCCGGCGACCTGTACGCGATCCGGGTCGCCGGCTGGGGCCGCAGCGAGGTGGACGGCCTGATCAGCCGCCGTGACTTCGAGGACCTGCAGTTGGTCGACTGCCGGATCATTCCGCTGCCGGTCGGCATCGGCGGCCGATCTTCCCGGTCCGTGGCGCGCCGTCCGCTCGTGCTGGAGGACGCCGGCGAGGTGGACGTGTCTGGAATCTCGCTGGTGGACAAAGGTGAAGAGATTTCAGGTCTAGACTCGGAGAATGGCTGACTTCCCGCGGCTCGGCCGGCTGACCGCTGACCTGGACCCGCCGTTCGCGGCAGTCGACCTGGCCGCATTCCGGCGCAACGCAGCCGACCTGGTACGCCGGGCGGCCGGCACGCCGATCCGGGTCGCGGCCAAGTCCGTACGCTGCCGCGAGCTGATCGCCGAGGCGCTCTCGATCGAGGGTTTCCAGGGCGTGATGAGTTATGCGCTGCCGGAGGCGATCTGGCTCGGCCGCAACGGAGTCCTCGACATCCTGATGGGTTACCCGACCGTGCACCGCGACGCGCTGCGCGAGCTGGCCGGCGATCCGGTGCTGGCGCGGCGGATCACGCTGATGATCGACGACGTCGCCCAGCTCGAGCTGATCAAGCGGGTCACCGGTGGCGGTGCGCCGCTGCAGGTCTGCCTCGACGTGGACGCCTCGCTGCGGCTGTTCGGTCAGCACCTCGGGGTACGCCGCTCACCGCTGCGTACCCCCGAGCAGGTCGCCGGCCTGGCCCTGACGGTGGCCGCCGACGACGCGTTCGAGCTGACCGGGCTGATGTTCTACGAGGCCCAGATCGCCGGCCTGCCGGACACGTCACCGGCGGTGCGCTGGGTGAAGCGGCGCTCGGCCGCGGAGCTCGCCGACCGCCGCGGCTTTGTTGTGGACGCGGTCAAGCAGGTCTCGCCGCTCGCGCTGGTGAACAGCGGCGGCACCGGCAGCCTGGAGATCAGCGCCGCCGACCCGGTGGTCACCGAGGTCACCGCCGGGTCCGGGCTGTTCGGGCCGACCCTGTTCGACCGGTACGTCCAGTTCCGGCCCGAGCCCGCCGTGGTGTACGCCGTGTCCGTCGTACGCCGCCCCGCCCCGCGGATCGCGACGCTGTTCGGCGGTGGCTTCGTGGCGTCCGGCCCGGCTTCGAAGACCCGGCTGCCGCGTCCGGCGTACCCGTCCGGCCTCAAGCTGATCGGCACCGAGGGTGCGGGCGAGGTGCAGACCCCGGTACGCGGCGCCGCGGCGGTCTCGCTCGCGATCGGCGACCGGGTCTGGATGCGGTACGCCAAGGCCGGCGAGATGTGCGAGCGTTTCGACATGCTGCACCTGGTGGACGGCGATGACGTCCGGGTGGCACCGACGTACCGTGGCGAAGGAAAGGCGTTCGGATGACCTGGGTGAACTGGTCCGGCACGCAGACGGCGACCCCGTCGGAGGTGGTCGTTCCACGCTCGGTCGACGAGCTCAGCTCGGCGGTCAAGGCAGCCGCCGATCAGGGCCGGCGGATCAAGGCCGTCGGCACCGGGCATTCGTTCACCGGCTGTGCCGTCGCCGACCAGGTGCAGGTCCGGCTCGACGGGCTGTCGTCGATCGCTGCCGGCGACCAGGAGTCCGGGCGCATGGTTGTCGGCGCCGGTACGCCGCTCGCTCGACTGAACACAGCACTCGACGCGTTCGGCCTGGCGATGGCGAACCTCGGCGACATCGACCTGCAGACGCTGTCCGGCGCGGTGTCCACCGGTACGCACGGCACCGGCGCCCGGCTCGGCGGACTGGCCACGCAGATCATCGCGCTCGACCTGGTCACCGCCGACGGCTCGGTGCTGACCTGCTCGCACAACCAGAATCCGGATGTGTTCGACGCCGCCCGGATCTCGGTCGGCGCGCTCGGGGTGATCAGCGCGCTGACAGTGAAGGCTGTGCCGGAGTTCCTGCTCCGCGCGCAGGAAGGGCCGATGCCGCTCGCCGATGTGCTGGACGGATTCAATGAGCTTGCCGAGGGCAACGATCACTTCGAGTTCTACTGGTTCCCGCATACCGAGGTCGCGCTGACCAAGCGGAACAACCGGGTCCCGGAGCGTACCTCCGCCCAACCGGTCGGCCGGATCCGCGGCTGGATCGACGATGAACTGCTGTCCAACAGGGTGTTCGAGTTGACGAACAAGCTGACGGCGCGGCGTACAGGTCTCACCCCGCGGGTCAACCGGATCGCAGCTCGTGTGCTATCGGCACGCGAGTACGTCGACCAGTCGTACAAGGTCTTCTGCTCTCACCGTGACGTCCGCTTCAAGGAGTCGGAGTACGCCGTACCGCGCGCTGCCGTGACCGACGTGATCCGTGAACTGCGGAGCTGGATCGACAGCAGCGGTCAACGGATTCCGTTCCCGATCGAGGTACGGGTGGCCGCGCCGGACGACATCTGGCTGTCGACGGCGTACCAGCGCGAGACGGCGTACGTTGCGATCCACCAGTACCACGCGCTCCCGCACGAGCCGTACTTCGGCGCGTTAGAGCGGATCGCAACCGCGGCCGGCGGGCGGCCGCACTGGGGCAAGATGCACACGCTCGGCGTGGACGAGTTCCGCGCCCGGTATCCCCGGTACGACGACTTCCTGGCCGTGCGCGACCGGCTCGACCCGGGCCGGGTGTTTGCCAACGCGTACACCGAGCAGGTATTCGGTCCGTAGGTGTGTGGGTGGCAGGCCCTACGCTGGCCGCATGCCTACACCTGAACCGCTCGAACCCGTCAACGAGGACTGGGACACCGCGCTGGCGGTCGTCGCGCACCCCGACGACCTGGAGTTCGGCAGCGCCGCCGCCGTCGCCCGCTGGACCGGCCAGGGCAAGCACATCGTCTACTGCCTGCTGACCAGTGGCGAGGCCGGTATCGACGGCATAGCGCCGGCCGAGTCCGGTCCGCTGCGCGAGGACGAGGAGCGCGAGTCGGCACGGATCGTCGGCGTCGACACCGTGGAGTTCCTCGGCCAGCCCGACGGTGTCCTGGAGTACGGAGTGGCCCTGCGCCGCGAGATCACCCGCGTGGTCCGCAAGTACAAGCCGCAGATCGTGCTGACCAACAACCCGCACGATCAGTGGGCCGGCGGCCACCTCAACCAGGCCGACCACATCGCCTGCGGCAAGGCGACACTCGACGCCGTCCGCGACGCCGGCAACCGCTGGGTGTTCCCCGAGCAGATCACCGGCGAGGGCCTGGACAAGTGGGGCGGCGTCCGCCAGGTCTGGGCTCCCGGCTCACCGCTGGCTGGGCACGCGGTCGACATCACCGACACCTTCGAGGCCGGGGTGGAATCGCTCAGGGCGCACAAGGCCTACATCGACGGCCTCGGCTGGGAGAACTTCGACCCGGCCGAGTTCCTGGAGGGCATGGCCCGGCAGACCGGCACCCGGCTGGGAGTGCCGATGGCCGTCGGCTTCCAGGTGTACGACTTCGGCTGGGGATGATGGGCCGTGCCTGACGGATTCCGGCGCTCGGCGGACGCATCGCTGCGTTGGAGGACAGGGCGCTCCGAGCCCTGCCCTCCGCCTTGCGCTGCACTCCGCCCATCACCTGCTCGCGGCTGCCACAATCCGTCAGGCAGGGCCTAGCCGTGGCCAAACTCGACGCGGCCGATCGGGCCGGGCTGCCGAACAGCGCGTTCGCGTACGTCGACTCGCGCGGCCGGCGCCGGCTGCCGATCCATGACGCCTCGCATGTGCGCAACGCGCTGGCCCGGTTCAACCAGGTCGAGTTCGAGGACGAGCGGGCCCGCGAGCGCGCCCGGACCCGCCTGCTGAACGCGGCGAAGAAGTACCGGATCGTCCCGGTCGGCTTCATCGCCGCACAGTTGCGGTCGGAGCGCGAGCTCGGCCCTTCGGCGCCAGATCTGCCGACCGGTTTCGTCACCCTGCTGATGACCGATGTCGAGGGGTCGACCGCACTGGTGCAGCAACTCGGCGACCGGTACGGCCGGCTGATCACGGGTGTCCGCGCGCTGCTGGGCGACGCGGTGACCGATGCCGGGGGATATGTGGTCGACTCGCGGGCCGACGACTTCTTCGCCGCGTTCGCGACGCCCCGGGACGGGCTGGAGGCGTCGATCGCGATCCAGCGCGAACTGGCCGGACGGACCTGGACCGGCGGGGTCGAGGTGCGGGTCCGGGCCGGGCTCCACAGCGGCTACCCGACGCTGAGCCGCGGGGCGTACATAGGGCTCGCGGTGCACACCGTCGCGCGCATCTGCGGGGCCGCACACGGCGGGCAGATCCTGGTCTCCGGCGACGCCCGGCTGGCGGCGCGCGAGTCGGCGCCGGACGGCATCCGCTTCCGCAGCCTCGGCGACGTCAAGCTCCGCGGCCTCCCGGCCCCCGTACCCCTCTACCAACTAGGCGCCCGCGGCCTCACCACCCGCTTCCCACCCCTCCGCTGACCCGTCGATTAGCGGTGGCTCTTTGACGTTGAACAGGGTGTGCGGTGTTGAACAAGGTGTGCGGTGCTCAACGCCGCAACACCCTGTTCAACGCCTTCCGCGGCGGATCAGGCTGCCTGCGTCCATGCCACGTTGAACAGGCTGCGGCCTCAACCCACCAGGTGTGCGCGGCGGTGCTCAAGTAGCGGCGGCGGTGCACAAGTAGTAGCGGCGGTCGACAGGTAGCGGTGGCGGTGCACAGGTAGCGGTGGCGGTGCACAGGTAGCGGTGGCGGTGCACAGGTAGCGGTGGCGGTGCTCAAGTGGCGGCGGCGGTGCTCAAGTGGCGGCGGCGGTGCACAGGTGGCGGCGGCGGTGCACAGGTAGCGGCGGCGGTGCTCAGGTGGCGGCGGCGGTGCACAAGGCGGGCGTTGTGCACCGGAGCGGTGGGTTGTGGAGCGGCGCCGGAGCTTGTTCAGCGGCGGTGAATGAGCGGGTGTCAGGCGGTTAGGGAGAGGCGGGAACCGCCGGGGCTTGGGCGGGTCGGGTTCGCGACGGGTGGCGGCCAGGTGGCGATCAGGGTGCGGTGGCTGGGCAACGGGTGGACGCGGCGTACGTCGATCCGGCCGATCTGGTCGCGGCGCAGGCCGAGCATCGGGACCAGCAGCCGGATCTGATGGATGGCCGCCTTCGCCGGCAGTTTGCGCGTGCGCACGACGATGTCGAGGTACCCCTCGACGTGGACCAGGGTGCGCCGGACCCGGAGCGGTCCGGGCAGATGCGCGCCGGCGTAGCGCAAGTCGTAGAGACCGGAGGCTGAGACCGGCCAGCCGGTGTGTACCCGAACGGTGACGTGGTACCGCGCCATAGGTCGATGATCCGCTCCGGCGGGCCGCCGTGCCACCCGTTTAGCGCGATTCGTTCTAATCGAACATACGTGCGATGATGAAGCGATGGGGAAGAGCAGGCGGTACGCGATCGAGCCGCCGGCGGATCTGGCACGCCGGCATTGCTGGGTGCTGCGAACCGCCCACGAGCGCGGACCCTGGCCCGGCCTGATCATGGAGTGGCGCCGGACCAACTCCGGCGAGTGGTGCGCCCGGGTCGTCTACGTACCGAACCCGCGTGAGCCGCGCTCGGTCGAGGCCTGGTTCGCCGCCGGCCTGCTCCGCCCGGTCGAGGTGGTCCCGCCGACCGCCATCAATCCCGAGAGCCGAACCGCCAACGGGTATGGCTGAACTCGCCCTTGCCGAACCCGTACGCCGTCACCGGCGCGAGCTCGAAAACGTGCGCTACACCGGGGTCGTGGTGGAAGCCGCCGTCGACGACGTCGAAGTGCCACTCGGCTCCGTACTTGTCCTCGTAGGCCGCGGCGAGCTCGCGCAAGCGTGCATCGTCGGTGACCCGGGCGGCGACACCCTCGACGACGATGTCGAGGCCCTTGTCGTAGTCGTTCGCGCCGGTCATCAGGCTGCAGTGCGGATTGCCTTCGAGATTGCGGGCCTTCTGCTCCTCTGGCCCTGTGGTGAAGTACATCGCTTCGCCGTTCCACAAGGCGATCAGCGGGGTCGTGTGCGGCCGGCCGTCGGCGCGGACCGTGGTCACCCAGTACAGGCGGGCGTCGGCCAACCTGCTCCGCGCGTCCTCCCACTCGGTCGCGGTGGCGGCCGGGTCGCTGTAGCGGGCGTCCAGCTCGGTGCGGGGGTTCATGCGACCTGCCTATCGGACGCCAGGTCCAACCGCCAGTCGTTACAGCGGATCGGCGTGCCTTCCGGGTACTCGAAGTCGACCTCGCCGAGCAGTGTGAACCCGGCCTTGCGGCAGACCGCGTTGGACGCCCCGTGCACCACCTTCGGGTACGCGTGCAGCCAGCGGAACAACCCCTCCGCTCGGGCCGAGTCCGCCGCCAGCATCGCCGCCGCGACGGCGATCCCATTGCCCTGGAACTCCGGCAGCACACCCCAGCCGGTCTCGTACACCCGCTCGCCCTGCCACTCCTTGTCCCAGAACCCGATCGTGCCGGCGGGCTGGTCGCCGTACAGGATCACGAACATCGCACCGGGGCCGTCGAGCGACGCGTACCGCCGGTGCCGGTCGAGCAGTTTGTCCTCCGTCTCGGGCCCGCCGAGGAACTCGGTCATGTCGGGCGTGTTGGTACGCCGCAGCAGCGGCAGGTCGCCGTCGTCGTATCTGCGGAGCCGGATCATCATGGCTGCCACTCAACCAGAGCCCACCGACAGGAAACGGCTAGGTTGAAGGACATGGCGGCTAGCAAGGCTCCTGCGGTCGAGCTCGAGGTGGGGGACCGGACGGTACGGGTGAGCAGCCCGGACCGGGTGTACTTCCCGGCCCGTGGCGAGACCAAGCTCGACCTGGTCAACTACTACCTCGCGGTGGGCGACGGGATCGTCCGGGCGCTGCGCGAGCGGCCGTGCATGATGCACCGATTCCCCGACGGCGTCAGCGGCGAGAAGGTGCACCAGAAGCGCGTCCCGCACGGCGCACCGCCGTGGCTGGAGACGGTCCGGGTGGACTTCCCGCGGTTCAAGCGGCACGCGTACGAGCTGTGTGTGACCGAGATCGCCAGCGTCATCTGGGCGGTCCAGATGTCGACCGTCGAGTTCCACCCCTGGAACTCGCGCCGGGCCGACACCGAGAAGCCGGACGAGTGGCGGATCGACCTGGACCCGGGTCCGAAGTGCGACTACCCGACCGTACGCAGGGTGGCGCACGTTGCGCACGAGGTGCTGGACGAGCTCGGCGCGACCGGCTGGCCGAAGACGTCCGGCGGCCGTGGCATGCACATCTACGTACGGATCCCGGCCGAACACGGGTTCGGCGAGGTACGCCGGGCCGCGCTGGCCTTCGCGCGCGAGGTGGAGCGCCGTACGCCGGACGACGTGACGACGACCTGGTGGCGCAAGGACCGCGACCCGGCCAAGCTGTTCGTCGACTACAACCAGAACGCCCGCGACCACACGATCGCGGCGGCGTACTCGGTCCGCGGCTTCCCGGACGCGACGGTCTCGACGCCGATCGGATGGAACGAGATCGACGACGCCGAGCCGAAGGACTTCACCATCGCGACGGTGCCGAAGCGGTTCGCGGAGGTCGGCGACCTGCACGAGGGCATCGACGAGGCCGTCTTCGACCTGCAACCGCTGCTGGACTGGGCGGACCGCGACGAGCGCGAGGGTGCCGGCGACCCCGGCGGCCAGGACGACTAGGGCAGGAACGCGAGCGTCTGCATCACGTTGTGCTCAGCGAGACGTAGGTCGTTGACTGCCGGTATCCCGCCCGCGACCAGCGACAGGTGCGTGGCGAGCGCGTAGAACCGCATCCGGGCCGGGTCCAGGCCGGTCTTGCGCAGCGCGGCGTAGTGCTCGTGGAACCTGATCCGCAGGAAGTTGTGCTCCCACTCGACGTCGAAGTACATCAGTCCCTCGATGTCGACCAGGTACGGCCGGCCGAGCTCATCGACCAGCACGTGGTCAGGACCGAGGTCGCCGTGGATCAGTCCGTACAGCGCCCGCGGCGGGATCGCGGCGTACAACTCGCGGAGCGCGGCGTGCAGGTCGTCGGCGACGGCGGCGATCCGCGGCACCCGGTCGACCGCGACGGCCAGATGCCTGAGCGCGCGGTCGAGCACCATCTGCTCGCAGGACCGCTCGTCCGCGGCCGCGCCCTGCTCGAGCTCGGCCAGCCTGCCGATCCGGCGGCCGCGCCAGCTGTGCATCACCTCGAGCGACTGCCGCAGCCGGGCGAGTGTGGCGCCGGCGCGGCCCGGGTCGATGTCGAGCAGCGCTTCGAGCGTGCCGCCCGCGACGTCCTGGACCAGCGCGACGTCGGCCGGGTACCGGCTGCGCGACCGATCGGTGAAGTACACGCCCGGTGTGGCGATGTCGAGCGCCTCCAGCGATTCGTACGCGGCCTCGAACAGGTCAAGCCCGGACGCGTCGGTCAGTGGACCGGGCTCCGATGGCGCCGGGTCCCAGACGTACAGCACCGCGGTCGAGTCGTCCGCGAAGCCGACCCGGTAGACGTCCTTGTTGGTACTGCGGTGCAACGTGGTGACGTCGACGAGGCGGCTCGGCCGGCCCAGACCGGCCCGGATCACGGTGTTGAGTTCGTCGATCCCGACCACGAAACCAAGCATGCAGCACCGCGCAACCCGACTCGCACCTGTCTCACGGCAGGTAGCGGAAGTGCGTCCGCAACGTGCCGTCGTCGCCGTACACATGGAAGGCGAGACCAGGTGGCGCGGCGGTGTCGACGAGGTCGCCACCACCGCCGATCGGCTCGAACGACAGCGGCACCGTCGAACGGATCCCGGGTGCGATCAGCAGCGGTACGCCCGCGAAGTTCGACGCGATCGCGGCGTGCACGTGGCCTGTGAGGATCGCGGTGACCCTGCTGCCGTCGAGCGCCGCGGCCATTCCGTCCGCGGATAACATCCGCCAGCCGTCCATCACCGGATGCCCGACTTCGATCGCCGGATGGTGCATGCAGACGAACACCGGACCGTCCCACGGCTCGGACAACGTGGTACCCAGCCAGTCCAGTGTCGGCTGTTCCAGTGAGCCGTGGACCTCGTCCGGTACGGATGAGTCGACCAGTACGAACCGGGCGACACCGACGTCGCGGACCTGGTGGACCGGATGTGCCTCGCCCGCCGGCCTGCCGATCAGCCGGCCGAGCCCGGCACGCAGTGGTGCGCTGACGTCGTGGTTGCCGGGCAGGACGAGTACCGGCAGGTCGAGGTGCATCGCGCGGTCGAGTTCGGCGTACTCGTCCGGTGTGCCGTGGTCGGCGAGATCGCCGGTGACCAGGACGACGTCGACCGGGCGGGTGAGAGTCGCGAGGTAGTCGGTGACCCGGCGCAACCGGCCGGCCGCCTGCGGGCCGCCGTCGAGGTGCGGGTCGCTGAGATGGGCGATGACGTACACGACTCGATCCTGCGTGATGTCGAAATGTGGTGGAGGTCTTCGACGTACCAGGTGAGAGACGCCGATGAGTTCTTGGCCCGTCGCCTGTCTCAACCAGTAACCGAAGCGACTAAACCGAGGACGGACGATATGAGCGAGAAGCTGGAGCCCCAGAGCGACCGCCGTCGCTGGCTGGCTTTGTATGTGTTGTGTGCGGGCATGTTGATGATCGTGTTGGACGCGACGATCGTGAACGTCGCGTTGCCGTCGATCCAGGCCGACCTGGGCTTTTCCCAGGCCAACCTGGCCTGGGTGCTGAACGCCTAC
>JBKPSJ010000195.1:0-4273 GCA_046765875.1 Actinomycetota bacterium
TGGATCACGGCCGCCTTGGTGGCGTTGTAGTAGCCCAGCCCGGGCTCGGTGAGCAGGCCGCCGACGGACGCCATGTTGATCACCGAGCCGCCGCGCTCGGCCATGCCGGCCTTCCAGGCGAGCTGGGTCCACAGCACCACCGCGAACTGGTTGACCTGCACGGTCTTGGCCGCGGCGGCCGGCTCGATGTCGACCAGGGGGCCGAAGTGCGGGTTGGTGCCGGCGTTGTTCACCAGCACGTCGATGCCCCCGAAGCGCTGCACCGCGGCGTCGATGGCGGCCGCCGCCTGGTCGGGCTCGCCGGCGTGCGCCGCCTGGGCGAGCACCCCGACCTCCGGGTGCTTCGCGCTCAGCTCGGCCGCCACCTCGTCCAGCGACTCCTGCCGCCGGGAGGTGAGCACCACGTTCGCGCCGTGCCCCGCGAACGCCACCGCGATCGCCCTGCCGATCCCACGGGACGCGCCGGTGATCACCGCGGTCTTGCCGGCCAGTCCGGTCTGCATCGCCTCGCCTCTCCTGACTTTCTAGGGTGAGGTTAGGGTACTCAGAAACCGACCAGTCGGTATGTGACCCAGGGAGCGCGCCGGTGGAGATTCGCGGCACGGTGGTCGTGGTGACCGGGGCGGCCCGGGGCATCGGCGCGGCGATGGCCCGCCGGTTCGCCGCCGAGCAGGCGGCCGGCATCGTGGTGTCCGACCTGGACGGGGACGGCGCGGCGGCGCTGGCCCGAGAGCTGAGCACCGGCACCACCCGGGTGATCGGCGCCACCACGGACGTGTCCAGCGAGTCGGACGTGCAGGGCCTGGTGCGGCTGGCGGAGGCCGAGCTGGGCCCGATCGACGTGTTCTGCTCCAACGCCGGGATCGCGACCGGGCTCGGGCTCGAGGCCCCCGACGAGCGGTGGACGGCGGCCTGGCAGGTGAACCTGCTCGCCCACGTGTTCGCCGCCCGGGCCGTGGTGCCGGGGATGCTCGAGCGCGGTGGCGGCTACCTGGTGCAGACCGCGTCCGCGGCCGGGCTGCTCATCCAGCCCGGCGACGCGCCGTACAGCGTCAGCAAGCACGCCGCGGTGGCGTTCGCCGAGTGGCTGTCGCTGACCTACGGCGACCAGGGCATCAAGGTCAGCGTCCTGTGCCCGCAGGGGGTACGAACCGACCTGCTGATGACCGGCCTGGAGGCCGGCCAGCCGGCGGCCATGGCGGTGGCGCGGGCCGGCACACTGCTGGAACCCGAGGACGTCGCCGCCGCGGTGGTCGAGGGCATGGCCGACGAGCGCTTCCTGATCCTGCCGCACCCGGAGGTCGCCGAGTACGTCCGCCGCAAAGCCGCCGACCCCGCCCGCTGGCTCGCCGGAGTGCGCCGCCTGGCCGGCATGACGGACGCCAACCAGCCGACCTGACCTTGTCATGTTCGGTCGGCGGGGAGCCTGGCCCGTGCTCGGACTCGCTGTCAACATGCATCGCGAGTAGCCAACAGATACCGCTAAATAGGCTACCGCTAAATAGGCCTGCTACGCCCACCTCCGACGTTCCTCTGGCGGACGACGAGTTGGCTCGAAGCCCCGAACAACAAGATAACCCTGCTACGTCACGAGGTCACCTCCCGATCCGCTGGCGCGCGAAAGATAGAGGCTCAAATTTCCATTGAACGTGAGATTTCGAAGCGACTCGCCGACTGAGGATCTGACGGCGAAGCACAGCGTCGGATTCCGCGGGTGTCTTACGCGCACGGTCACTTCATGGTGGTTCTGGGATATGGTGGTTTTGGGATACCGTCGCCGCCACCGAGCGAGCGTTGCACTTTTGGGCAACCGTCAGTGTTCGCAGGGATGCGCGCTCGTCCGTCACCGCCGCCGGAGCGACGGCGTAGCGTCGTGGTCCTCCCAGGACGGATCCGCGGGGCACAAGAGAGATCATGGTTCGATCGCAGCTGCGAGTGGGGCGACGCATGAGATGGCGGCTGGTTCTCCCTGTCCTGCTGGTGGTCGCCCTTCTTCCTGTCTCGGCGACCCGGTCGGTGGTGTCGCCCGCTCTGCAGTTGGTGGCGAACCCGGGCGACCTCGACACCACGTTCGACCAGGACGGCATCGCCATCGATGAGATCTCGAGCAGCGCCGGTTCCACGAGCGGCGTGCAGATCCAGCCGTTGCCCGGGTCCGCGGACGGCTTCGCCGTACTCGTGCTCACCTTCAGCGGCCAGGTGTACCGCTTCCGGCCCGACGGCAGCCTGGATGTCTCGTTCGGGCCGGGCGGTGTGATCTCGGTGCAGACCAGCCCGAGGGTCGTGCCCGACCACATCGCCGTGCTGGCCGACGGGAGCTTCCTCGTGGGCGGTCGGCTGTCGACCGGCGCGCCCCCCGGTGCCGAGGCCGGGTTCGCCAAGTTCACCGCGACCGGCGCGCTCGACACGTCGTTCGGGAGGAACGGTGTCTTCGCCGTCCGGAACGAAACTCCCCCGGCGGGGGCGCAGTTCGGCACCTTCGTCGCGTTTTCCGCCAACGGTACCGTCGATCTTGCTGTCCAGTTCGACGGGTCGGCGATCCTCTCGGGCGAGGGGACGCGCACCACGTGCCAGGTCGAAATCGGGTGCCCGGCGCCGGTCCCCGCCATCGTCGCCGCCCGGGTGAACTCTGCCGGTACCTCGCAGACCATGGCGAGCTTCGCGCCGGCGGCGACCGGAGTGCAGGTGCGGGGGCTCGACGTCGCCGTCGACGCGGCTGACCGGGTGGTGGTGTCCGGCGACCAGCGAGGCGGCGCGGGGCCGAACAGTGTGTTCACCGTCCGCTTCCTCGCCGACCTCAGTGGCACCGATCCGGCGTTCACGGTGTCGCCCGTCCAGATGGACACCGGCGGCCTGCCGCTGGCGATCCGCGGCAGCGACGGGACCATCGCCGTGATCGCCAGCACGCTCATCGGCACCACATGGACCCTGGTGCGCTGGAACAGCTCCGGCACCTTCCTCGGCTCGACCTCCACCAACTTCGGTCAGGGCGCCACCAACTCCGATCTGGCCGTCAGCGCCGGCGGTGAGTTCGTGGGGACGGGCGTGGCCGGACCCGATCCCGACCCGATCTTCCTGCTCGCCCTCGCCACCTGGGCCCCGAACGGGGCGAGCCTGCAACCCAGCACCAAGAGGGTGCCGGCGGCGGGAGGCGCGGCGCTGTCCGATGCCACCGCCCTGCCCGGCGGGGGGTTCATGCTCGCTTTCCACGATCCCGGCGACCGGTCGGAACCGGACGGCATCTTCCGCGACCAGCTGTGGCTGACCCGGTTGAATTCCGCTGCCGCCATCGACACCGCCTTCGGTCCCGCGCCGGGCGGGTATGTCGGCCACAACACCGGTGGCGAAGACAGCGCCGCGGCGGTGGCCGTGCGCCCGGACGGGCGGATCGTCGCGGCCGGCGGCATCGCGATGACCGACGCCCGCACGTCCGGATTCGTCCTGCGCCACCTGGTCGCCGGGTCGCTGGACGCAACGCTCAACCCTCCCGCGCAACCTCCCCAGGTCGGGTCGGTCCCCGGGATCAAGGTAACCGCCTTCGGCGAAGGCGATCCCCTCCCCGTCAACATCCAACCGTCCGCGGTGACGCTCGACGGCGACCGCATGGTCATCGCGGGAATCGGGGAGACCGGCTCCGCTGTCGACCTGGGCGTCATCCAGCGCCTGCAAGCCAACGGCGAGCCGGACCCGAGCTTCAACGGCGGCGAGCCCTTCACCCTCTCGCAGGGGACGGACTCCACCACGTTCCGAGCTGTCGCCGTTGACAGCCGGGGTCGCATCGCCGCGGTCGGCGAGGCGGTCGACAATCGGCTGACGTGCGGCTCCCCGACCCACGCCGTGATCGTGCGACTGCTCCCCGACGGCACCCCGGACAACAGCTTCGGCACCGAAGGCGTCCGCGTGCTCGACCCTGGGTTGGACACCCGGGCCGCGGCCCTCGCCATCGATGACGCCGGCCGCATCGTGCTCACCGGCTCGGCGCAGGGGGCGGCGGCCCAGTGCAGCAACGCCCCGCCGCGCCTGCTCGTCGCCCGGCTGCTCGACCAGAACGGCGCGCTGGATCGGTCATTCGACGGCGCCGGCATCGCCTTCGGCCCTCAAGCGGTCGCAGGCGCAGGCGTCGTTACCCGCGGGGCGCGCATCGTGGTGGCCGGCACCGAGTCGACGCCCGTTGGCACCGCTCCGCCGGTGAACTTCCAAAAGGCCATGGTCGTCCAGTTCACCGCTGCCGGCGCGATCGACACTGCATTCGGCCAGAACGGCCGCCTCGACC
>JBKPSJ010000196.1:0-11559 GCA_046765875.1 Actinomycetota bacterium
GGAAGGACCGGCCGTGATCGACGATGCGCTCCGCGAAGCCGAGCAGAAAATGCAGAGGGCCGTGGAGGTCGCCAAGGAGGAGTTCGCGGCGATCCGTACCGGCCGCGCCCACCCGGCGATGTTCGCGAACATCACGGCCGATTACTACGGCACCCAGACGCCGATCCAGCAACTGGCCGGTTTCCAGGTGCCCGAGCCGCGTACTGTGCTGATCTCGCCGTACGACAAGGGCGCGACGGCCGCCATCGAGAAGGCGATCCGCAACTCCGACCTGGGCGTCAACCCGGGCAACGACGGCGGCGTGATCCGGGTCGTGCTCCCGCAGCTCACCGAGGAGCGCCGCAAGGAGTACATCAAGCTGGCCAAGTCCAAGGCCGAGGAGGCGAGGGTTGCCATCCGCAACGTCCGCCGGCACGCCAAGGACAGCATGGACCGCTCGATCAAGGACGGCGAGGTCGGCGAGGACGAGGGGAAGGGTGCCGAGAAGCGCCTCGACGGGGTGACGAGGAAGTACGTCGAGTCCGTCGATGATCTGCTCAAGCACAAGGAAGCCGAGCTGCTCGAGGTATAGGTGGTGGTCGACCACAGCCCGCCCTCGTCCATCGGTCGAGCGGGCCGGAACCTACCGGCGGCGATCGGTGTCGGGCTCGTTCTCGGCGCGGCGATCATCGTCTCGCTGTTCACGGTCAAGTGGCTGTTCCTGGTCCTCGTGACGGCCGCGATCCTGGTCGCCGTCGACGAGGTCGCCAAGGCGCTGAGCACCGGCGGCACCAAGGTCGAGCGGATACCGGTCCTGGCCGGCACGGTGGCGATGATGGTGGCGGCGTACCTCGACGGGACACGGGCGCTGGTGGTCGCCTTCGCGATGACGGTGCTGGCGACGATCTTCTGGCGGATGCCGAAGGGTTCTGCCGGGTTCGTCCGCGACACGTCTGCGGGCGTGTTCGTGAGCGCGTACGTGCCGCTGCTGGCCGCGTTCGCCATCCTGCTGGCGGTGCCGGACGACGGGCAGTGGCGGGCGGTCACGTTCTTCGTGGTGACGGTCGCCTCGGACACGGGCGGGTATGCCGTCGGGGTGCTGTTCGGCAAGCATCCGATGGCGCCGGCGATCAGCCCGAAGAAGTCGTGGGAGGGGTTCGCCGGTTCCGCGGTGGCCTGCATCGTGGCCGGCACGCTGTGCGTCTATTTCTTCCTCGACGGGCACTGGTGGGCCGGCGCGCTGGTCGGCGCGGTCGCGGTGATGGCGGCGACGCTGGGCGATCTGGGCGAGTCGATGATCAAGCGTGACCTCGGCATCAAGGACATGTCGAACCTGCTGCCCGGCCACGGCGGGATCATGGACCGGCTCGACTCGCTGCTCGCGACCGCGCCATTCGTCTGGCTGCTGCTGTACCTGCTGGTGCCGTAGCTCATCGCAATGTGGCTGCTGCTCCACCGGCTGGTGGAGCAGCAGCCACACGAGGATGGGTTACTGGACGGCCTTCAGGGCGTCCACCTCACCGGAACCGAACCAGCTGTTGTGGCCGGTGCCACCCTGGCAGGTCTGCGGCGCGCCGCCGGGGCCGACGGCAAAGAAGGCCGGGAACGGCGCGTACAGAGCTAGGGTCGCGGCGTCCGGGCAGCTGCGGGCGTTGGTCGCCTGCTGGAGCTCGGCCGCCACCTGGCCCGGGCTGTTCTTGCCGTGTGCGCTCATGATGAGCGCCGCGACGCCGACCGCGTGCGGCCCGGCCATCGAGGTGCCCTGCAGCCAGCAGTACTTGGCGCCGTTCTCGATCAGCAGCCGTGCGGGGTTGCAGATCGTGCCGACGCTGGAGAACGTCGACAGTACCCGGCCTCCGCCCGGGTCCGCGACAGGCTGCAAGGCGGAGTCGCCACCCGGCGCCGCGACGTCGGCGGTCGACATGCCGTAGGACGAGTAGAACGACTTCCAGCTTCGGCTGCCAGTCGCCGTGACGCCGACGACCTTCGGAACCTCGACGGGTACGACAGCGCAGGCGTTCGTGATGTCACGCTCGACCGCTGAGTCCGGCGGGAAGTCCGGGCTGATCGGGTCCGTCGTCGGGTGCGAGAGATCCGTGCTGTCGTTGCCCTGGGAGGCGACCACGAGTGTGCCCTTGGACTGGGCGTACCCGATGGCCCGGCGTTCGGCGTTCCAGATCGCCCGCTGGGTCGCGTCGTTGCGGCAGTTGAACAGGTACGGGTCGGCGAAGTAGCTGTTGTTGGTGATGTCGATGCCGTGCGTGGCGGCCCACACGTACGAGCAAATCACCATCTCGGGGAAGAAGAATCCGTCGTTGTTGCTGGACTTGATGCCGGCGATCCGCACGTTGGGCGCGACACCGATGACACCGGTGCCGTTGGCGGCTGCTGCGATGGTGCCGGCGGTATGTGTGCCGTGACCGTTGACGTCGTTGCCGACGGCAAGCGGTGTCGGTGCGCCGCTGGAGCAGTCGGTGCTGTTCGCCGCGTCGTAGTTCGGCGCGAGGTCCGGGTGGGTGAAGTCGAGACCGGTGTCGACGTCACCGACCAGCACGCTGCGGCTGCCGGTGGTCACCTCGTGCGCGGCCGGAACGTTGATCTGGCGCATGTCCCATTGCGCGCCGGACAGCGAGTCGCCCCACGTCGAGGCAAGTGCGGTACTGGCATCGCCTTCCTCGGCGGTGCCGTCCACCTTGGTGCCGTACTGCCCGGTGGCGACGGCCTGGTCGACACCGCTCACCCGCTGCATGGAGGCGGCGAATGCGGCGTTCGACGACCGGGCGATCACCACGCCGATCGCGGAGTAGTTCGCTACCACACTGCCGCCCGCGGACTGGACGGCTTTGTCGGCTCCGTTCGAGTTGGCGCCGGCGTGGTACACCACGACGTACGTGGATTCGGTGCCGGCCGATACGGCCGGGCCTGCCGACAGCGCCACGGCCGGGATGGCCAGTACGGCGATGGCGGCGACTGCGGTTCGGATCCGATGGATTCGGCTCACGGGTTCCTCCTCTTTGAGGATGGTCGTGTTTCCGTGTGCCGCGGGGCGGGCGGACCACAACGCCCCCCAGGCGGTGGCCGGATCATAGGTTTGGAATGGTGGCCTTGCGCAAGAGGCGAAGCTATTCCAGTACGGATCGCGATCGGCTAGATGCACTCGGTAGCGTGCCTGAGCGCCGCGAATTTGTGAACATGTGGAACCGGCAGGGACAATCGTCGGGCGATGAACACGTCCTTACCCCTGGTCTTCGACGAACCGCGCCGGGCCCGCAAGCCACCCCGGCACCTCGCCGACCTCTCCGGGGCGGAGCGCCGTACCGCCGTCACCGAGCTCGGCGAGCCCGCGTTCCGCGCCCAGCAGCTCTCGAACCACTACTTCGCCCGGCTGGTCGACGACCCCGAGCTGATGACCGACCTGCCGGCGGCGTCCCGTGACAAGCTGGTGGCCGAACTGCTGCCGCCGCTGCTGACCAAGGTGCGCGACCTGGAGTGCGACGGCGGCACCACCCGCAAGACGCTATGGCGGCTGCTCGACGGCTCACTGGTCGAGTCGGTGCTGATGCGGTACCCGGGCCGGGTGACGATGTGCGTCTCGTCGCAGGCCGGGTGTGGCATGGCCTGCCCGTTCTGCGCCACCGGTCAGGCCGGGCTGACCCGCAACATGAGCGCCGCGGAGATCGTCGCGCAGGTGGTCGACGGTGCCCGGGCACTGGCCCGAGGTGAGATCGCCGGCGGTCCGGGCCGGGTGAACAACATCGTGTTCATGGGCATGGGCGAGCCGATGGCCAACTACAAGGCGGTCCTCGGGGCGGTGCGCCGCTTCACCGAGCCGGTACCGGACGGCCTCGGCATCTCCGCGCGCGGGGTGACGGTGTCAACGGTCGGGCTGCTGCCGCGGATCGAGCAACTGGCGACCGAGCGCATCCCGGTCACGCTGGCGCTGTCGCTGCACGCGCCCGACGACGAGCTGCGCGACGAACTGGTGCCGATCAACAACCGCTGGAAGGTGGACGAGGTCGTCGACGCGGCCTGGCGGTACGCCGAGACCACCAAGCGGCGGGTGTCGATCGAGTACGCCCTGATCCGAGACATCAACGACCAGGCCTGGCGGGCCGACCTGCTGGGCTCGAAGCTCAGGCAGTTCGGCGACTGGAACTGGGTGCACGTCAACCTGATCCCGCTGAACCCGACGCCGGGCTCGAAGTGGACCGCGTCCGACCCGGCCGACGAGCGCGAGTTCGTCCGCCGGCTGGAGGCGCACGGCATCCCGACCACCGTCCGCGACACCCGCGGCCGCGAGATCGACGGCGCCTGCGGCCAGCTCGCCGCGCAGGGCTGACTTTGTGCCGGCAGGTCCAGCCTCATGACTTGAGTTGGAGGATGCCCAGCGCGTTCTTGCCCGGATCTATGATCCAGGCCGCCCAGGCGAAGCCGATGTCGGCGATGCCGTCCTCGGTCTTCAACCCGGGCAGGTCGTAGTCCTCCACGTGCACGCCGCGCGACCGCAGTTCGGCGACCTCGGCGCGGATGTCCTCGACGAGCCACGAGGCCTGTGTCTGGCTGTCGGCGGTTCCGGTCGTACTGCTCGTCACGCTCACCTGAGTGCCGCCGCCACAGCGCAGCGTGATCGCTGCCTCGCTCTCGTTGAGGATCTCCAGGCCGAGCTGGTCGTGATAGAAGGCCCGCGCGGCGGCAAGGTCGGTCGCGAGCAGTACCGGATAGATGGGATGCGCCCCGAGCATGAGTAACCTCCCCCGCTCCGGCACGCCCCGGAGCAATTCAAGATTAGGAGGTCTCGCCGGTGACGCGGAAGGAGCGGAGGCGGTCGATCGCCAGCCAGCCGCCGAGTAGGACGAACACCGCGCTCATCACGATCGACAGTCCGACGGCGACGTGCCCGTCGAGCAGATCGCTGGGGGCGATGGCGTCGACCAGCGTCAGGCAGTACTGCTGGATCGACAGCGACCGGGTCCGCGGTGCGAAACCCCCCAGCAGCCCCTCCAGCACCAATACGTACACCAGGCCGAGCAACACCGGCCGCCGCGTGACCAGGCTCAGCGCCAGGAAGAACGACGAATAGGCCAGCGACCCGACCAGCGCGCCCACCACCAGCGCCAGCCCGAGCCGTACCGAGTCGGCCACGATCCCGGTGATGAACAGCGGCACCGCCACGGTCACCAACGTCACCGCGACCGCGACGAACAACTTCGACAGCACGATCGTTGACCTGGGCAACGGTTTGGTCAGGATGTGCAGAACGGTGCCGTCGTCGATCTCAGAGCCCAGTACGCCGGTGCCGACCACCAGTGCCACCACCGGCAGCATCACCCCGATGCCGAGCCCGCCGAGCACGGGTGGTGCCCAGTCGACGGACTTCACGTCGTACCCGCTGGTGAGCGCGGCCAGGCCGACGACCAGCAGCGGCAGGGGGAGGAGCAGCAGGAACCGGCGGCGGCCGAACAGCCCGCGGACGGTGATCCGGATAATCGTCGGGTCCATCGGTCAGGCCTCCACCAGGTACGAGAAGACGCTCTCCAGCGACTCGTCCGACGGCAGCAGCCGGCGTACTCCGACGCCCTGGCCGAGCGCGATCCGCGGCAGTGCGCGCGTGAAACTGCCATAGTCGGAAGCCCGCACGGTCAGCCCGTCGGCACCGACCTCGATCGCGGCCACCGACTCGTGCCGCATCAGCGCCACCGCGAGCCGGCGGTCGTCGGTGGACTGCAGGGTGAACACGTGCGGCCGGTTCGACATCAGCCGCCGGATCGCGCGGTAGTCGCCCGAGGCGGCGAGCCGGCCCGCGATCATCACCTGCACGGTGTCGCAGACCTGCTCGACCTCTTCGAGGATGTGCGAGCTGAACAGAATCGTGCGGCCCTCAGTGCCGAGCCGGCGCAACAGGTCCATCATCTGCAGCCGCTGGCGCGGGTCGAGCCCGTTGAACGGCTCGTCCAGCAGCAGCACCCGCGGGTCGTGCACCAGCGCCGCGGCCACCCTCGTGCGCTGCCGCATGCCCTTGGAGTACGTACCGATTCGCCGGTCCTGCGCCTCGGTCATCTCGACGAGCTCGATCGCCCTTCGGGACGCCTGCTCGGGCTCCGGCAGCCGGTGCAGCCGGGCACTCGCGAGGACGAACTCGGCCGCGGTCAGGAACGTGTGAGCCGCTTCCTGCTCGCTGACCAGCCCGAGGTGGCGGTACATCCCCGGGTTCCGCCAGGCCGGTTCGCCGCCGACGGTGACGGTGCCGCGGGACGGGGGCAGCAGCCCGGCCATCAGGTGCAGCACGGTGGTCTTGCCGGCTCCGTTCGGGCCGAGCAGCCCGGTCACGCCCTGTTCGAGCGTCATCGTCACGTCGTTGACCGCGACCACGTTGCCGTACCACAGCGAGGTGCGTTCCAGCCGTACGTCGGTCATCGCCGGGCCACCTTCCGATACCGGAGCAGCAGCAGTACGACGCACAACCCGGCCAGGGCAACCGCGACCACGGCGTACAGCGGGCCGAATCCGCCGACATCCAGGCCCTGGCTGTCCGGACCGCCGTTCGATGCCCAGCGCCACAGGCTCTGGATCAGCGTGGTCGGGCTGAACAGGCCGGCGAGCTCGTTGGCCGTTTGGGACGGGAGCGAGCTGAGTACGCCGACGATCGGGGTGGTGACGAGGAAGACCGCCACGACGCCGCCGGCCGCGAACGCCCGGCGACCGGTCATCGAGGCGACCAGCAGCGCGATCGAGGCGAACACGAACGCCCAGATCACCGCGTACAGTATCCCGCCGAGCATCCGCTCGAAGTCGTCCCACACCACAGGGAAGCCGCCACCCAGCGAGAAGCCGGAGACCACGAAGATGATCAGCTGAGGCAGTCCGAGCAGCATCCAGACCGCCGTGATCAGCGCGCCCAGTTTCGCCACTGCGTAGTCGTTACTGGTCAGCGGCCGGGAGAAGTACAGCGACGGCAGTCCGGACCGCAGGTCGCGCGAGACCAGCTCGGGCGCCGCGACGGCGACTCCGAAGATCATCAGCCAGCTCATCGTGTCCGCGAACCCGGTGTAGACGTTGCCGATCTCGTCCGGGCCGACCTGGGTACGGATCACCGCCACCACGACCGCCGCCAAGCCGAGCACACTGGTCACGAGCCAGGGGAAGATCTTCGCCTTGCCGGTACGGCCGAGCCCGAACACCGTGCGGAGGCTGTGGGTGTACATCGTGCGGACGATGTACCGACGGCCGAGCCGCGGCCCGGCGTACCGCTGATACCCGATGTCGTGGATGACACCCGCGGGCTCAGACACGGGTCACCTCCTCGCGGCGCTGGGCGAACAGTTCGGTGACCCGGTGCCGGCGCTGATCCAGCCGGTGCAACGGCAGGTCGAGCTCGGCGACCGCGGTGAGGATCCGCTCGTAGGTCTCGTCACCCTCCAGCGGGACCAGCAGCAGCCGTCCCTCGCGTTGGGCCGCGCCCCCCAGCCGTGCGGCAAGTTCGTCGGTGCCCTCGCTTACTTCGACCACCAGCACGTCGGTGACCTCGGTCATCGCGTCGATGTGGGCCGACCGGAGCAGCCGGCCGCCGTCGATCGCGACCAGGCTGGAGCAGATCCGCTCCACTTCGCCGAGCAGGTGCGAGCAGACCACCACGGAGATGCCGAACTCAGTGCCGATCCGGTGGATCAGCGCCAGCATCGCGTCCCGGCCGGCCGGGTCCAGCCCGTTCGTGGGCTCGTCGAGTAGCAGCAGGTCGGGGTCGTGTACGAGCGCCTGGGCGAGCTTGGCGCGCTGTTTCATGCCGGTCGAGTAGCCGCCGATCTGGCGGTAGCGCTCCTCGTAGAGCCCGACGTGCCGCAGCGTCTCCGACGCCCGCTCGCGGGCGGCCGCCTTCGGCAGCCCGCTGATCCGGGCCAGGTGCGTGACCAGTTCGGACGCGGTCAGGTCGGGCGGCAGGCAGTCGTGCTCGGGCATGTAGCCGACCTTGGTCCTGACCTCGGCGGTGTCGGCGATCGGATCCAGGTCGAGCACGTGCACCCGGCCGCTGGTCGGGGTGAGCAGGCCGAGGACGAGCTTCATCAGGGTGGACTTGCCGGCGCCGTTCGCCCCGACCAGCCCGACGATGCCGTCGTCGAACCGGACGGTCAGATCCTGCAGCGCCGTGACCTTGCCGTTGTAGGTCTTTGTGAGCGCCTCGGTTGTGATGGTCGTCACATGGCTGACGGTAGGGATCCGCGGGGTCGGCCGATATCCGGCGCAACCCTGGCTCTACCCCTGCGCCCGCCACGACTTTCGTCAGCCGGGTCCAGCTTTCGTTTCGTCAGGTCGGTACGACCGCGGGCTGGTCCACGATCCAGCGCCAGGTTCCGTCGGGCTGACGGTGCGCGACCTCGGCGGTCGCACCACCGCTTGGCAGCCTCGTCGACGTCAGCGCGTACTCGCCGTTGCGCAGGGCCGGTGCCTGCTCGCCGGCCGCCAGAACCGGCTTGGTCGCGAGGAAGTCGGCGTACGCCCGCCTGATCTGTTCGGTACCCACACTCGTCTGGCCCGGTGGGAAGGCGAGCACCGCCGACGGTTCGTACAGCGCCACCAGTCCGTCCAGGTCGCCCGCGTTCGCCCGTTCGACGAACAGCCGGGCCAGGTCCTCCGGTTCTCGAGCCTGCTGTCCAGCCATACCGCCGACGCTAGATGCCGCCTCCGACAAGCGCTGTGGCCTCATCGATGCTATCGACGAGGTGAACGGAGGCGGACAGGTGGCGGTCTTGGCCGAGGGCGCGGAGTACGTCCCAGATTGGTAGGTGGCGCGACCAGTGGTCGGTGCCGACCAGGATCATCGGTACCTGGGTGGCCGCGTCACCGTAATAGTTCGGGGTCACCGCCTGGAAGATCTCCTGGACCGTTCCGGCCTCGCCCGGCAGATACACGATGCCGCCGCGGGCCCGGCTGAGCAGGACGTCCTCGCGCTGGGCGTTGGAGAAGTACTTCGCGATCCTGCCGGCGAACACGTTCGGGGGCTCATGGCCGTAGAACCAGGTCGGCACCGAGATCCCGCCGTCGCCCGGGAACGCGGCCCGCACCTCCATCGCCGTACGGGCCCAGTCGGTGACCGAGGGCCGGAACGACGGCACGGCCGCCAGCGCGGCGATGGCCTGGTCGACGGCATCGTCGTCGTACGCCGCGAGGGCCGCGCCGAGGTTGGCCGCCTCCATCGCGCCGGGTCCGCCGCCAGTGGCGACGGTACGACCGGCCCGGGCCAGCGAACGGCCGAGCAGCACGGCGTCACGGTACGTGTCGTCGCCGCGGGCGATGCCGTGGCCGCCCATCACACCGACCCACGCGTAGCCGCCCGGGATCTCGTCGAGCGCATCGGCGATCGAGTGGTCGTGGAGTGCCGCCGCGAGGGTATGGCCGACGTCGCCGGACATGATGTGCTGGCGCGACCAGGCGTAGATCCGCGCGTCGGGCGTGGCGTCGTAGCCGTCCTGAAGCCCGGCGTACAACTCGTCGGCGTCGTACAGGCCGCCGCGGTACGGGTCGAACGGCAGCTCCGGGATCGCGGGAAAGACCAGACCGCCGCCGGACCGGATCCACTTCTCGGCTGCGTCGGTGAGCACACAGCCGAGGAACAGCGCGCCCACGGGGTCGAGCTGTCGGAGTGCCTCGGTACGCCCGGACAGGTCGACCGACTGCACCCGCCAGCCGTTCATCGAGGTGGCACCCGCGCCGGTCATCCGGTCGAACTGCGCCAGCGACTCGATCTCGACGTGCATCACCCTCGGGATCGTCACGCTCCGCATCCTATTGGCGGGTCAGCGATCGACAGTCTTGAATGGCCCCATGACACATGCGGAGCTCTGGGACCGGCACAAGGCCGTCATGCCGAACTGGCTGGCGCTGTACTACGAGGAGCCGATCGAGATCGTCTCCGGGGAGGGCCGCCGGGTCACCGACGCCGAAGGCGCGACGTATCTGGACTTCTTCGCCGGGATCCTCACCAACGCGATCGGGTACGACATCCAGGAGATCTCCGACGCGGTACGCCGCCAGCTCGACAGCGGGATCGCACACACCTCGACGCTGTACCTGATCCGGCGGCAGGTCGAACTAGCCGAGCAGATCGCTTCGTTGTCCGGCATTGAAAACGCCAAGGTGTTCTTCACCAACTCCGGCACCGAGGCGAACGAGGCCGCGCTGATGCTGGCCACGCAGTTCCGCCGGTCGAACCAGGTGCTCGCGCTGCGCAACTCGTACCACGGCCGCGCCTTCGGCACGATCGCGATCACCGGCAACCGCGGCTGGTCGGCGTCCAGCCTGACCCCGGTCAACGTGTCGTACGTGCACGGCGGGTACCGGTACCGCAGCCCGTTCCGCGACCTGTCCGACAGCCAGTACATCGACGCCTGCGTCGCGGACCTTGTCGAGATCATCGACACCACCACCGCCGGCGACGTGGCCTGCATGATCGCCGAGCCGATCCAGGGTGTAGGCGGTTTCGCGACCCCGCCGGACGGACTGTTCAAGGCGTTCAAGGAGGTTCTGGACCAGTACGGCATCCTGCTGATCTCCGACGAGGTACAGACCGGCTGGGGACGTACCGGCGAGCACTTCTGGGGAATGGAGGCGCACGGGATCGTCCCGGACGCGATGACGTTCGCCAAGGGCCTCGGCAACGGGTTCGCGATCGGCGGCGTGGTCGCCCGGCCGGACCTGATGGACTCGCTGTCGGCGAACTCGATCTCGACGTTCGGCGGCAACCCGATCGCGACCACCGCGGCGAAGGCGACGCTGGACTACCTGCTCGACCACGACCTGCAGGCGAACGCGGCCAAGCGCGGTGCCCAGCTCGCCGACGGGTTGCGCGGCATCTCCGACGAGCATCCCGAGCTGGGCGACGTCCGCGGCAAGGGCCTGATGCTCGCGGCCGAGCTGGTCAACCCGTCCGACCGGGCAGCCGACGCCAAGCTGGCCGGTGCATTGATGCAGCGCGCCAAGGAGAACGGCCTGCTGGTGGGCAAGGGCGGCCTGTACGGCAACGTCCTGCGGATGGCGCCGCCGATGTCGCTGACGGAGGAAGAGGCGAACGAAGGACTGGAGATCCTCCGCCGCAGCTTCGACGAGGTGCTGTAGTGCTCTAGGGCCGGCCGTACACCGTGTCACCGGGGCCGAGGTCAGTCCTACCGGAGTCGGTGACCCGTCGCGCCCGCCCGGCACAGGCTATGCCCTCATCGCTTCTGACCGGTGCCCGCCGGAATCACCCACTCATGGTTTCCACCGGTCACCTCGGTCAGTCGCTCGAAGTCCCGGTCATAGTGCAACACCGTCAACCCGTGCTCCGCCGCCGTCGCGGCCACCATCACGTCAACGATTGGCGTTCGGTGCTCACCCCGGTCGACGAGGCGTCTTTGCACTGCAATGGCGTCGAGCGGCCGGCTCAGATCGACCTGTGGCAATACGTCCAAGGCCTTGTGCAACCGGATCCACTCGCGGCGGTTCTGCGCCGAGAACAGGATCTCCAGCATCACGATCGACGACACCGCGAGGCGTCCGGTCTGCGCGAGCTCGTCGACTCGGTTCGCGGCAGCCAGGTTCCGCCTGCTCTGC
>JBKPSJ010000197.1:0-10208 GCA_046765875.1 Actinomycetota bacterium
GCAGTGGGTCCTGCTCGCGGCGGCGTTCGTGAACCAGGTGGTCACCGGTGAGACCGGTACGACGGTGGTGCTGGCCGGCCTGACCGTCTTCAACGCGGTCATCGGGCTGCGCCAGGAGGCGAAGGCGGAGGAGAGCGTCAAGGCGCTCGCGCAGATGATGCGGACGGTGGCGCGGGTACGACGCGACGGCCAGGCGATCGAGATCGACGCCGAACAGCTCGTCGTCGGTGACGTCGTGCTGATGGAGGCCGGCAACCGGGTGCCCGCCGACGGTCGGCTGTACGTGACCGCGACGCTGGAGATCGAGGAGGCCGCGCTCACCGGCGAGAGCCTGCCGGTCGGGAAGTCGACCGCCCCGGTGCCGGGTGAGAACGTGCCGCTCGGCGACCGGGTCTGCATGGCGTACATGAACACCTCGGTCACCCGCGGCCGCGGCGAGATGATCGTCACCGCGACCGGTATGGCCACCGAGATCGGCCACATCGCCGAGATGCTCGCGAACACCGAGACGGACAAGACGCCGCTGCAGAAGCAGCTGGACAGCCTGTCGAAGATCATCGCCGCGATCGCCGGCGTCGCACTGATCCTGGTGGTGGTTCTCGGCATAATCCGCGGTCAGTCGTTCGACACGTTGTTCATTACCGGAGTCGCGCTCGCGGTCGCGGCGATCCCGACCGGCCTGCCGGCCGTCGTGACCACGCTGCTGTCGATGGGCACCCGCGAGATCGCCCGGCGCAACGCGATCGTCAAACGGCTGCCGGCGGTCGAGACGCTGGGCTCGACATCGGCGATCTGCTCGGACAAGACCGGCACCCTGACGCTGAACAAGATGACCGCTCGCGAGCTCGCTATCCCGGGCCAGAACCGGTTCAAGGTCACCGGCGAGGGCTATGGCATCGAGGGCGAGATCAAGCACGTCGGCGGGGAGAACTTCGATCTGGATCCGTACCTGCTGCCGATGATCCTGTGTGCGGATGCCGTGCTCGACGGCGACAACCTGATCGGCGACCCGACCGAGGGGGCGCTGATCGTGCTGGGGGCCAAGGGCGGCCTGGACGTCGACGACACCCGGGCCAGTCACCCGCGGATCGGCGAGGTGCCGTTCGACTCCGAGTACAAGTTCATGGCCACCTTCCACAACATGACCGGCGACCATGGCCAGCCCGTGGTGCGCTGCTATGTGAAGGGCGCACCGGACGTTCTGATCTCCCGCGGCGGTTACTACCGCTCGCCGGACGGCACCCAGGTACCGGTGACCGACGAGAACCGGCACCTCGCGCTGGAGGCGAACGACCGGATCGCCGAGGCCGGCGAGCGGGTCATGGTCGTGGCCCAGCGCGATCTCGACCCGGCCGAGTTCGAGGCCGCGCGCGACAACCTGATCAGTGTCGTCAACGACCTCACCCTGCTGGCTATGGTCGGCATCGTCGACCCGCCACGGCCGGAGGCGAAGGCCGCCATCGCCGAGTGCCACGCGGCCGGCATCCGGGTGCGGATGATCACCGGCGACCACGCGACCACGGCCGCCGCGATCGCAGGCGAGCTCGGTATCGAGGGGCGCGCCGTGACCGGCACCGCGTTCGCCGCGATGAGCGACGACGAGTTGCTCGCGCAGCTGGACGACATCGGCGTCGTCGCCCGGGTGGCGCCGGAGGACAAGATCCGGCTGGTCCAGCTGCTCAAACGCCAGGACAACGTCGTCGCGATGACCGGAGACGGGGTGAACGACGCCCCGGCGCTGAAGGCGGCCGACATCGGTGTCGCGATGGGCATCACCGGCACCGAGGTGTCGAAGGAAGCCGCGGTGATGATCCTCACCGACGACAACTTCGCCACGATCGTGAATGCGGTCTCCTATGGCCGCGCCCTGTACGACAACCTCCTCAAGTACCTGCGGTTCCAGATGTCGACGCTGGTCGCGTACATCGCGATCTTCATCGGCGCCGGCATCTTCAGCATCGCGGACGGGGTGCCGCTGAATCCGCTGCAGATCCTGTGGATCAACATGATCATCGACATCCCGATCGCGATCGCGCTCGGCTTCGACGTCCCGACCAAGGGCCTGATGGAACGGCGGCCACGGCCGGTCGGCGCGCCGGTGCTGTCCCGGGGCCAGTGGATCCGGCTGTGCATACAGGGCGCGGTGATGACGGTCGGCGCGCTGGTCGCGTACCAGATCGGTGAGTCGATGGGCGACAAGATCCTTGCGAGCACAATGCTGCTGACCAGCCTGTCGCTGTTCCATGTCGCGGCCGGCTGGCTGTCGCGCGACCAGTACAACACCATCTTCGACCGGGATGCGATCCCGGGCCCGGCACAGCTGAAGCGCTACGGTATCGCCGTACTGGCGATCATCGCGGTGACCGGTATCGGCCTGCTGCAGCGGATCTTCGGCACCACCTCACTGGACTTCAGCCAATGGGCGATCTGCGTCGGCCTCGCCGCCAGCCTGGTGGTGGTCGAGGAAGCCATCAAGTTCGTGCTCCGGCGCCGTACCCGCCCACAGCCCGTCGAGGCGGTCCAACCCGCACCGGCGATCCAACCAGCCCCGACGCACTGACTGAGGAAGGTACCGCGTCATGTCCTTCAATCTGCGAAACCGCTCTTTCCTCAAGGAGCTCGACTTCACCCCGGAAGAACTCAAGCACCTCCTGCGGCTGTCAGCTCAGCTGAAGGCGGCCAAGTACGGCGGCTACGAGCAACAGCAGATGGCCGGAAAGAACATCGCGCTGATCTTCGAGAAGACGTCGACCCGGACCCGGACGGCCTTCGAGGTCGCCGCCAAGGACCAGGGCGCACACGTCACCTACCTCGAGCCCAGCGGCTCGCAGATCGGGCACAAGGAGTCGATGAAGGACACCGCCCGCGTTCTCGGCCGTACGTTCGACGGGATCGAGTACCGGGGTTTCTCGCAGGCCAGTGTGGAGATCCTGGCCGAGTTCTCCGGCGTGCCGGTGTGGAACGGGCTGACCGACGAGTTCCATCCGACCCAGATCCTCGCCGACGTTCTGACCATGACCGAGCACTCGCCCAAGCACCTCAACGAGATCGCGTACTGCTACCTGGGTGACGCCCGTAACAACATGGGCAACTCGCTGATGGTCGCCGGCTGCAAGTTCGGGATGGATGTGCGGCTGTGCGCGCCCGAGCACCTGTGGCCGCACGACGACCTGGTCAAGACCTGCCGGTCGATCGCGGAGCAGACCGGTGCCCGGCTGACGCTGACCGCCGACGTGGACGAGGGTGTCAGCGGCGTCGACTACCTGTACACCGACGTGTGGGTGTCGATGGGGGAGGACAAGAGCGTCTGGGCGGAACGGATCGAGCTGCTCAAGCCGTATCAGATCAACATGGACGTGGTCCGGCGTACCGGCAACCCCAACGTCAGGTTCCTGCACTGTCTGCCGGCATTCCACAACCGCGAGACCAAGGTCGGCCAGGAGATCTACGAGACCTACGGGCTCGACGGCATGGAGGTCACCGACGACGTGTTCGAGTCGCCGTACTCGATCGTCTTCGACCAGGCCGAGAACCGGATGCACACCATCAAGGCCGTCATGGTGGCCACCCTCGGCGACTGAGTAGGAGACCGGCATGCGTGTCGTGATCGCTCTCGGCGGCAACGCCCTGCTCAAGCGGGGCGAGCCGATGACCGCCGAGAAGCAGCGCGGGAACGTACGGATCGCGGCTCCGGCACTCGCCGGGGTCGCTGCTACGCACCAGTTGGTGCTCTCACACGGCAACGGTCCGCAGGTCGGCCTGCTGGCGTTGCAGGCCGCGTCGTACGCCGACGTCGAGCCCTACCCGCTCGACGTCCTCGGTGCGCAGTCGGAGGGCATGATCGGGTACGTCCTGGAGCAGGAGCTCGGCAACGAGCTCCCCCAGGAGGTGCCGCTGGCAACGATCCTGACCATGGTCGAGGTCGACGCCACCGATCCCGCCTTCGGCAATCCGACGAAGTTCGTCGGCCCGGTATACACCAAGGACGAGGCCGACGAGCTCGCGCAGGCGAAGAGCTGGACGTTCCGCGAGGACGGGACCTACTGGCGACGCGTCGTCCCGTCGCCGAAGCCGCGGCGGATCTTCGAGATCCGGCCGATCCGCTGGCTGCTCGACAACGGCGTGATCGTGATCTGCGCCGGAGGCGGCGGCGTACCGACGATGTTCGACCCTCAGAACAACCGCCGGCTCATGGGCGTCGAGGCCGTGATCGACAAGGACCTGGCCAGCGAGTTGCTGGCGCGCGAGGTCGGGGCCGACCTGCTGGTGATGGCGACCGACGTCGACGCCGTGTACGCCGACTGGGGTACGCCGCAGCAACGGCGGCTCGACCGGGTTACTCCGGCCGAGCTGAGGGAGCAGCCGTTCGCGGCGGGCTCGATGGGTCCCAAGGTCGAGGCCGCCGCGCAGTTCGTCGAGCGGACCGGGAAGCGTGCCGCGATCGGCGCCCTCGCAGACATCGAGGCGATCGTCGACGGCAAGGCCGGCACCCAGGTGACCACGGACGCCGGCTGACCGGCCGGGTCCGAACAGGAGGACATGATGGCGACGTTGGGAGTCCACTCGGAGGTCGGCAAGCTCCGCAAGGTGATGGTGCACCGGCCGGAGCTGAGCTTGCAGCGGCTGACCCCGACGAACCACGACGACTTGTTGTTCGACGATGTGCTCTGGGTCGAACGGGCGCAATACGAGCACGACCAGTTCGTCGAGCGGATGCGTGAGCGTGACGTCGAGGTCTATCTGCTGCGCGATCTGCTCGCCGAGGCGCTCAGCGCCAGCGACGAGTGCCGGCGCCGGCTGATCGAGCTGACGGCATCGGAGTACACCGTCGGGGTGTCCCTGGTCGACACGATCCGTTCGGCACTGTGGGAGATGAAGCCCGACCAGCTCGCGACGCACATGATCGGTGGGCTGACGGTGGCCGAGTCCGGCGTCGACCCCGGGAAGTTCCGCTCAACGTCACTGCCCGCCGCTGCGCTCACCGATGAGAGCACGTTCGTGCTGCCGCCATTGCCGAACACGCTGTTCACCCGAGATTCGTCGTGCTGGATCTACGGCGGGGTCTCGATCAACCCGATGTACTGGCCGGCCCGCCGGCTCGAGGCGTACAACGTCGCCGCGATCTACCGCTACCACCCGATGTTCGCAGACGCCGAGTTCGACTACTGGTACCCGGAGTTGGGCGACGACGGGCGGTTCAACGCCGTCGACTTCGGCCGGTCCTCGCTGGAGGGTGGCGACGTACAGCCGATCGGCAACGGTACCGTGCTGATCGGGATGAGCGAGCGTACCCAGGCCCGGATGATCGAGCTGATCGCCAAGGCGCTGTTCGAGAAGGGCGCCGCCGAGCGGGTCATCGCGGTGGTGATGACCAAGGACCGCGCGCACATGCACCTGGACACGGTGTTCACCCTGCTCGACCGGGACAAGGCGACGGCGTACCCGAAGGTCATCGGCGGGGTCCGCGCGATCAGCCTGCGGCCCGGTACCGGGGGCGGCTTCGACGTCACCGAGGAGGAGGGGTTCCTGCCCGCCGTCGCGGACGCGCTCGGGGTGCCTGACCTGCACGTGGTGGAGACCGGTGGTGACGCGTACCAGCAGGAGCGCGAGCAATGGGACGACGGGAACAACGTCGTCGCGCTCGAACCCGGCGTGGTGGTGGCGTACGAGCGCAACACCTACACGATCGACAAGATGCGCAAGGCCGGCGTCGAGGTCATCACGATCGAAGGATTCGAGTTGGGTAAGGGCCGCGGAGGCGGGCACTGCATGACCTGCCCGCTGCTGCGCGACCCGCTGTAAGTTCGCCGGAGGGGGAGTGCCATGAACGTGGTCCTCAGCTGGGTGCTGGCGGTGCTGAGCGCCCTATTGCTTGTGGGGCTGGTCGCCTACGCCCGTGGTCATGAGCATCACCGCGGCAACGAGGTGGGTGCGTACCCGGCGCTCGTCGTGATCGTCACGGCGAGCTGAGGCCACGCGATGTCCACGGCGGACGCGGGCCCGTCCGGCCCGGAGCTTGCCAGCGCCTCGCGACGCGCGCCCCGAGCACCGACACTTCTCGACGCGATCCTTCCCGTGATCGTGCTGATCCTGCTGCTGATCATGACGATCGTGTTGTTCGGGATCGACGCGACAAACGGTCCGCTGCAGGTCGCCCTGCTGCTCAGCGCGGCGTTCGCGAGCCTGATCGCATTCAAGAACGGCCACTCGGTGGCGTCGGTCGCCGATGCGGCGGTCGGCGGGGTCACCTCGGCGATCGGTGCCATCTTCATCCTGCTCGCGGTCGGTTCGCTGATCGGCACCTGGAACATGGCCGGCACGATCCCGACGATCGTCGACTACGGCATCCAACTGGTCAGCCCGACCTGGTTCTACCTGGCCGCGACCATCGTGTGCGCCCTGGTCGGAACCATCACCGGCAGTTCGTGGACCACGGCCGGCACGCTGGGAGTCGCGTTCGTTGGCATGGCCAAGGTGATGGGCCTGTCGCCGGACATCGCCGCCGGCGCGGTCATCTGCGGCGCGTACTTCGGCGACAAGATGACCCCGCTGTCGGAGACGACGATCCTCACGCCGCAGCTCGTCGGCGGCGGACTGACCGTCGGCGAGCACATCCGCAACATGTTCTGGACCGCGGGTCCGGCGCTCGGGATCAGCTGCGTACTGTTCATCATCCTCGGCCTCAACGCCGAACCGAAGGGCGGCATCAGCACCGACGCCGCCCGGGCCGCGCTCGCGGACGCGTTCAACATCTCGCCGCTGAACCTGCTCCCACTGCTCATCCTCATCCTGTTCGCGATACTGCGATTCCCGCCGTTCCTATCGATCCTCGGATCGGCGCTCGCGGCGGCCGTGATGGCTCCCTTCACCCAGTGGGACGCGGTCAAGGCCTTCGTCAACGATCCCGAGCTCGGCCCGTTCTCCACCGCCGTCCACGCCGCCTTCAGCGCGATGGCGACGGGGTTCGTCAGCCACTCGGGTGTCAAGCCGATCGACGACCTGTTCTCCCGGGGTGGGATGGCCAGCCTGCTGACCACGATCTGGCTGGTGCTGGGCGCGCTGTCGTTCGCGGCCGTAATGGAGCACGCCGGATTCCTCGCCCGGCTGCTGCGGCCGATCGTGGCCCGGGCCCGGCGGCGTGGCTCGCTGATCCTCGCGGTCAACGGGAGCGGCATCGGGCTGAACGTCATCGCCGGTGACCAGTACGTCGCCATCGTGCTACCGGCCCGGATGTTCCGCACCGAGTTCGCCCGGCGTGGACTCGCCCCACAGGTGCTGTCCCGTGCGGTCGAGGACTCCGGGACGGTGACGTCGGTGCTGGTGCCCTGGAACACCTGCGGCGCCTACATCTCCGGCGTACTCGGCGTGTCGACGATCGCCTATCTGCCGTTCTGTTTCTTCAACCTGCTCAGTCCCGTGCTGGACGTTCTGTACGGGTTCATCGGCTTCAAGGTCCCCAAAGCCACCGGGCCCTGGGGCGATGTGCATGAGATCGACGAGCCGCCGCCGGCCGCCGCTCCGGAGGAGATTCCGCAATGAGTGATCAGACCGGGCTCGCGCAGCCCGAGCCGCAGATACCGCCGCCTCCGACCGAACCGCCGGAGGCGCCGCCCGAGAAGAAGGGCCGGTTCACGCTGCCGTCGGCGTACACGATCTTGTTCGGCCTGATCGTGGTGATGGCGATCGCGACCTGGATCATCCCGGCCGGCCAGTACGACCTGGACAAAGAGGGCTCCCCGGTCCCGGGGACGTACCACGAGGTCGAGTCGAGTCCGCAGCGGATCCTGATCGACTCGCTCACCGCGCCGATCAACGGCCTGTACGGCATCGAGGACGACAAGGGCAACATCAACTACTACAACTCCGGCGTGCTGTTCGGCGCGATCGACGTCGCGCTGTTCATCATCGTCATCGGTGGCTTCCTCGGCGTGACGATGAGGACCGGCGCGATCCAGGCCGGCATCGGCCGGCTGGTCAACCGGTTGCGCGGCCGCGAGCGGTGGATGATCCCCATCCTGATGTCGGTGTTCGCGCTCGGCGGCACGACGTACGGGATGGCCGAGGAGAGCCTGGCGTTCTATGCGCTGGTGATCACGGTGATGATCGCGGCCGGGTACGACGCGTTGACCGGCGCCGCGGTGGTGCTGCTCGGTTGCGGGATCGGCACCCTCGGCTCGACGATCAACCCGTTCGCGACCGGTATCGCATCCGGGTTCGCCGGCACCTCGATCAGCGAGGGGCTGATTGCGCGGCTGGTTATTCTGATTCTCGGCCTGGCGTTCGGGATCTTCTTCGTGCTGCGCTACGCCGACCGGGTGAAGAAGGATCCGTCCAGGTCGGTGGTAGCCGACATGCGGGCCGACAACGAGGCTCACTTCAAGGCGCCTCAGTCCGACGGGGACGCCGGCACCGGCGCCGTGGTCCTGACCGGGCGGCACAAGGCGATCCTGGCCCTGTTCGGGCTCGCGTTCGGCGTGATGATGTACGGCGTCATCCCGTGGGAGGACCTCGGCATCAATCTGCCGACCCTGTGGTGGTGGTTCCCGGAGATGACGGCGTCGTTCATCCTGTTCGCGGTGCTGATCGGCGTGGTCGGGCGGATGAAGGAACTCGACCTGACCGGGTCGTTCGTGGACGGCGCGCGTGACCTGCTCGGGGTGGCACTGATCATCGGGATCGCCCGCGGCATCACCGTGGTGATGAACAACGGGCAGATCACCGACACCGTCCTGCACTGGGCCGAGCAGGCGCTGGGGGACGTGAGCAAGACCGGGTTCGCGGTCGTGATGTACGCGCTGTTCCTGCCCCTGTCGTTCCTGATCCCGTCGTCATCGGGCCTGGCCACCGTAGCGATGCCGATCATGGCCCCGCTGGCCAACTTCGTAAATGTGCCGGCCGACGTGGTGGTGACCGCCTACCAGAGTGCGTCCGGCCTGATGAATCTGTTCATCCCGACCTCGGCGGTGGTGATGGGCGGGCTCGCGATCGCGCGGGTTCCGTACGGTTCCTACCTACGCTGGGTCTGGCCCCTCCTTGCCGTGCTGGCCGGGATCACGGTGGTGGTGCTGATGATCGCGTCCGCCGTCGCCTGACCTCGAGCCCGGCGCGCAGCATCTCGGCCACCTCGGCCGCCCGGCCGCCGAGCATGCGCTCCGCGGATGGCTCGGGCCGCACGCCGAGCGAGTTGAGGGTCATCGCCAACATCTCGTAGTGGCCGACCAGGAAGCAGAGCTCGATGAGCTGGGTGTCGCGCAACTCGGCCGCCAGCGGCACCCAGGTGGCGTCGGTGATGACGCGGTCGCCGTGGAGTTCGTCCGCCGCATCGAGCAGATGACGTTGACGCGGGGAGAATACGTCGCTTGCACGCCAGTCGGGGATCGCGTCGACAATGGCCGCGGGCACGCCGCGGGACGGTGCGAGGCCGGCATGCTGAACCCACTCACGAATTGCTCGAAGGGCGGCGCGGGCCCTGCGAAAACGGCGAACGACCCGATGGCCAGCGATGCCTTGCGGTCTTCGTGCTCGGCTTCCAGGAATGCGTCAGACAGTGGCGTTAGACGATCCATGACGACCTCGCTCAGCGACGCCCCGAGTGGGCGATACCTCAGTGTTGCCGCCGAGGCCCTGACGCGCCCGGATCAAAAGACACCAATGGACGGGGACGTCCGGCCTACCCGGCCCCTCCGCTGGATGCGCTGTCGGAGCCGGCTCGGAGCCGGCCAGTTGTGGCAGCACGAGCCCGGCGTGTCGGCCGGTGACCGCAACAAGACGGCGGACGAGCTGGCCGGTCAGCTCGTCCGCCGCCGTCTCCCCCCGAGGGGTTCAGGAGACCGGTGTTGCTTTCGTCAGCCGGTGACCAGGGTCAGGCCGTAGCGGCTGAGCGCCTCGTTGACCGGCTGGTGGAACGTGATGCCGCCGGTGGTGCAGTTGCCGGAGCCCCCGGACGTGATGCCCTGAGCCTGCACGCTGGTCGCACCGTTCGGCGAGACGTAGGCGCCGCCGGAGTCGCCCGGCTCGGCGCACACGGTGGTGCGGGTCAGGCCGTACACGATGCGGCCCTTGCCGTAGTTCACGGTCTGGTTGGTGGCCTGGATCACGCCGCAGTGCCAGCCGGTGGTGGAGCCGGAGCGGCAGATGCTCGAGCCCACGGCAGCGACGTTCGAACCGGCCACGGTCACGCCGGCGCCGGCGGAGTACTGGTCGACGAG
>JBKPSJ010000198.1:0-10285 GCA_046765875.1 Actinomycetota bacterium
ACGTGAAGCAGGGCCGGTTCCTGGATCGGCAGGTCCTGGAGAGCCCCGGTACGCCGGACTTCGTGATCGAGATGCAGCGCATCACCCAGGCCCGGACGCGCGGCGAGCTGGAGTGGACCCGCGACTTCGCCGAGCGGCTGAGCAAGGGCGAGTACTCGTTCGCCGGTGAGCCGCCGGACTGGCAGCCGCCGAAGGACTACACCAGCCACTGGACCACCGAGCCGGGACCGGACGACTGAGTTTATTCAACTTTGACTAATCAAGGTTGACTGGGTCACACTGGTGACCCTGATGATCGAAGCTCGCGGACTCGTCCGCACCTTCAAGACGAAGCGCGGCCCCGTCAACGCCGTGCAAGGCGTCGATCTGGATGTGGCCGACGGCGAGATCGTCGGCTTCCTCGGCCCGAACGGGGCCGGCAAGACCACGACCATGCGGATGCTGGCGACGCTGATCAAGCCGACCAGCGGCACCGCGACCGTCGCCGGCTGCGACCTGGCCAAGGACCCGGTCGGCGTGCGGCGGCGGATCGGATATGTCCCGCAGAGCGGATCCACCCTGCCCGAGGCGATCGCCGGTGACGAGGTCGTGCACCACGCCCGGCTGTACGGGGTGTCGAAGGCCGATGCCGTCGCGCGCGGGCAGCGGCTGTTCGAGCAGATCGACCTGCCCGGCCTGTGGCGGCGGCAGTGCAAGACACTGTCCGGCGGCCAGCGCCGGCGGCTCGACATCGTGATGGGCCTGATCCACGAGCCGCGGCTGATCTTCATGGACGAGCCGACCACCGGCCTGGATCCGCAGGCGCGGGCCAACCTGTGGGAGCACATCCGCGACCTACGCAGGCGCGGCGCGACGATCTTCCTGACCACCCACTACCTGGACGAGGCCGACGCGCTGTGCGACCGGATCCTGGTGATCGACCACGGCAGGATCGTCGCCTCCGGTACGCCGGAGTCGCTCAAGCAGCAGGTCTCCGGTGACGCGGTCCGGCTCAGCCTCGCCGACGCCGGCCAGCGCGGCACCGTGCTCAAGGTCGTCACCGAAACGTTGCCTGGAGCAACCGAGTCCTCGGCGGACGGCGAGGTGGTGTCGTTCCGGGTGCAGCGCGGCGGCGCGGTGCTGCCCGGGTTGCTGCGCAGCCTGGACAGCCAGGGCGTCGACCTGAACGGCGTCGAGGTGCACCGGCCGACCCTCGACGACGTGTTCCTCACCATGACCGGCCGTTCGCTGCGCGACGAGGAGACCGCACCGCGCGAGGACACCGAGGCCGAGGAGAAGGAGACCGTGAAATGAACACCGTGCTGCGCGACACCTGGCTGGTGTTCTCCCGCGCGATGATGCTGTCGCTGCGCAACCCGACCTGGGTCTTCATCATGATGAGCCAGCCGCTGCTCTACCTGTTCCTGTTCGGCCCGCTGCTCAAGCCGCTGGCCAACGAGATCAACGGCGGCACCGGCGCCGACGCGTACCAGATCTTCATCCCGGGGTTGATCGTCCAGCTCGGCATGTTCGGCGCGATGTTCGTCGGCTTCGCGCTGATCGCGGAGTATCGCGCGGGCGTGATCGAGGCCGACCGGGTCACGCCGGCGAGCCGGGTCGCGTTGCTGGCCGGCCGGGTGCTCCGCGACGTGGCCGTGCTGCTCGTCCAGACCGTCATCCTGCTGATCGTGTCGGTGATTCTGGGCCTGCGCGCTCCGATCGAGGGCGTCGCGCTGGCGCTGGTGATCGTCGCGCTGCTCGGTGCGTCGTTCGCCTCGCTGTCGTACTCGGTCGCGCTGGTGACCAAGAGCGAGGACGCGATGGCGCCGCTGCTGAACGGCATCGCGATGCCGTTGCTGCTGCTGTCCGGCATCCTGCTGCCGATGCAGATCGGCCCGCAATGGCTGCAGCGGCTGTCCGACATCAGCCCGCTCAAGCACATCGTCGACGGCGTCCGGGCCCTGTTCCGCGGCGACATCAGCAGCAGTACTTCGTGGTGGGGCCTGTTCTGGGTGGTGCTGCTGACGATCGTCGGTCTGTGGGCAGGTGCGCGCACGTTCCGGAAGGAATCCGCCTGAGCGTGGGCGTCCGGGGAGCCGCCGGTTCCCCGGACGCCACACGTTGTTCACCCCGGCGACCTACCGTCGCGGGGTGCGGCGTCCGTCTCCTGCCGTCGCCGGGTTGATCGGTGCGGCGCTCGTCGCGGCCGGCAGCCTGGTGACGTCCGTCGTACCCGACACGTCCTGGATCCACGAGATCCCGCTGCGCGCCTCGCTGGCCGGCCGGATGGCCGGACTGGCCGTCGTGGTGGCCGGGCTCGGGCTCATGGTGCGGTCCTGGCTGGCCATCGGCCGGGCCCTGCTCGCCGACCCGATCGGCTGGCGGCACCGGGTGAACCGGATCGCCGTGTTGTGGTCGCTACCGCTGTTGCCCGGCCCGCCGCTGTTCAGCCGGGACGCGTGGAGTTACGCCGCGCAGGGCGCGATGGTCGCCCAGGGGTACGATCCGTACGCCACCGGGCCCGGCGTGCTGTCCGGCCCGGTCGTCAGCGCTGTCGATCCGATGTGGCTGTGGACGCCGGCGCCGTACGGCCCGATCCCGCTGGCGTACGGCGGCCTGGCCGCGCGGGTCACCACCGACCCGTACCTGCTGATGCTGGCGCACCGAATGTTCGCCGTACTCGGGTTCGTGCTGATCGCGATATCGGTACGCAAGATCGCCGAGGCGTGCCGGGCGAACCCGACCGTCACCGCCTGGCTGGTGGTGGCGAACCCGCTGATGATCGCGCACGGGATCGGCGCCGCCCACAACGACCTGCTGATGATCGGGCTGGCCTGCTACGCGGTGACGCACGCGACGGCCGGCCGCTGGGGCACGGCGGCGGTACTGGCCGGCGCCGCGGCGGCGGTCAAGCTCCCGGGTGTGCTGGTCGTGATCGCGATCGCCGCGGTGATGAGTCCGCTGGCGTCGCGGGTCCGTACCCGGGTGGCGAGCCTCATCATCGCCGGAACGGTCGCGGTGATCTCGGTGGCGACCATCGGCCAGCTGACCGGTGTCGGCTCCGGCTGGACCGGCGCGCTCGGCGTGCCGGGCATGGTCAAGTCGCCGTTCTCGATCGCGAACCTGGTCGGGCTGGGCACCTCCGGCATCCTGGAGTGGTTCGGCCTGGACGACGCGGCCGTGCACGCATTCGCGGTATTCCGGCTGGCCGGGATCATCGCCGCCCTCGGGCTGGTCGCGGTACTGGCCGTCCGCTCGTCGGTCCATCAGGCGGTACGGGGCACCGGGATCGCGCTGCTGGCCGTCGTACTGCTGGGTCCGACCGCGCACGACTGGTACTTCCTGTGGTGCCTGCCGTTCCTCGCCGCGGCCCGGCCCAGCCGCCGCGTCACCACTGTGCTGGCCGGGGTCAGCGTGATCCTGACCATCGCCGCGCCGCTGAACTCGTCGCTGCGCGGAGCGGTGGTACCGATCATCGTCACCACCTCGCTGGTCGTGCTGGTGGCCGGCACCTTGCTGGGCCGGCTGCGCACTCTTCAGCCGGAGCCCTCCCGGCCGGCCGAAGCCGGTCACCTGACCACCAGCCGGACCTGAGCGGTTCTTCGGCGTGGGCTCCCGCGTCACCCGCGCCGTCTAGGGGAATGTTGTCCATTGTGAATCGCGGGGGTTGGACTGACCGGTGCCGACTGACAAGACTCGGCGACGACTGGTAGGCGACGGAGGGGTTCTCGATGAGGTTCCGGCGGCGGGCGGTCCGGCCACTGGTTGTGGATCCCTGCATGGGAGACGTGACCGCGACCGAGTTGCGCGACGCACTGGGCCGTCAGGACTGGCCGGCGACGCGGGAGATCCTCGACCGGGCCACGCATCCCGACGACCGCGCCTTCTACCTCGGGGTGTGCGCCAGCGTGCCCGGCATCCAGGACTGGGTCGAGGACTACGTCATCACCGAGCCCGACTCGACATTGCCGCTGCTGGTACGCGGCTGCCATGCCGTCGGCTGGGCCTGGGAGGCACGCGGAAGCCTGGACGTCGAGGACACCCGCCCGGAGCAGTTCGCTGTGTTCCACGAGCGGCTGCGGATCGCCGAGCGCTGCCTGAACGACGTGGTGATCCGTGACCCGGACGAGGTCGCCGCGTGGGCGTTCCTGATCCGCACCGCGCGCGGGCTGCGGCTGTCGATCGACGACGGCCGGTTCCGGTACGAGCAGGCGGTCCGCCGGCACCCGACCAACCTCAAGGCGCACTACGAGCTGATGCAGACCCTGTGCGCGAAGTGGGGCGGCAGCGACGACGAGATGCACCGGTTCTCGCGGGCGGCGGCCGACCGGGCGCCGGCCGGCAACCTGCTGCCGTACCTGGTGGCCGTCGCGCATCTGGAGATCATGACCGACCTCCAGCCTGGTGACCTTGCCGGGTACATCGCGGGCAACAACGTCCGGGCCCAACTGCGAGCCGCCGCGCAGCACTCGATCTGGCACCACGATGCTGATCTGCGACCGGGCTGGCAGGAGCCGGGCAACGCGTTCGCGATGGCGTTCGACATCAGCGGCGACCAGGCCTCGGCGGCCCAGGTGTTCGACCTGATCGGCGACGTGGTGACCGCGCAGCCGTGGGTCTACCTCGGCGGCGACACGGCAAGGCATTTCACCATCGCCCGGCAACGCGCCACCGGCACGCCCGCCCGTCTCTGACCCCGCGTCAAGCGGTTTCGAGGCGGAACGCGGGGAAGCCTGGTGCGGCCTCGCGTAACTCGTCGTCGGTCGCGTTCTTGGTCAGGTTCTCGAAGAACTGCCCGACCTCCCAGCCGAACCGTTTCAGGTACGCGCGCAGCACCGGGAGCTTGTCCTCGTCGGCCATCTCGACCGCCCGTACCGGCTCCACCCGCCGGCCGAGGACCAGTTCTGCCGTACCGGCGGCGCGCAGGTTGCGCACCCACTGGGTGTGCCCGCGCGGCGCGACCAGATATCGGTCGCCGTCGACCACCAGCAGGTTGACCAGCGTCATCCGGGGCTCTCCGGACTTGCGGCCCCGGACCCGGAGCATCCGGCTGCCGTAGAGGCTGATGCCGTGCCGGGTCAGCCAACCCGCGGCGGCGTGGATCGGATCGCGGCCCTTGGGTGCGATGTACCGACTGCTGCTCATTTCTGTTCTCCCTGATCTGCTTTGTGAGCACCGCTCTCGCGACCTACCATGCCCCCGATTGAACGGCGTTGTCAAGAGCAGTGCTCTCGATTGCGTGCGGCGATCACAGAGTTGTGGCAGACTGCCGTCATGCCGAAGATCCGCACCGCCCGGGAACGGGCCCGCGAGGAGCTGACCCGCGAGATCAAGGACGAGGCGCGTCGCCAGCTCGGCACCCACGGCGCCGACGGGCTGTCGTTGCGCGCGGTGGCGCGTGAGCTCGGCATGGTCTCCTCAGCGCTGTACCGGTACTTCCCGAGTCGCGACGAGCTGCTGACCGCGTTGATCATCGACGCGTACGACGCCATCGGCGAGCACGTGGAACAGGCCGCGGCGAAGCGGCGTACCGGCGACTTCATCGGACGCTGGCGGGCGGCCTGCGCGGCGGTACGGGAGTGGGCGCAGGACAACCCGCGGGAGTACGCGCTGATCTACGGCTCGCCGGTCGTCGGCTATCAGGCGCCGCAGGACACCAACACACCGGCGGCACGGGTTCCGCTGGTGCTGCTCGGGATCGTGCGCGACTGCTCCTCGGCCGGCAAGCTGGCGCCGCCGGAGGAGCTACTGCCGGCGCCACGCGCGATCCAGCGCCAGGTCACCCTGGTGACCGACGCCATCGGTGACGCCGATCTGGCAGCGGTCCCGGCTGCCAGTCTCGCGGGGGTGCTGATCGCCTGGACCCAGCTGTACGGGATCGTCAGCTTCGAGCTGTTCGGACATCTCGAGGGCGTGATCGACGACAAGACCACGGTCTTCGACCATTCGGTCAACCAGCTCGCCCACCTGATCGGCCTGCGACCCAGGGGCTAGAGCGCAGCCGCGACCGCGGCCGTCAGCCTGGCGTACAGGTCCCGGTGCCCGAATCGGTCCACCCGTACCTCGACGACGTCGATTCCAGCGACCGTTCGCTGTACGGCTGCGGTCAGCTCGTCCGCCGTACCGGCCAGCGTGTACGGCGTCCTGGTGGCGGCACACAACGCAGCCAGGTCGACGTCGTGCGGCGTACCGTACACGCGCTCGAATCCGGCGGCATCGTGCTGTTCGAGCAACGAGAAGATGCCGCCGCCGTTGTCGTTCAGCACCACGATGCGCAGGTCCGGACGCGGCTCGTCCGGACCGAGGACCAGGCCGTTCGCGTCGTGCAGGAAGGTCAGGTCGCCGACCAGCGCGTACGTCGGGCCGGCGTTCACCAGTGCCGCGCCGACCGCGGTCGACACCGTGCCGTCGATGCCGGCCAGGCCGCGGTTCGCCATCGTACGGATCGGGACGACCGGAGCGAGATCGAGATCGCGGACCGGGTTCGACGAACCGACCACGAGCATGTCGTCGGCACCGATCGACTCGGCCAGCAGCGCCGCGACCGCGGGCCCGTTCAACGGTCCCTCGGCCAGCACCTTCGCGATCGCCGGGCGGGCGAGTTCGTCGGCCTGCCGCCACCGGTCCAGCCAGTCGGTGGCGTCCGCTCCGGTCACCTCGACAGCCGGTACGACCGATGTCGCCCGGCGTCCGGCATCCGGCCACCGCGCGGACGGCGAGACCACGACGAGCTCGACGTCGTCACCTGACAGCAGCCGGGTCACCGGCCGGGACAGGGTCGGATGGCCGAAGACCAGCACCCGCGCGATCTGCCCGGCCAGTTCGGTTGCTTCCAGCAACAACCGGTAGGACGGGATCACCGACAGGCCGAGCCGGGACCGGCTGGAGGGCTCGGCGAACAGCGGCCAACGGCCGGACTCGGCGGCGAGCCGGGCCGCCTGCGAAGCGCCGTCACCGGCGACGACGACGGTCCGCGGGCCGGGCTGGATCGCCGCGGCCGGCGCGACCGCCGGGTGCACCGTCGTCCACGGACCGTCGCGGGACACCAGCGGCTCGGGCCAGGAGCCGGTCCCGTCCGGGACCAGCGGCTCGGCCAGCGCACAGTTCAGGTGCACCGGACCCGGATCCGCAGTCCGGTCGCCGCGGGCGGTCGAGACCGACCGGGCCACCAGTGAGCGCCAGTACACCACTTGACCGAGCCGCTCGGACGGCGTACCGACCTCGTGGAAGAACCGGACCGCCGAGCCGAACACCTTGACCTGGTCGGTGGTCTGGTTGGCCCCGGTCGCGCGCAGTTCGGGTGGCCGGTCGGCGCTCAGCACCAGCAGCGGCAGGCCCGCGTGCGACGCCTCGAGCACGGCCGGGTGCAGGTTCGCCACCGCGGTGCCCGAAGTGGTGACGACGGGTACCGGCAGGCCGGAGCCGCGGATCAGCCCGATCGCCAGGAACCCGGCCGACCGTTCGTCGATCCGGACGTGCAGCCGCAACCGCCCGGCCCGGTCGGCCTCGGCCAGCGCCAGTGCGAGCGGTCCGCTGCGCGAGCCCGGCGCGAGCACGGCCTCGCGAATGCCGCACCGGACCAGCTCGTCGGCCACGACCGTGGCGAACGCAGTGGACGGGTTCATGCCTTGAGCATGCCAGGCTCACCCCTGGGCGGCCGGGTCGGTCACCTGCCCGGTGAAGACCGGCGTACCGGTTGGCTTGTGCACGATCACGAACGCGAACGGGTGATCGGCGCGGACCGCCGCCTGTGTCACCAAGGCTGACGACATCTCGACGGAGACACCGGTGACCGCGGCGGCCTCCGTACCGGCCTCGTCGACCGTGATGTTCGCGCGGTGGATCGCCTGGCCGACGTACAGCTGGCCCTTCTCCAGCGCTATGCCACTGAGATCCGCGCGACGATCGGCGAACGCGAGGGTCATCCCGAGCCGCTGGAGCGCGGAGTTCAGCTGGATATCGGTCCCGAAGTCCCAGCGCGGCAGCGCAACGTCGACCGCTGTCGGCGTCAGACGGCTGCGGACCGACTGCAGCACCTGCGGTGTCAACAGGTCGACCGGAGCCGTCCTGCCGGTCGGTACGAGCACCCACATCGCGAGCTCGCTGTCGGCGTACGGCAGCTCGACCGCCTGCCAGCCGTTGCCGGCGGCGTACCGAAACCTGTTCTCAACATGCATCATCGGCGTCCGGACGTTGCCCGAGGGCCGGTGGAACACCTCGTCGGCGGTCGCGGAGGGATCGAACGGCATGGCCCAGGCCGCCTTCAGGTGAATTGCGTTCGCGAGCACCACCTTGGTGTTCGGATCCAGCGAATCGAACAGCTTCTGGATGCGGTTCTTCGTCTGCACCCGGACCCACTCGTTGATCGGACCGGTTGCTCGATCGCCGGCGAAGTCGACCGGCCGGGCTCCGGCGCCATACTGCTCTGCGAGTATCCGCAGGAACTGCTCGCGGAGGTCGGTCCCGCGCTGCACGAACAGCGCGTTCGCGATCGACAGTTCCTTGGCCGTCGGCGGGTCGACCCGCTGCAGCAGCGCGTTGAGAGCCTCGTGAGTCCCCTGGCCGCCCGGGAAGTGCATCACCCGTTCGATCTGCGCGGCGGTCTCGCCACGGGCGCCGGCGTCGAGCATGCCGAACGCGTACGCCATCGACAGCGGCGATATCACCGCATTCTTGTCACCGGCCGTACTCCGCATCAGGTCCTGCCCGAAGGCGTCGAGCCCGGTCACCGCCGCCGCGACCGGCGCGCTACTGCTCGGCTGGGACCGGGATACATCCTTGGCCATCACAACGACGCCGTCGCCCGTGGCGGTCGACGTACCGCCGCACCCCGCTACCAACGCCAGCGGCACCGCGGCCGCGATCCAGCTCCTCCGCATGGTCAGCCCTCCTACAGAGGGACACGCCCAAGCGGGTGTTATTCGTTGCGTTTCAGTTGTGTCACACGCGCCAGCCGGTCGGTCCACCAGGCGGATTCGGTCCGGGACGCGGCCAGCAGATCGGGATCGGGTTCCGGCCGTACGACGGGGAGCACACCGTCGACCGGCAGCAGCGGCTCGGCCACCACATCTCGCTCGAACATCGCGACCGTCGCCAGCCCGCACGCATACGGCAACTCAGGCAGCGCGGCGGCCAGTGCCACACCGGCGGCGATCCCGATCGAGGTCTCCAGAGCGGACGACACCACTACCGGCAATCCGATCCGTTCGGCGATCTCCAGGCAGGCCCGGACCCCGCCGAGCGGCTGCACCTTGAGCACGGCCACGTCGGCCGCATCCAGCTCACGAACACGGTACGGATCCTCGGCCCGCCGGATCGACTCGTCCGCCGCCACCGGTACGCCAGTCCGCCGCCGGACCGCAGCCAGTTCCTCGACGGTCCGGCAGGGCTGCTCGGCATACTCCAGGTCGTAAGCCCGCAACTTCGTCAGCGCGTCGACGGCGTCGTCGACCGACCAGCCGCCATTGGCATCGACGCGGATCCGCCCTCGTGGGCCGAGAGTGTTTCGGACTGCGGCCACCCGGTCGAGGTCGTCGGCCAGGGACTGGCCTGGCTCGGCCACCTTGACCTTGGCCGTCGTACAGCCTGATCGCCTGACGATCTCGGCTGCACGATCGGGATCGACCGCGGGCACCGTGCAGTTGACCGGCACGCTGTCGCGTACGGGCTCCGGCCAGCCAACCTCGGCCGCCTCGTGCGCCGCACGCAACCAAGGCACGCAGGTCGGGTCGTCGTACTCCGCGAAGGGACTCCACTCGGCCCAGCCGGCCGGCCCCTCGAACAGCATGCCCTCCCGACGAGTGATGCCGCGGAACTTGGTGCGCAGCCGTAGCGAGTAGACGATCATCCGAGCAGGGCCTGGCGGTCGACCTTGCCGGAGGCAAGCATCGGCAGCGAATCGAGCACAACGACTTCTCGCGGTGCCCAGGTTCGCGGAAGCGTCTCGGCCACGAAGTCGCGCAGCCCGGCGAGGTCGACGTCGCCGACGACGAACGCGATCACGCGCGACCCCCACTCCGGATCGGGTACGCCGACCACCTCCGCCTCGGTCACGCCCGGGTAGTCCAGCACTCTGGCCTGTACGGCAGGCAGGGCGACGTTCACTCCGCCGGAAACGACGACGTCGTCCATCCGGCCGAGTACCTCCAGCCGGCCACCGGTGATCCGGCCGGCATCCTGCGTGACGAAACGCCCGTCCCGCAAGGCTTCCGCGGTCAGGCCGGGCCGCAGCCGATACCCGTCGAACAGGGTCGGGCCGCCGATGGCGATCCGCCGGTCGACGATATCCACCTCGACGCCGTCCAGC
>JBKPSJ010000199.1:0-20394 GCA_046765875.1 Actinomycetota bacterium
CTAGCGCGGCTTGACGCTCGGGCGCGAGATCGGCGGCGGTCTTGTCACCTTCTTCACGATGGCCTACATCGTCGTGCTGAACCCGCTGATCATCGGCACCGTCAAGGACGCCGACGGCCAGCTGATCGGTGGCGGAACGGATCCGGGTGCCTCGGCATCGGCCTGTTCATCGCCTTCATCGGCGTGGTCGACGCCGGTGTCGTCCGACGGCCGGCGAGTGTCTCCGCACCACCGGTCGAACTCGGCGTCGGCGGCAACCTGCGCGGCTGGCCGGTGCTGATCTTCGTGTTCGGTCTCGCGCTGATGATCACCCTGTACGTGCTCAAGGTCCGCGGCGCGATCCTGATCGGCATCGTGGCGGCCACGGTGCTGGCGATCATCGTCGAGGCGATCGCGACGATCGGCCCGCGCACGGCCGACAACCCGGGCGGCTGGGGCCTGAGCATGCCGAAACTGCCCGACGACTGGTTCGTCAAGCCGGACTTCGACATACTCGGCGAGTTCAGCCTGTTCGGCTCGTTCGAACGGGTCAGCGCGATCACAGCGATCCTGCTGGTCTTCACGCTGATGCTGGCCGACTTCTTCGACACGATGGGGACGATGACCGCGATCGGGATCGACTTCGACGACCTGGAGATCGCGATCTCGGCGTTCCTGACGATCATCCTGATGCCGTTCACATACTCGATCACCTCGGGCATCGGTGCGGGCTTCTGCGCATATGTTCTGCTCAAGGTGGTCCGCCGCAAGGCGAATCAGGTGCACCCGCTGATGTGGGTGGTGTCAGCGCTGTTCGTGGTCTACTTCGCGATCGGCCCGGTCGGCGACTGGCTGACCTGACGCGCGTATCGCGAGATCCACCCGCTCACCAATGCCAGCAGACCGTGGTCGGCGACCCCGCTGGATCCGCCAGCCGTCAGGCGTGGGTGGCGTCTTCGTGGTCGCGGTGGCCGTGCGGCTCGATCTGGAACGTCGAGTGCTCGACATCGAAGTGACCCGCGAGACAGGCCTGGAGCCGGTCGAGGACCGGGCCGACACCGTTGTCGCGGAGGACCTGTTCGTCGACGACGACGTGTGCCGACAGCACCGGGACCCCGGAGGTGATCGTCCAGGCGTGCAGGTCGTGGACGTCGACCACGCCGCCGCAGCCGAGGATGTGCTCGCGGACATCGGTCATGTCCACGTCCGCGGGTGCGGTCTCGAGCAGAACGTCAGCCGCCTCCTTGAGGAGCCGCAGTGTGCGCGGCACGATCAGGACCGCGATCAGCAGCGACACCACCGCGTCCGCCTGTAGCCAGCCGGTCGCCCGGATCACCAGCGCGCTGACGATCACCGCGGCCGAGCCTAGCGCGTCGGCCAGCACCTCCAGCACCGCGCCGCGGATCGCCAGCGCCGACCGGTCCGCGCCGCGGAGCACGGTCAGCGACGCCCCGTTCGCGACCAGGCCGACCAGGGCGAACACCAGCACCAGCCCGGTCTCGATCGGTTCGGGGTGCGCCAGCCGGCGTACCGCCTCGACGACGATCAGGGTCGCGGCGCCGAGGAGGATCACGGCATTCACGATCGCGGCCAGGGTCTCCAGGCGCTGGTAGCCGAACGTGCGCCGGGTGGTCGGCGGCCGGGCGGCGAACCAGATCGCCAGCAGGATCAGCCCGACCCCGGCGGCGTCCGACGCCATGTGCGCGGCGTCGGCCAGCAGCGCCAGGCTGCCGGTGATCAGCCCGCCGACGACCTCGATAGCGAGGACGACCAGCACGATGCCGAGCACGATCGCGAGCCGGCCGCGGTGTGCGCCCGCCGCCGTCCCGTGCGAGTGAACGTGATCGCGTCCCATCCGTTCCCGTCGTTCGTCGCTGCCTCAGGCCAGCGGCCGGAGCGCCTCGGCCAGCGGTTCCAGGATGGCAGGCTCGGCGTGCAGCGGGAGATTCAGGACCACCAGGTCGACGCCCGCGTCGCCGTACGCCTGGGCCCGCGCGAGCGCTTCGCCGAGACGTTCGACGTCGTCGATCCGGACGTTGATCGAGCAGGTGATCTCTGCCGGGTCGCGGCCGACGTCGGCGCAGTGCCCCAGCAGGATCTCCTTGAGGCGGCGCCACTCGTCGGGCGACTGCGTGAGCACGTTCCACTGCTGAGCCCACCGGGCCACCGCGAGCAGCGTGCGTTTCGGGCCCGCACCGCCGATCGTGATCGGCGGGTGCGGGCGCTGCAGCGGCTTCGGCTCGCAGTACGCCTCGGTGAGCTGTACGTACTTGCCCGAGTAGTTCGCCACCGGCTCGGTGAGCAGCGCGATCATCGCCTCGACGCCCTCGTCGAACCGGTCGAAGCGTTCGCGCAGCGGATACAGCGGGATACCGTACGCGTCGCACTCCTGCTGGTTCCAGCCGGCGCCGACACCGAGTTCGAGCCGGCCGCCGGCGACGATGTCGGTGGTCGCGGCCATGTTGGCCAGCACCGCCGGGTGCCGGTAGATCATCCCGGTGACCTGGCAGCCGACCCGGATCCGGCGGGTCGCCTGGGCCAGTGCGGCCAGGGTCGTCCACGCCTCCAGATTCGGCCCGCGCGGGTCTCCGCTGAGCGGATAGAAGTGGTCCCAGTGCCAGGCCGACTCGAAGATCTGGAACTCGTCGGCGGCCACCCAGACATCCCGCATCCGCTCCCACGTAGTGTGCTCGGGCCTGGTCTTGATAGCGAAGCGCATGCTGGCACAGTAGCACCCCAGTTTAGTTAGCAAAGGTAATGAGTTATGCTAATGAAGATGCCTTCGACAACCATGTTCGCCAAGTGAGCCCCACGTTCCGGGCCCTCCGGGTACGCAACTACCGGCTCTACTCCTCCGGCGCGATCGTGTCGAACGTCGGCACCTGGATGCAGCGCGTCGCGCAGGACTGGCTCGTCCTCCAACTGACCCACTCCGGTACCGCGCTCGGCATCGTCACCGGCCTGCAGTTCCTGCCGGCCCTGCTGGTCTCGCCGTACGCGGGGCTGATCGCCGACCGGTTCCCCAAACGCCGGGTGCTGATGTTCACCCAGGTCGCGATGGGTACGGTCGCGCTGGTGCTCGGCGTGCTCGCGGTGACCGGCCTGGCCCGGGCCTGGCACGTGTACGTACTGGCGTTCCTGTTCGGCATCGGTACGGCCTTCGACGCCCCGACCCGGCAGGCCTTCGTCGTGGAGATGGTCGGCCAGGAGGACCTGCCGAACGCGGTCGGGCTGAACTCCTCGTCGTTCAACGCGGCCCGGCTGATCGGGCCTGGCCTCGCCGGCCTGCTGATCGGCTGGCTCGGTACCGGGCCGGCGATCATCCTCAACGGGCTGAGCTACGCCGCGGTGATGTTGTCGCTGTGGCGGATGCGCCCGCACGAGTTGTACTCGCCCAAGCCTGCCGGCCGGCAGAAGGGCATGATCCGCGACGGCGTGCGCTATCTGTGGCGCCGGCCGGAGCTGATGATGGTGCTGTTCACAGTGTTCTTCGCCGGCACCTTCGGGCTGAACTTCCAGCTCACCTCGGCGCTGATGGCGACCGCCGAGTTCCACAAGGGCGCGGGGGAGTACGGCGTCCTCGGCTCGATCCTGGCCGTCGGGTCGTTGTCCGGCGCGCTGCTGGCGGCCCGTCGTACCCGGATCCGGCAGCGGCTGGTGATCGGCTCCGCCCTCGCGTTCGGCACGATGGTGGTGATCAGCGGGCTGATGCCGACGTACCTGACGTTCGCGCTGGCGCTGCCGCTGGTCGGGCTGACCTCGCTGACGATGATGACCGCGGCCAACGCGACCATGCAGCTCGACGTGGCGCCGAGCATGCGCGGCCGCGTGATGGCGATCTACATGGCGGTATTCATGGGCGGTACGCCGCTGGGCTCGCCGATGATCGGCTGGGTCGGGCAGACCCTTGGGCCGCGCTGGTCGCTGATCGTCGGCGGCGGTGTGACGGTGCTCGGAACCCTGGCCGCGACCCTCATCTTCAACCGCCACCGCGGCGTGGACGTGCTACCGGCCGCCACCTCCCCGCGAAGGGAGATGACGGCCGGCGCCGCCGAGCCTCAGCTGAAGGTCAGCTGAGGCGTCAACTGAGTGTCAGGGCGGTGTCGTCGATCACGAAGGACGTCTGCAGGGAGATGTCCTCGGTGCCGGTGAAGTTGACGTTCACCGTCTGCCCCGCGAACGAGGACAGGTTGAACGACTTCTGCACGTAGGTGCTGTTCTTGTTGAGGTTGGAGTACGTCGCCAGCGTGGTCGAGTTCGCCTTCACGGTCAGCTTGTCGTACGCGATCGTGGTGGTGATCTCGGAGCTGTCGATACGGACCCAGAACGTCAGCGTCGCGGCGCAGCCGGCCGGGATCGTCACCGACTGGGACAGCGTGTCGGTGTGGGTGGTGCCGTAGCCGTCCAGCCAGGCCTTCCAGCTACCGGTACGTGCCGGGCGGCCGGTCGAACTGTCGATCACACCCGCGGTCGAGGACCAGATGGTGTTGCCGGACTCGAAGCCGGGGTTGCCGAACTTCTGACCCGGGCTGGAGCAGCCGCCACCGGCCGGGCTGATGCTGAACGTGAACTGGGTCGAGCCGGTCTTCTGCGGCGAACTGGAGTCGTGAGCCGACACGGTCACGGTGTAGCTGCCGGCGGTGGTCGGGGTCCCCGACACGGTTCCGGTGGAGGCGCCGATCGTGATGCCGGGCGGCAGGCCGGTCGCCGACCACGTTATCGGCGCGGTGCCACCGGTCTGCGTGACGGTGAAGGAGGCGATCGGCGTGCCGACTGTGCCGGACTTGTTGCCCGGGTTGTTGACGGTCATGCCACCGGAGACGGTGCAGGTCGGGTCGCCGGACTGGGCCGGTACGGAGACGGCGTTCCACGCGGCCTTGATGGTGTTGAACTCGGTGCAGCTACCGGGGAACAGGTTCTTCGCCGCGGTCAGTGTCCAGGTCCGGTAGCGCAGGTAGGACGACGCCGTGGTCTTCATCAGCATCGCGTTGTACATGATCCTCTGGACCTTCTGGATGCCGATGCCGGTCACCGACGAGCCGTTGCAGGTCGGGCTGTTCGGCTTGCCGTTGCCCGGGGCGCTGCCCTCTGACGCGAGGTAGTACCAGTGGTTGCCGGGGCCGGCGGCCGCGTGCACCTCGGTGCCCGGGATCGAGCTCGAGTAGCAGTTCGGGTCACCCAGCGCCGACGGGTTGTACATGTTGCGGATCGGGCCGGAGCCGACCAGGTTGATCTCTTCGCCGACCAGGTAGTCGGGGACGTCGTACGGCGACGGCTCGTTGGCGAAGGCCTCGGTGGACGCCCCGAACGTGTCGGCGACGAACTCCTGCGTGCCGCTTCCGGAGATGCCGCCCGGGGTGTGGTCGTCGATGCCGTGGCCGTACTCGTGGGCGACGACGTCGAGCGAGCTGATCCACTGGTTGGACTGGTTGTGGCCGATCTGGACCTGAGTGCCGTCGTAGAAGGCGTTCAGGTCGTTCAGGCCGACACGGGTCGGTACCCAGCCGCCGCTGCCGTCCATGCCGTTGCGGCCGAGCCAGCTCGACAGCATGCTCTTCTCGACCTGCGTGGCGAAGAAGGCATCGACGCAGCCGGTCTCACGGGTGGCGGGGTTGCCGTCGCCCCAGCTGTCGTCCGTGCCGCTGTATGTGGTGTTGTTCGACGCGTTCTGGCACTGCCGGGTGGTCGAGGCCGGGTCACGCAGGAAGAACGTACTGCCGGACTGCTGGGTGTTCAGCGTCACCGGGTTCGGGCCGTTGTACGCCGAGTTGCCGGTGCCCGCGAGCACGTGCTCCTTGCTGCCGAGCACCTTGCCGTTGGCGGCGTCGACGTACACGGTCTGCTTGGAACGCTCGTTCCCCTTGGCTCCGGCGACCTGGGTGGCCCAGGCCAGCCGCGGCGTGCCCAGGGCGTACACGACGAGCGTGGGCGTACCCGTCGAGTTCACCTTCGACAGCTTGGTCCGTGACGTCTGCTGCGCCTTCGCGGCGGCGACGGTGGCCTTGATGCCGAGGTTGCCGATCGACGAGGTCTGGGCGACCGAGGTGGCCAGGAAGTTGCCGTGGGCGTCGGTGACGACGACGAAGTCGCCGCCGATGACCGGTAGGCCCTTGTACGTGCGCTCGTACGGCACGTACTGCAGGCCCTCGGGCACCGAGATGACGGGCTTGGCGACGAACGCGTCGCTCGGGCCGGCCTTGAGCACGGCGGGACGGGTGGCGACCAGCCTCTTGGCCGTCCGCGCGGCGTACGCCTTGGACTGGCCCGGTGACGGCGGCGCCGCGGTGGGCGCTGCGGCGGCGCCGGGACCGTTCAGGCCCACCGCGGCGAGCGCCGCCAGTGAGGCGGCTATCGCCAGGGCAGACCTGTGTCGACGTGGTGCTTTGACCATGGTGGTGGTCCCCTCATGAAGGAGTGGGCGAGGGTTGCCGCAGACCCCCCACGGCAACCGACCGGAAACTATTGCGCTGTGTGATTATGCGTCAACGCACTGCAGTGACGCGGCACAAAAATGTCGCATTCCGGACGCGGAATCGCGGGAAAACCTTCGGTGAATGCGCTTACCGGAATGCCGCGATCACTGGAGTCATGCGTTCGAGCGGCTGGGGTCCGGTCAGGTCGGCCAGCCGGACGATCACCTCGCCGGCGCCGGCCTCGGCCAACTCGCGGAACCGGCCGATCTGGTCCACCGGCGTACCGGCGTTCACCGCCGCGGCATAGGCCGCCGGGTCCTGCCTTTGCGGCCTGAGTTCTTCGATCAGCGCGGATAGGTGCCGGTCATCGTCGCCGACCAGGATTGTCGACAGGTGCGTCATGGTCACCTCGGCCGGGTCGCGACCCACATCGACGCAGTGCTTTCGCAGCACGTCAGCCTTGTGCCGGACGGCTGCGGCACCGCCGAACACGTTCGCGGCATCGGCGTACCGGGCCGCGAGCCGCAAGGTCCGGCGCTCGCCACCGCCGCCGAGCAGCACCGGCAGATGCTCCTGCACCGGCCGCGGGTAGCAGGAGGTGTCCGGCACTGTCAGCACCTTGCCCTTGAACGGCTTGCCGCCTGGACCCCACAACACAGGAAGCAGTTGGAGCGCGTCTTCGAGCAGCAGGTACCGCCGGTCGACTGGCGGGAAGTCCCAGCCGTACGCTTTGTGCTCGGCTGCGAACCAGGCCAGCCCGAGCCCGCATACCGCCCGGCCGCCGCTGAGGACGTCGAGGGTCGCCGCGATCTTGCCGAGGTGGGCGACGTTCCGGTACGTGATGCCGCTGACCAGGGTGCCGAGCCGGACCCGTTCTGTGCATGCGGCCAGATAGGACAGCGTGGTCCAGGACTCCAGGAAGTCGTCCCAGGCCCGGCCGACCTGCGGGATCTGCCGGAAGTGGTCCATCACGTAGATCGCGTCGAACCCGGCCTCCTCGGCCGTGGTCGCGATCGAGCGGATCCACCGGCCGGTCTCCGCCTTCCCGCCCGGGTGGTTGAAGGCGCCGATCTGCAGCCCGAACCGCAGCCCTGTCGGCTCGTCGCGCTGCCGGTCCGCGGCCGCCGCGGCGTCGACGAACGCCTCCGGTACGACCCGGACCACCTGCGGGGTCAGCACCTCGTCGTACCCCTCACCGGCGAGCAGGTCCTTGGTCGCGGCCCAGGTGCGCAACTGGCTGGTGAGCACGTCGGCCGGGATCCGCTTGGGCCGGCCGCGGTTGCGGGCCCGGCACTCGGCGGCCGGCGTGTCGAACGCGACGGCGACGCACGGCATCCCGTGCTCGCGGGCCAGTCGCAGCCAGCCGGTACGCCGCTCCGCGTCGAGCCCGAGGGTGTCGATCACCGTCGTCAGCCTCCGGGACAGCCGGCGGCGTACGACCTCGTCGAGCACGACGAACGCGTCGGTGCTGGCCGCGATGTCGTCCTCGCCGGAGCCGACCAGTGCGCGCAGCCTGTCGCTGGACACGATGCTCGTGGCCGGGAAGTGCGCGTCGGCCCAGGTCGTCTTGCCCGATGCCCCCGGCCCGGCCAGCACCACGACGCACGGCGAAGGCAGGTGCAACGCTTCGCTCATGGCGGCATCGTAGGCACCGTAGGCTGTGGGGGGTGCGCTTGTTCGTCGCCGTGGTCCCGCCGCCGGAGGTGGTCGACCACCTGGCCGAGTTCGTCGAGCCGCGGCGCGACCATCCCGACGAGGACCTGCGCTGGGCGGCCACGGAGAACTGGCACGTCACGCTGGCGTTCCTCGGCGAGGTGCCCGAACGCAAGACCGACGAGCTGGAGGAGCGGCTGGAACGAGCCGCCCACCGCCGTCCGGCGATGCGGCTGCGGATCGGTGGCGCGGGCGCGTTCCCGAACGCGGCCGCGGCCCGGGTGCTGTGGACCGGCGTGGATGGCGACCGGCAGGCGCTGTCGCGGCTGGCGACCGGGGCCCGGGCGGCGGCGAACCGCGCCGGGGTCGAGGTGGCGGGCCGGCGGTTCAACCCGCACATCACGCTGGCGCGGACAAGGCGCCCGGTCGACGTCACCCGCTGGCTGCGGATCTTCGACGGGTACGCCGGACCGGAGTGGACCGCGGACAGTATCGAGTTGATCTCGTCGCGTCTCGGCCAGGGTGCCAACCGAGGATCGGCCTATGACAGTCTGGGCGAATGGCCGTTGTTAGGTTAGCCTACGGTTGTTTAGCCTAGCCTTAGCTCAAGTCGTCGTCGTAGGGACTCATCACCGTGCTCGCCAACTTCCTGATCGGCCTGCGTGAAGGACTCGAGGCATCCCTGGTCGTCAGCATTCTCGCGACCTTCCTGGTCAAATCCGGCCATCGGGACCGGCTCAGACACGTCTGGTACGGCGTCATCGCGGCGCTCCTGGTCGCAGCCGGCGCCTGGGGTCTGCTGCAGTTCGTCACCGCGCTGACGGCGAAGTCGTTCACCACCCAGGAGACCGTCGGCGGGTTCATGTCGATCGCCGCCGTGGGCTTCGTCACCTGGATGATCTTCTGGATGCGCCGGGCGTCGCGCACGATCGCCGGCGAACTGCGCGAACGGATGAACCAGGCTCTCGAGGTCGGCACCGGCGCGGTCGTCCTGCTGGCCTTCCTGGCGGTGTTCCGCGAGAGCATCGAGACCGCGTTCATCGTGTACGCATCGGCAGCTACGGCGTCCACCGCGACACCGTTCATCGGCGTCATCCTCGGACTGGCCGCGGCTGTCGTGCTCGGCGTGCTGATCTACCGCGGCGCGGTGAAGATCAACCTCGGCATGTTCTTCAAGTGGACCGGGGCGATCCTCGTACTTGTTGCCGCCGGCATCTTCGCGTACGGCTTCCACGACCTGCAGGAGGCCGGCATCCTGCCCGGGCTGAACACGGTGGCGTTCGACATCTCCGGGACGATCCCGCCGGACAGCTGGTACGGCGTACTGCTGAAGGGCATCTTCAACTTCAACCCGGCACCGACCGTGATCGAGGCGATCGCCTGGCTGGCGTACCTGATCCCGGTGATGGTGCTGTACCTGCGCCCGGCCCGTCCGCGCCCTGCCCGCCCGGCACCCGCCACCGTGTCGACGAAGGCCGCCTGACCCGCTCATGTCCGAGGAGAAGACGTTCACCATGCCCAGTCCCCGTCTCGCCGCCGCCCTGAGCGCCCCGGTCCTGGTCGCCGTCCTCGCCGGCTGCGCGAACGACGAGACCGTCGCCGGCTCCGGCAACGGCACCGGGCCGGTCACCGTCACCGTCACCGCCAGCGACACCGAGTGCAAGCTGAGCCGCTCGGAGGTCCGGTCGGGCACCAACACGTTCAGCGTGACCAACGGCGGGAGCAAGGTCACCGAGTTCTACGTGTACGGCGAGGGTGACCGGGTGATGGGCGAGGTGGAGAACATCGGCCCGGGCCTCAAGCGCGAGCTGATCGTCGAGCTCCCGTCGGGCACGTACCAGACGGCATGCAAGCCCGGCATGGTCGGTAACGGCATCCGCGGCGAGCTGACGGTGACCGGTGACACGGCGGCGCAGTCCGACACCGACGCCGCGCTCAAGCAGGCCGGAGCCGACTACAAGCGCTACATCACCTCCCAGTCGGTCGCGTTGGAGCAGAAGACCGCCGAGTTCGTCGCCGCGGTCAAGGCCGGCGATGTCGCCAAGTCCAAGGCCCTGTTCCCGGTCGCACGGAGCTACTGGGAGCGCATCGAGCCGGTGGCGGAGTCCTTCGGCGACCTCGACCCGAAGATCGATGCCCGGGTCAACGACGTCGAGCCCGGCACCCGGTGGACCGGCTTCCATCGGATCGAGAAGGCGCTGTGGGAGTCGAACAGCACGGCCGGGATGGCGACGTACGCCGACCGGCTGCTCGCCGACGTCAAGGCCGTCGCGGCGAAGGCGAAGGCGGTGACGCTCAACCCGCTGCAACTGGCCAACGGCGCCAAGGAACTGCTCGACGAGGTCGCCACCGGCAAGATCACCGGCGAGGAGGACCGCTACTCGCACACCGACCTGTGGGACTTCCAGGCCAACGTGGAGGGCTCGCAGGCGGCGATCCAGGCGCTGCGGCCGGCGCTGCAGCAGCGTGACCCCGCACTGGTCAAGACGCTCGACACGAACTTCAAGGCCGTGCTCGCCTCCGTCGACAAGTACCGCCAGGGCGACGGCTTCATCTCGTACGACAAGGTGTCGCAGGCCGAGCGCAAGCAGCTCAGCACGACGCTGGACGCACTGGCCGAGCCGGTCAGCAAGGTCGCCGCCGTGGTGGCGGGCAGGTGACGTCCGTACCCGGTATCTCCCGTCGTCGCCTGTTCGGCGCTGCGGGAGCGGCCGTTGCCGCCGGCGGCGTCGGCGGGTACGCGCTCTACGCGGCGGCGTCGGAGAACGGCAAGCCGGCGCCGGACGACGCGGCCGCGGTCGACTTCTACGGACCGCACCAGGCGGGCATCGTCACGCCGGCGCAGGACCGGCTGCACTTCGCGACGTTCGACCTGATGCCCGGCGCGACCCGTGACTCGCTGATCCAGTTGCTGAAGGACTGGACCGGCGCGGCGGCCAAGATGACCGCCGGCCACGACGTCGGCGAGTTCGGCGCGGTATCCGGACCGGTCGACGCCCCGCCGGACGACACCGGCGAGGCGCTCGGGCTGCCGCCGTCCCAGCTCACCCTCACCGTCGGGTTCGGGCCGGGCATGTTCACCGACACCCGCGGCCGGGACCGGTTCAAGCTGACCGGCCGCCGGCCACCGGCGCTGATCGACCTGCCGCCCTTCGTCGGCGACGAACTGGTGCCTGAGCGCTGCGGTGGCGACCTGGCGGTCCAGGCCTGTGCGGACGACCCGCAGGTCGCTGTGCACGCGATCCGCAACATGGCCCGGATCGCCTTCGGTATCGCGACGGTGCGGTACTCCCAGCTCGGCTTCGGCCGGACCTCGTCCACCTCGCGGGCGCAGACCACGCCGCGCAACATGATGGGCTTCAAGGACGGCACCCGGAACCTCAAGCTCGAGGACACCGCCAAACTCGACCAGCAGCTGTGGGTGCAGCCCGGCGACGGCCCGGACTGGATGATCGGCGGCTCGTACCTGGTGGCGCGCCGGATCCGGATGACGATCGAGACCTGGGACCGTACGTCGCTCGCCGAGCAGGAAGCGATCATCGGCAGGCACAAGGGCAGCGGAGCCCCACTCGGTAAAGCCGACGAGTTCGATGAGCCGGACTTCACGGCCAAGGACGCCAAGGGCCAGCCACGCTTCACTCCGGCCGCGCACATCCGGATGGCCAACCCGTCGGCGAACAAGGGCGCCGAACTGCTCCGCCGCGGCTACAACTTCGTCGACGGCACCGACGGACTCGGCCGCCTCGACGCCGGACTGTTCTTCCTGGCGTACCAGCGCGACCCGCGCAAGCAGTTCGTCCAGGTCCAGCGCAACCTGTCCAAGGACAGCCTGAACGAGTACATCAGGCACGTCGGCTCCGGCATCTTCGCCTGCCCGCCCGGCGTCCACCAAGGCACCTTCTGGGGCGAGCCCCTCTTCACCTGAGCCGCTATCCTTACTTTGGTCGAAAAGTAAGGAGATGCTGATGGAGGCAGTGGCGCGGATCACCGCGAAGGGCCAGGTGACGATCCCGAACTCCGTGCGCACGGCGCTCGGTCTGCACGTCGGCGACGCCGTGGTGTTCCGCCTGGAAGGGGACCACGCGTCGATGCGGCCGACCAGGGAGTTGATCGAGCTCGCCGGCAGCGTCGAGGTCCCCGCCGCGAAGCGTGGTACGTCGTGGGACAAGATCCTGAGTGAGACGCGGGCGAAGAGAGCAGGCAAGCGTCGCTGACCATGTTCGTCGACACCAACATCCTCATCAGGCACCTGACGAACGACCCACGCAGACAGGCAAGGCGGGCGACTGCTTTCCTGCAATCCGCCGACGAGTTGCTGCTGGCAGATCCGATCGTCGCGGAGACGGTGTACGTCCTCGAATCGTTCTATGACGTGCCACGGGCGCGGGTGGCCGAGCTGATCCGCAGCATTCTGGCCTACGAGCCGATCAAGGTCATTGACCGCGACCTGTTGCTGAGGGCGGTCGAGATCTACGAGGTGCACCGGATCGACTTCGCCGAGGCCTACCTCGCTGCCAGCGCCGAGGTCACAGGCGTCGGCGAGGTGGCTTCGTTCGACCGTTCGATCGATCGGGTACGGACGATCCGCCGGGTGGAGCCGTAGCCTGGATGGATGGATCCGAGGACGCGGCGGCGGGTGACGACGGCGGTCCTCGTGCTGCTCGTCGGCATCGTCGTGATCGCCGCGCTGGTGCGATGAGCGAGCGGTCGCCGTATCTGCTGCGGGCCGGGTTGGTCCGCAACGTACGGACCAGCCAGCACCTGACCACATTCGTCGTCTCGGCCGTCGCGACCGTGCTGGTGACCAGGCTGATCCTGCGGCTGGCCGGTTACCCGGAGATCGGCGGCAAGGGCCTGCACATCGCGCACGTGCTACCGGGCGGGCTGCTGATGCTGGCCGCGATCCTCCTGCTGCTCGGCTTCGTCGGACCGGTGATCCGTCCGGCCGCCGCGCTGGTCGGCGGGATCGGCTTCGGGCTGTTCATCGACGAGGTCGGCAAGTTCGTCACCGCCGACAACGACTTCTTCTACCGGCCCGCCGCCGCGATCATGTACGTCGCGTTCGTGCTGCTGGTGCTTGCGGTGCAGTTCCTGTCGAACCGGCGGCCGTTCGATCCGCGCGAGCATCTGGCGAACGCGGTCGACCACGCCGTCGAGGGTGTTGCGGGCGGGCTGTCGCGGCGCCGGCTCGCCGCTGCTGCCGAGCAGATGCGCATAGCCGGGCCCGACGTTCCGGGTCGTACACAGGTGCGCGCCCTGCTGGCCGTCGTACCGCGCGACGACGTCGAACTCGCCGCGCCGGTGGATGCGCTGCGGGATACGGTGGAGCGCTGGTTCGACCGGCTGGCCGCGCATCCGTTGGCGCCGTCGATCGCGGTCGGCGTACTGGTCTTTCAGGCAGTCGGCGCACCGGCGATCGCGGTCGCGATCCGGCTTGACCGCGGCAGTCTGCTGGACAACATCCCGGTCATCGGCGTCGTCATCGGCAGCCTGCTTTCGGCGGTGTTCACCGTGCGCGGCGCAGTGCGGTTGCGGGACGGCGACCGGTACCGGGCGGTCCGGCTGTTCGAGTTGGCCGTGCTGTCGTCGCTGCTGGTCACGCAGGTCTTCCAGTTCGCCGGAACGCAGTTCTTCGCGGTCGGCGGGATGCTGCTCGATCTCACGCTGCTGGGTCTGCTGGAAGCCGAGCAGGACCGGCTGCGACGAGCGGCTCATGCACGGCCGGCTCAACCGCCGGCGCCGGCCGGTTCCGGGAGTCCATCTCCTTCCACTGTCTGAGGAATCCGGGCACGGTGGTCGCGGCGAAATAGGCGCCGCCAGCAACGATCAGGGCAGGTACGAGACCGATCCCGGCCACGGCGGCACCGGCGAGCAACCCGCCGAACGGGATGCCGGCCCAGGCCAGCGCGTCGGCCAGTGCGCCGACCCGGCCGAGCATGGCGCGCGGTGTCCGTTCGATGAACACCGCGCCGATGATCGGGTTCAGGAAGCCGGCGCCCAGACCGCCCACGGCGAACACCGCGACGATCAGCCACAGCGGCGCGCCGAGCGCCAGCACGACGAACCGTGGTGCGCCGGCGATCGTGAACCCGACCAGGTACACGATCCGCCGCGGTAGCCGGTGACCGAACGCGGCGGCGAGCAGTGCGCCGGCGGTCGCGGTGATGCCGAATGACGACCAGAGCAGACCGAGTACGGCCGGGCCGTAGCCGTTGTCGTGGATCCATACCGGCATGAGCACCGACGCCGCGGCGGCGTCGAGCAGGTTCGTCACCATCACCATCACGCAGATCGCCAGGATCAGCGGGTCGTGCGACAGCCACCGCCAGCCACCGGCCAGCCGGGTCAGGTAGCTTCCCTCGTCGTCCTCGGTCCCGGCCGCGTGACGGCGGCGTGGTGCCCAGACGGCGATCAGCAGCGCGCAGATCCCGAACGAAACGGCGTCGACCAGGATCGCATCGGCGGGTCCGATCGCCGCCACCAGCAGTCCGCCGAGGGCCGGCGCGATCATCGTGGCGCCGCGATCGGCGGTGCTCTCCAGTCCGGTCACCCGCTCGATCGGGACCTGGGCCAGTTCGGCGATGTCGGGCACCAGGGTGGCCTTCGCGGTATCGCCGGGGCCGCGGAACAGTCCGGCCAGCGCGACGATCACCAGCAGGGTGGGGAAGTGCAGGATGCCAAGGGCGTGCAGCAGCGGGATGGCGCCGACGATCGCCATGCTCGCGGTGTCGGCGACGACGCTGACGCGTCGCGGTCCGGCGCGGTCGATCAGCGGCCCGGCAAGCGCCTTCGTCACTACCAGCGGAGCCATCTCGCAGACGAACACGAGGCCGGTCTTGGCCGCCGACCCGGTGGTGGTGAGCACGAACCAGGGGATGGCCAGGCCGCTGATCCGGGTGCCCGCGATCGACACCACGTTCGCGGTCAGGAACGCGGCCAACGGCGCACGCTGCCTCACCGGTCCTCCTCCCTCGGGAACGCCTGGAGCTGGATGGCGACAGTGCGGGTGCCGGCCGGCGGCTCGGCGTCGGGGTCGGTGCGGTACTTGGCGAGGACGGCGCGGAGCTCCTCGAGCACCTGATTGAGCTGTTCGGCGGTCAGGTGAAGGCTGAAGTCGGAGATGGTCGAGACCGCCTGCCACTGTGGTGGCAGCCCGGGCAGGTCCTCGACGTGCCGGAACATCTCCTCGGCGTTGACCTGGGCAACCCCGCGCAGGTAGCTGAGCACGGCGTCCGGCTCCTTGGTGAGGATGTCCGGGTCGTCGAGGAAGGTGCTGGCGTACACCGAACGCCACCAGCGATCCCGCGCGTTGCCGCGGCTCTCGTCCTCCTCGACCATCCCGGCCTTGGCCAATTCGCGCAGGTGGTAGCTGGTAGCGCCGGTGTTCACTCCGAGCCGATGGGCGAGCGCGGTCGCCGTGGCCGGGCCGTGCAGGCGCAGCAGGCCGACGATCTTGATCCGCATCGGATGGGCCATCGCGCGGAGCCGGCGGGCGTCCAGTACGACGTCGCGATCCGGATCGGGGGGCCAGGCGGTCTCGTCGCTCATAACAGCGATCGTAGGATGCGCAGACATCTTTGCAAAGAGCTTTTGCAAAGGAATTGTGCAATCGTTCGGGTTATCCACAGCTGCCGCGGCGCTGGGCGGCCGGTTTTGCCGATACTCGTGCGATGACGAAGATCCGAGTGATGCTCGACGGCGGCGACTACTGCGACGTCGCCGCCGATCTGCTGACGTTCGACGACGACGCCGTGGTGCTGTGGGCCAAGGAGGCCGAGATCGGCCGGTACTCGCGGCCGCGGGTCAGCGCGCTCGATCTGAGCGTGGCCGGGAGCGAGACCCGCAGCCGCTCGGCGGCCGCGCAGGAGCGGCTCGACGAGATCCGCCGCGCCCATCCGAACGCATACCTGCCGTGGACGCCGGACCAGGAGGAACTGCTGGCGGTCCGGCATGCCGAGGGCGCCACCGTGGCCGAGTTGGCCGACGAGCTCGGCCGCCAGCCGGGTGGCATCGAGGCCCGGCTGGAGAAGCTCGAGCTCGTCGAGGCGAGCGAGCCCACGACCCGCCGCCGACGGGCGTCCTGACGGTGTATGTCGGTCAGATGAGGGGACCCTTGGTTCATCGGGGAGAATGGCCCGGTGCAGCAGCCCGAGCCGGAGACCGGCGAGCCACGCGACGTGCTCCGCGCGGCTCTGACCGACGAGACCGCGCTGGTCCGTGCGGTCGCATCAGGCCGGCGCCGCGGCGAGGAAGCACCGGCGTACCGGCGGGTGGAGATCCGGTACGTCGACCTCAGGGCGGGACGGCACCTCCAGGTCACCGAGTACGACGAGCGCCAGGCCCATGTTCGCAATGCGGCCGACCCTGGCCCGGCGGTGGACGCCCTACTCGATGCGGCGTACGGGAGCTGGCACGTCCAGACCACGACCGAGACGCTGCAGCTGAGGTACACCAAGAAAGGCCGGGTGCTGCTGCACCGCGAGCCCGCCGACCGCGAACAGCGCACCGGTCACGACCACGTGAAGGACCGGCTGCTCGACCCCGCGGCGCCGTTCCTGCAGGTGCTCGGGATCAGCGACCGGCGCGGCCGGGTCAAGCCGTCGCGGCAGGCCAAATACCGCCAGGTCGAGGAGTTCGGCCGGATCCTGCTGACCGCGCTCGACGAGTCGGTCGCGGCCGGGCGGATTCCTTCCGACCGGCCGTTGCGCGTGGTCGACCTCGGCTGCGGTAACGCGTACCTGACGCTGGCCGCGTACCACCTGCTCACCGAGCGCGGGTACGCCGTCCATCTGACCGGCGTGGACCACAATCCGCAGGCCCGCGCTCGCAACACCGAGCGGGTGGCCGAGCTGGGCTGGTCGGACCACCTCACCTTCGCCGACGCGACCATCGCCGAGGCCGAGCTGGACCCGCCGCCGGACCTGGTGCTGGCGCTGCATGCGTGCGACACCGCCACCGATGACGCGTTGGCCCGCGCGGTCGGCTGGCAGGCGCCGCTGGTGCTGGCCGCGCCGTGCTGCCACCACGACATACAGAAGCAGCTCAAGGCCGCCGAACCACCCTCGCCGTACGCTCTCATGACGCGATATGGCATCGTGCGGGAGCGTTTCGCCGACGTGCTGACCGACGCGCTACGGGCGTCGGTGCTGCGTCAGGTCGGCTACCGGGTCGAGGTGATGGAGTTCGTGGACAGTGAGCACACGCCCCGCAACCTGCTGTTGCGGGCGGCGCGAACGGGTGCGCCCGCGGATCCTGCGGCCCGCAGCGAGTACGACGAGCTGACCTCGGCCTGGCACGTCGCTCCTCGGCTGGCGACTCTACTGCGACCCGGTGAGGCGCGGTGACGGCTCGCTCACGACTCCGGCGACTGGCGTGTGCGGTGGCGGCCGCGGCGGTCGTACTCGCGCCGGTACTGGCGGCCGCGCCGGCAGGGGCTGAGGAGCCGAAGCCGAAGAAGCTGTTCACGATCGACGACAGCCGGGTCGACGAGTCGTCGGACCTGGCCCGCAGCGGCACCCACGACGACGTCTGGTGGACGTCGAACGACTCCGGCGACAGCGCGCGCATCTTCGCGATCGACAAGACCGGCAAGGTCCTCGCGGAGGTGACGTACGACGCGCAGGCCCGCGATGTCGAAGCGATCGGGATCGGTACGAACAAGCGGATCTATGTCGGCGACATCGGCGACAACCTGAGCAACCAGGACACCATAACCGTCTACAGCCTGCCCGAGCCCGAGCAGTTGCAGGACCAGCGGGTGAAGGCGCGAGCCTACAAGTTCAAGTACCCCGACGGCCCGCACAACGCGGAGGCCCTGCTCGTCAACCCGCAGACCAACCGGCTCTACATCGTCACCAAGGAAGCGCCGAAGGGTGCGATCTACGCGGCGCCGACACCGGACGAGATGTCCCGTACCGAGGTCAACGACCTGACCAAGCTCGGCACCGCGCCGGCGATCATCACCGACGGCACCTTCACCCCGGACGGCCGCCGGGTCCTGCTGCGCAGCGTGAACTCGCTGTCGGTGCTGAGCTGGCCGGCGATGAAACCGCTCGCAACCGCGCCGCTGCCGCTCCAGGTGGTAGGCGAGTCGCTGGCGATGGGCCTCGACGACAAGAGCGTGCTGTTCGGCAGCGAGGGCAAGAACTCGGCGGTGTACGAGCTGGCGATCCCGTCGGTCACGAAGGCACAGTCGGGCGACACGCAGCCGGCGAGCAGCTCCGGGTCCGGCGGGTCACAAGAGAGCAAGCAGAGTCACGCGATGCGCTGGACGCTCATCGGAGCCGGCGCGTTCGCCCTGCTGATGGCGATGTTCACCTTCCCGCGCGGCCGCCGCGAACGCGCCGACGCGATCCTCGAACGCCAGCAACGCCAGCGCAGCCGCCCGGTCTGAGCCGGCGGCCGCGGTTGCCGGCGTTGGGTGCTTCTGGGGCGTGTCTGACGGATCCTGGCAGGATCCGTCCGATACGCCCTAGGCTCCGAGGTGCTCGACCACGTAGTCCACGGACCGGGTGAGCCGCTCGACATCGTCCGGCTCGACCGCCGGGAACATCGCCACCCGCAGCTGGTTGCGGCCCAGCTTGCGGTACGGCTCGACGTCGACGATCCCGTTCGCGCGCAGCGTCTTGGCCACGGCCGCCGCGTCGATCGACTCGTCCAGGTCCACCGTTCCGACGACCAGCGACCGGGCGTCCGGGTCCGCGACGTACGGCGTGGCGTAGTCCGACTTCTCCGCCCAGGTGTACAGCCGGCTGCTGGAGTCGGTGGTCCGCTCGACCGCCCAGCGCAGTCCGCCCTGCGCGTTGATCCAGTCGGTCTGCTCGGCCATCAGGAACAGCGTCGCGATCGACGGCGTGTTGTACGTCTGGTCCTTGCCCGAGTTGTCGATCGCGGTAGCCAGGTCCAGGAAGGCCGGGATCCAGCGCTTGGTGGCGGTGATCTCCTCGACCCGCTGCAGCGCCCTGGGCGACAGGATGGCGATCCACAGCCCACCGTCGGAGGCGAAGTTCTTCTGCGGGGCGAAGTAGTACGCGTCGGTCTGGGCGATGTCGACCGGCAGGCCGCCGGCGCCGGAGGTCGCGTCGATGACGACCAGCGCGTCGTCGGCGGCACCCGCGACCCGCTGGACCCCGGCCATCACGCCGGTCGAGGTCTCGTTGTGCGGCCATGCGTACACGTCCACGTCGTCCTCGGCGTACGGCGTGGGCCGGGTACCCGGCTCAGCGGTCACCACGGTCGGGTCGGCCAGGTGCGGCGCGGCCTGCGCGGCCTTTGCGAACTTGGACGAGAACTCGCCGAAGCTCAGGTGCTGGCTCTTGTTCCGGATCAGCGCGAAGGTCGCGACGTCCCAGAACGCGGTCGAGCCACCGTTGCCCAGGACGACCTGGTACCCGTCGGGCAGGCCGAACAACTCGGATACGCCTTCGCGTACTCGGCGTACGAGATTCTTCACCGGCGCCTGGCGGTGCGAGGTGCCGAGGATCTCCGCACCCTTGGTGGCCAGGGCCTGCACGGCCTCCGGGCGGACCTTGGACGGGCCGGAGCCGAAGCGGCCGTCGGTTGGCTTGAGCTCGGCGGGGATCCGGATGGGCGCTGCGTCTGTCACAGCGGGACTCTCCTTCGTCGGTCGGTGGTCACTGCCGACGACGCTGTCAGCGCACGGCCAGTCTTCCACAGGGCGTGAAGTCGTTCGGGAGCGGTCTCGAAATCTCCGTACATTTTCAGACGAGTGAAACGTACGCTTGAAGACATGGAGGTCAGCGTGACTGAGTTGCGAGCGCACATGCGCGAGTGGCTGGCGGCAGCTCGCCGCGGCGAGAAGGTCGTGATTACTGAGCGCGGCAGGCCGGTGGCCAAGCTCACCCGCATCGACGAGCAGGACGTGATCGACCGGCTCGCCCGAGAGGGCGTTCTCAGCCCGGCGAAGCGCCCTAAGCGCAAGGCCCGGCGATCGACGATACCGGTGACACCCGGACCACCCATCTCAGACCTGATCAGCGAGATGCGGCGGTAGCGGCGGCACCATGGCGCTCGTCTACTTCGATGCGAGCGCACTGGTGAAGCTTGTCCTCCCGGAACGCGAGGACGACATCGCAGTCGCGGTCTGGAACGGGTGCGACCTCGCCCTCTCGAGCCGATTGGTGTACTCAGAGGTCTGTGCCGCTCTCGCCGCGGCATATCGCAGTGGTCGCCTCGATGCTTCGGGCCTTAGGCGTGCGCTGCAGCGATGGGATGAGTACTGGCTCGAAATCTGGCCGATCGAGCTGACCGAGGAGGTGGCACAGGACGCGGGACGACTGGTCGCTGCATACGCTCTGCGTGGAGCCGAGGGGGTCCACCTGGCCAGCGT